>NC_011988.1:1047500-1283187 GCF_000016285.1 Allorhizobium ampelinum S4 | reverse complement strand
TTAGGTCAACGATTTCGCGCCATGCGGGAGTGAGATACCATCCACGGCGTTTTCCTTCAGGTCGACACCTGAGAGTTTCAACCGTAAGGCCTCCTTCACCAGCCAGGAAATCTTTTCCGCCGCCGATTCATAAGACAATCCGTCGTCATGAATATTGGAAATGCAGTTGCGCTCACTATCGCGCCGTCCTTTACGCGGCTCAAACGTAATATAAGCGCCAAGACTATCGGGAACGCTAAGACCGGGCCGCTCTCCAATCAGGACGATAGCCACTTGCGCGCCGAAGGCCGCCGCGGCTTCATCACCGAAAGCGACACGCGCCTGCTTTCCAAGGATAACCGGGGCGACTGAAAACCCTCCGAGCCGGCGCACCGTGGCTTCATAGACCGAAACGGCATGGCGCTCCACCGCAGCTGCCGAAAGGCCATCGGCGATGATGAAGGCGATTTCGTAGGTCTTGCCCGGTGCCGGAAGGTCATGGCTGTCCGGCATACGTCCAAGGTCGGGGCGCGTCAGATAGGTCGCCCGATCTTTTGCCAAGGAATGGACCAGCACTGTTTCAATGGGGGCCAGCGCGGTCGCCAGTTTCTCGAAATCCACTTCCCCATGGACGGCATCGCGCGCCCTAGCGTGGGCCAGTTGAAACTCCAGAACGGCCTGTGTTGGCATCGCATCGCCTGCCCGGCCAAGGCCTATGCGCGCCCGAGTGGCGCTGCGAAACCTTGCAAACGGGTCGAAATCGACGGAATTGCTCATGCCGATGCCTTGTAAGATAGAAGGTTACGAGAAAAAGCATTGGATTGGGGCAATGGCGCCAGTCGACCGGACCGATCAATCATCCCCATCCGCTTCAGCCAGGCTTCGAACTCCGGCGCGGGCGGACGGTTGAACTGGTGACGAAGACCGACAATATCATGATAGGACAGGCTTTGATAATTGAGCATGACATCGTCTGCACCCGGCACGGCAATCAGGAAGTTCACGCCCGCTACGGTCAGGAGCACCATCAGGTTGTCCATGTCATCCTGATCAGCTTCGGCATGGTTGGTATAGCAGACATCGACGCCCATCGGCACGCCCAGCAATTTGCCGCAGAAATGATCTTCAAGACCGGCGCGAATAATCTGCTTGGCATCATAAAGATATTCCGGCCCAATGAAGCCGACAACTGTATTGACCAGCAGCGGCTTGACCTCCCGCGCCACGGCATAGGCCCGAACCTCCAACGTCTGTTCATCGACGCCGTGATGGGCATCAGCCGACAACGCGCTGCCCTGCCCGGTCTCCAGATACATGACATTGTCACCAACGGTGCCACGTTTCAACGACAACGCCGCCTCCCGTCCTTCACGTAAAACCGCGAGATCGACGCCAAAACCCTTGTTAGCAGCCTGCGTCCCCGCCACCGATTGAAAGACGAGATCAAGCGGCGCGCCTGCCTCGATCGCCTGGATCGAGGTTGTCACATGGGTCAGGACACAGGACTGTGTTGGTATTTCGAAGCGGTCTCTGAGTTTGTCGAACAGATGCATCAACCTTGTACAGGCTTCGAGATTATCACTGGCCGGATTGATGCCGATCACCGCATCGCCAACACCATAGAGGAGACCATCCAAGGTCGAGCCAGCCACCCCCTCCGGATCGTCGGTCGGATGGTTGGGCTGCAACCGGCTGGAAAGCCGGCCCGAAAGCCCGATTGTCGAGCGAAATGCGGTAATAACGCTGCATTTCGCCGCAACCGTGATCAGATCGTGATTACGCATCAGCTTGGAAACGGCCGCTACCATTTCCGGTGTCAGTCCGGGGGCAAGCGCTGCCAAAACTTCGCTTGTTGCCTCATAAGACAGCAGCCAGTCACGAAATTGACCAACAGTCATATGGGAGACAGACGCAAACGCCGCGACGTCATGGCTATCGATGATCAGCCGGGTAACCTCGTCGATCTCATAGGGAATCAGCATATCCTGAAGAAAGGTCTTCAAGGGAAGATCGGCAAGCACATAGCGCGCCGCGACCCGGCGTTCATTGCTGCTTGCGGCGATCCCTGCCAATTGATCCCCGGACTTTGGTGGGGAAGCGCAGGCCATCAGGCTTTTCAGATCGTCGAATACATGGCGTTCCCGCCCAAGGATGATCGAATAAGCTGCCATCACCGTTCTCCTTGCCGGACAGAGCGCGCAAATGCTGCCCGATACGCCTGCCCTTGCCAATCCGCCCTCATGATTATCATGAGGCGGCCGTACGACCTACTGTAAATGCTATAAAGCAAAGTGCATGCCATACGAACAGAAGACCGTCGGGATTCAGGTTCAATATCCGGTCATTTCAAGGTAGCCTGTACCAGCATGACTGCCTGAAAAGCGGATCGGGCCTTCCCAATAAGGAAACGCCAGGGGCATCCAGCTTTGCGCGTTTACGGGCGTGGTGCGGATCGACATGGCTTTTTCGGGCAGTTCCAGTTGCCACTCCACTGGCATGGTGCGACCCGCGACCTGCGTTTGTTTTACCACCGTCAGCTTGAGCGCACCGGGGCGCATTGGCTCCGGCACACCCTGTGGCGTGATCCAGGTGGAGACGGTATAATCGTCACCCTTGCCACGCAGATGATAACCCATCAGTTTTGCGCCGTCATCGAAGTGGAGGGAGAACCAATCCCAGCCTTTCTGGTCGGCGGAAAGAGGCTGCGAAGACCATTCCCGATCCAGCCAAGCCTTGCCCGTCACAGGGACAGGGCCGTCAGGCAGGTTCAAGATACCGTTCACCGCATAGAAGGGCTGGGAATAATAATAGCTCGCCTGCCCTTCCGCTGATTTAACCGAGTAGCCATGATCTCCCTGCGCCACCAGGGGGCCGGTGGCCTGCAGGGCGAGATCGTAGGAAAAATCGGCGCCCTTGGCCTTCATGGTCAAGGAGGACACGACATCGCCAGTTTTTCCGGTCTGTGGTCTTGTCGTGAGCGACCAATCATCGATCCAGGCGGAAAACGGCTCAAGCGCCACGCCCGCCTGACCTATTCCTCCACGCGCAAACTTTTCCGTAGCGTAATGGTGGTCCTTCGTTGTCAAGGCCGCATGGCCCATCCAGATTTGTGGACTGTTCCAGCCCTCCGCCTCGCCCGGTTTCAATGCTGAACGAAACAGCGTCCATTGCACCCCGTAATCGCGCCCGTCCGGCCCGGTCAGATTGGCCGTCACATACCACCATTCGATCCGGTAATTGGGGTGCGGGCCATGATCCATTGGAAACGCAAGCGGTTGGCCTGGCTGCGGCAAGGCGAAACCATCGCCAGCTTTGGCACCAAGACCGGCAAAGCCCTGGGCGAAAACCGGATTACCGCCAAGCAGCAGCGCCAGAACGAAAATCATGAACCGACGAATGTTAGCGTTCATTGGCAAAGACTTTCAATAAATCCGATGGCTTCAATCGGGCAATACCGGCAAGTGGGATCAGTGCCGAGAGCAGCGAGGCCAACAGTGCAAACCCTCCCAACCATAGCCACTGGACTGGAAACACATGCATTGGTAAGCGCCAACCAAAGGCCTCGACATTGACTATCGCCAACAAAACCCAGGCCAGTCCAAGTCCCACCGGCAGCGCGGCAACGAGTGTAAAGCCTGCAAGGATAAGAGTACGGGCAAGCTCCAACCCGGTTATCGCGCGACGGGTCAGACCCATTGCCCAGACCGGAGCGATCTGGGGCAGCCTCATGCCTGACAGCGTCATGAGGCTGGCAAACATCGCAAGCCCCGCGACCCCCAGCGTCAACACATTGAGAGCGGCTGTAACGGCGAAGGTCTTTTCGAAAATCGCCAGTGATCGCGCCTTGATCACCGCTTGATCCACGACGTTGTCGGGCGGCAAGCCGAATTCAGTCATTAAAGTCTCACGCAGCGCGCCGGTCTGTTCTGGCCGTATCCGCAGCCCGAACCGCAAGCGCGAGAGATCGGAAAAACGGCTGACCAATTCCGATTGAGTGACGATCACATCCTCATTGGGATTACCGTAATCGGAATAGACACCGAGAATACGGGGCTTCCAGCCACCGGGCAGCGTGATCTCCTCACCCACCGCCAAGCCCTCGCGGCGCATCATCTGTTCATTGATCAACGCCCCTTCACCTCGGGCCAACCTGTCCCAGACATCCGGCGTGGCGGCAAGCATCGGCCAGTGATCGCGGTAGGTCGCATCATCGACCACGCCATGAATAACCACGGTTTTGCCGCCGACTTCTCCCTGCGCATTCCAGATTGGCAGCACAGCCTTCACCCGAGGGGCAAGCCAGGCCTGCAAACGCTCGGCCTCGTTATCGTTGCGCGCCGTCACGTAAAGCTCAGCGGCCAGTCTTTGATCGAGCCAGCCGACAAAAGTCAGACGAAAGCTGGACACCATGGTTCCAACCCCGACATTGGCCGATAACGCCAGAAGAAGCGCCATCAAGGCCAGGGAAAGGCTGGGCAATTGCTGGCGGGTATCGGCCCAGAACCATTGCCACACCGGTCGCTTTGCCAAGGACTGCATCAACCGCAGCACGGGCACCAGAATGACCGGCAAGGCCAGGGCCGAGGCCAGCAAGAGCGCTCCCAAAGTGGCAAAACCAGCCACCAGACCATGACCAAATTTCATCAAGATCAGCGTTACCGCAAATAGTACGGCGGAAGCCAGTGCCTGGAGAAACCAGGCTCGTTCCGAAGCCATAGCCCAGGCGCGCGGCTGGGCCGGGGCCAGCAGAGGCATGCGCCAGACCTGCCAGAGACTTTGCCCGGCGGACGCCAGCGTGCCAACAACCGCAATACCGATGCCTGTCACCCACCATTGGGGCCGAAAAGCCAGCGTACCAGGAACATCGGCGCCATAAAGGCCCCTGAGTGTCAGTGCCACATCCGGCAGCAAGACAGAGGCTACGACATAGCCAAGCGCCACGCCCGCGACGCCCGCAGCCAATGCAAAGACCAGCAGTTCCATGAAAAGCAGGAGCATCAAGGCGCTGGCCGAGAGACCAAGAGATCGAAGCGTGCGAAAGGTGGGCCGCCTCTGTTCGAAAGCCAGCCGCACCGCCGCATAGACGATGAACAGTCCGACCACGAAAGACAGCAGTCCGAAGGCCGTCAGGTTGAGATGAAAACTGTCCGTTAATCGTGCAAGATCCCCTTCGCCATCAGGGGATTTCAAGCGCAGCTCAGGCGCCAATGCCGCCAGTTGCTGTTGCGAAATCGGCTGTTCCGGCGAGACGATCAGCCGGGTCAAGCCATCGCGTTGTGCCAGCAAGGCTTGCGCCCTGCCGATATCGGTAAACCCAGTTGCAAAAGGCAGATCCTTGACGATATCAAGTGGCGGCAGCGATTGCCCCTGAAGGGCATCCGCGGTCGCTTGCGAAACCGCAATCTGCCCTGGGGGCAGCAGGAAACGATTGATATTGCCA
This sequence comes from Allorhizobium ampelinum S4, assembly GCF_000016285.1. NCBI lineage: Bacteria > Pseudomonadati > Pseudomonadota > Alphaproteobacteria > Hyphomicrobiales > Rhizobiaceae > Gillisella > Gillisella ampelina. Next base: position 1,277,768 of record NC_011988.1, on the reverse strand, counting down.
TCACCGCGCAGATCGACTGGCTGGGCGACCGACGGGATCGTTAGGGGATCTATGCCGATCAACCGCAGGCGAAACGTGCCAAGTCGCATCTCCCCTTCAAGAACCGGGGAAACCAGCAGCCCCGCCCGCCGCAGCGCGACATAGGTCGAGATGGGGATGGGCCTGCCATCTTTCCTTTGGATATCAGACAGGCGATTTTGCCCCAGCATGGCAGCGGCCCGCGCATAAGAAGCCCGCGCCTCGGCATTGATCGCCTGCACCCCCGACCAAAGTGCTGTTGCCAGCGACAAACCGAGAAGCAGCATGGCCAATTGAAGCGGCTTGCGCCGCCAATGCGACAGCAAAGCCAGAAAAGCGGTGCGCAGCATCAGGCCACCCGCCCGGCACGCAAATGCAAGTTTTCATCCAGCATGGCAGCCAATCGGGGTGAATGTGTCACCATCAACAGGGCCGCACCCGTCTCCCGCACCAGAGATAACATCAAAGCCATGACCGCATTGCCCGTCTCTTCGTCGAGATTTCCCGTCGGCTCATCGGCCAGAACCAGTTTTGGCCGGACAGCAAGTGTCCGACCGATGGCGACGCGCTGTTGCTGGCCGCCGGAGAGCTGCTCGGGATAGCGCGACAGAAGCGCCGCAAGCCCAAGGCGTTCCGTCAATTCCGTCTGCCATTGCCCATCGTAACGCTCACCCAGCCGGGCATGAAAGGCCAGATTGGCCCGCACATCCAGCGAGGGGATCAGGTTGAACTGCTGAAAAATCAACCCGACTGTGCCACGCCGCAACCGGGCGCGACCTTTATCATCGAGCGCATCGATATCTTCCCCATCCACGCAAAGCTTCCCGGCATCGGCGCTGTCCAGCCCGCCCGCCAGATGAAGCAATGTACTTTTTCCGCTGCCAGATTCCCCGGTCAATGCCATGGTTCGCCCTGCGGCCAGGGTCAAGCTGACACCTTTGAGAACCTCCAAAGGACCTTCCGATGTGCGGTATGTTTTTTTTACGGCATCCAGTACCAGCACCATCAGCTTATCCAGTCGTTTGCATGCTCATCAACGCGAAACCATAATCCGTCTGGCGGATATGGCGCTAGAGGGCAGCCGGGAAAGGCTTACTTAGAAATTTAGACCCCGCCAAACCAAAGCGCCAGGGGTGATCGACAGCTTTGGTAATGCCAATGCGAGGACCGATCGCCACGCTTGGACGGATTTTGGCAGGCTCAAGCTGAAATGGTGGCAGGGCGAGAGGCAAGCCATTGTGTTGAACGGTTATGCCCAATGCCTGGGCCAAACGGCCCGGACCTGCACATAGAAAACGCGGCGCCACGTTGCCACGCCGCGCTTGCATGACATCCAAGCCGTGGCTTGGCGCGAGCGCCCGGATCAAAACCGCACTGCCGGGTCGGCAAACGATGTTCAAGCACCAGTGGATGCCGTAGGAACGGTAGACATAGATATGTCCGGCTGGACCAAACATCGCATTATTGCGCGGTGTGAGCCCTCGAAAGCTATGGGATGCCGGATCGTCACGTTCATAGGCCTCGGTTTCGACGATCATGCCGCCGACACCCCCCACGAAAAGCTCGGCGCCAATCAGGTCGCGGGCAATATCGACAGCACTGCTGTTGAACTCCATCATGGCCTAGTGCTGAACTTTTCCACCTTTGGGACGCTTCTAAATACCGGTCAGGCGAATTCCACGCCGATTTCCGTTATCTTCCGCCACCGGACGACACAATGGACCTTGCGCCCGCCATCCATCAGTAAATCGAATTCATCGGGAACATTGACAAAATTATCTCCAGCCAGCTTCGCGCCACCGGACGAAATATTCTTGACGGTGCAGCTAAAGGTCGAAAACCCGTTTTTCAAGATTATGCGCGCCGCTTGTAAGGTTCGGACTCGATGATCTCTACGCTTATTCTCCATTTCCAACCCCCGCCGATCCCAGACCTAGACCATCCAGCAGTTATTACAGTTTCATATAATTCCGATCACATCTGACCGGTCTAGCAAGACTTTATTATCTCAGCAAAGTCGTAAATATTTCATCCATCTGCATAGCCATTGCTTTTGGGCTGACTTGATCCAGAAAATGATCCATGGCGCGGCGGGCGCGCAGCCAGTCATTTTTACCATGGGTGCTTCGCGCTCGTTGTAAAACATCGATAATCTCGTCCTCCCCTTCTCCTTGGACGAGATAGGGATAATCCTCACCCAGAAATGCAAGGGCATCGTCCTGAGCCGCATTCACCAGCACATTTGCCCCACAGGCCGCCGCGATCACGCCCTTGGTAAAGGGTTTATAACACCTCGCCAACGTCTCCGTCTGGGGCGCGCGAATGCAGTAATGCAAACTATAGTCACCCATACGTGCGATGATCTGGCGCATGGAATCGCTGAAAGCCGCGTCATGAAAATCGACTGATTTTTCAATTTGAGGCGTCCTGACGGTATTCTTCAGAAAGCCGAAATAACCGGCGCGATAATCGGTACGGCGCTGGTTGCCCATGGCATAGATGCGTTCATCGGCACCATGCAGCAGCAGTCCAACCTGCCCTTTTGCACCAGGCGTGTTTGTCAGCCTGGCACTCATTGCATCACGCGCCATATGTGAACTGGCGAGATGCATATCGACATGATTGAAAACCATCTTATCCAGCGGCGTATCGACATAGTCGAAACATATGCCCCGGCTTCGGCCATGAAGAATTTCCAGCGCCGATGCGCCAATGGAAAGCGCCGCACGCTTGGTAAACACATAAATCGCATCTTTAGGCTGAAGGCTAGCCCATAGCATTTGCAATCCAGGTATTCGCTTGTTCGGCAGGGCCGCCATTTCAAACCGGTATTTGTCGCCGAGATAGGGTCTCGTCAACCTGGACAGTTGAAATGACCGCATGGTCGTACTGCCGAATTTAACCGAGGACCGACGATAGACGAACCTCACTGGATAGAGCATTTCAAAAACCCGCCGCACTATTTTGATCTGTCAGGCGGTGGAATCGCTGCCCAGGACAGACTATTCTCTCCAATACCAAATTCAAGATCTACGACTCGCATCCTTGCCTGACTAGCACCTGAAACATTAAAGGCTGACTTGAGCCTGACAACTCGTCCATAAAAAGGCCAAAACGGCGCTAAAGTCCCAAGGCATCCTTCAATGCCAGACCTTCCCGCACCCGCAAATCCAGATCCGCTTCGATATGATCAATGTGATGCAGCATCAGCGCACTTGCACGCTTGGCATCCCGCTCCACAAGAGCCTCAAGTATCTGTTCATGCTCATTATGACCGCAACTAGACGCACCGGAACCACCATACAGCGCGATGACCAACGATGATCGGGCCACCAATTCATCCATGAATTTTTGCAGGATGGCATTGCCGGCAACTTTGGCCAGCATCAGATGGAAATCGCCCGAGGCCTTTATTTCGGCACGCCTCGCCGCAGGCCCGCGCTGGTGCAGATGGTGTTGTTCATCTTCCAACTGGGCACGAAAAGCGACCAGATCGTCCTCCGTCAGCCGCTCGACAGCCGCCAGCACAATACCAGGTTCAATCATTCGGCGGCAGGCAAACACCTGCACTGCTTCTTCGGGGCTCGGATTGGATACAAAAGCACCCCTATTTCGTTCCGTCTTTATCAGCCCTTCGAATGCAAGCATTTGCAGAGCACTGCGCACAACGGTCCGGCTGACATCGAACAGAAGGCCCACTTCCGCCTCGGAAAGCTTGGTTCCGGGTGTTAAACGCCGGTCGATAATCGCATTTCGTAGGGATTCGCGGATGGTGAACGCACGGTCTTCCAAATTTGAATCGTGAAAACTGATTTTTTCGTCAAGCTTCATAGCGTCACCCGTGCTGATGCCTGCCTTTGTACATTGAACTGACAAACTCGGAAAGTCACTGATTGCTGACAGGCAAGAAATCTATTGCGTACAATTTGACCAATGAATGCAAACAATCGCACGATTTTTGCGCAACAGTGATGACGACCCGAAAAATTCCATGGGTATTCAGTGGAAGCCGACAGGATTTTCTAGGTTTTCCAAAGGCCACAAGCATCTGGCACGTAAGATGCATGTAAAGCAGCGGTCATCAAGGGATCGCAGCATGAAACAAGCCGCCGCCATCGATATTGCCGCCGTTACCAAGGTTTACGGCCATACGACAGCCGTCCACAGCATCAGCCTGAAAATTCCAGCTGGCACCTATTGCTGCCTACTCGGCCCTTCCGGTTGCGGTAAGACATCGACGTTACGGATGATTGCCGGACACGAGACCGTCACAACAGGTGATATCCTGCTGGGCAACACCAACATCACCGATCTCGCGCCCGCCGCGCGCGGCACAGCGATGATGTTCCAGTCCTACGCGTTGTTTCCGCATCTCGACCTCACCGAAAATGTCGCCTTCAGCCTGAAAATGAAGGGCATCGACAAAGCCACCCGCAGCGCCAAGGCGATGGAGATGCTGCAATTGATGCAACTGGAGGCCTATGCGGACCGCCGCCCCGCCCAGCTTTCCGGCGGACAGCAGCAGCGTGTGGCGCTGGCACGCGCGTTGATTACCGATCCGGAAGCGCTTCTTCTGGACGAGCCTTTGTCCGCACTCGATCCGTTTTTGAAAATCCGCATGCGGGCCGAACTGAAGAAGCTCCAGACCTCGCTTGGCATCACCTTCGTGCATGTGACCCATAGCCAGGAAGAGGCCATGGCGCTCGCCGACCTGATCGTTATCATGAACGATGGCCGCATCGAACAGGCTGCCGATCCCCGCACCGTATTCGAGCGCCCGGCCTCAGCATTCGTCGCTCGTTTCATGGGCGATCACAATGTCATTTCAGGCCGAGTCACGAGCGTTTCCGATGAGATCGCGATGATATCAGTCGCAGGCGGGGCGGATTTCGCAGCTTCCGGCAAAGCCGCCATCGGCGAACCCGCCGACATAGCGGTGCGCACTGACCATGTGCGGATTGGCCAGAGCCAGGTCCCGGGCCTCGGATTCACCGGCTCTGTCACCAATGTCGAATATCGAGGTTCCACCGTGAAGCTGATGCTGAGCGGTGCGGGCATTGAAGACTTTACCGCCATCCTGACCGATGCCGCCTTCCACGCACATCCGGTCAAGGTAGGCGAAGCCATTGCCGTTTGCTGGGAGGCCGATGACGCCATTGTTCTCGGCAAACCGGCGCTGAAATAATCAACCAATAACCAGAGGAGAACTTCCATGACTGATACCAAAAAGCCAAAATCCGGCGTGACCCGCCGTTCGCTTTTGAAGACGGGAGCCGCCGCAGCGGGTCTTGCCGCCGGTTCCGGCGCCATCACTGGCTTTCCGACCATCTGGGCGCAGACCAAGATCACCCTTCGTCAATTTGGCACCGGCGTTTCAAACATCAATGCCATCGCCGAAAAGTGCAAGGCCGACCTCGGCATCACCCTGGAAATGACGGCGACGGATTCTGACGCCGCCGCCCAGCGCGCCGTGACCCAGCCGAACTCCTATGACATTGCCGATGTCGAATACTGGATCGCCAAGAAGGTCTTCCCATCAGGCGTCTTGCAGCCGATGGAAGTCAAGAAGCTCAAATATTACGACAAGATCGTACCGCTGTTCATCAACGGCAAACTGAAGCCGGAAAGCGTCATTGCCCAGGGCACAGCGCCACACACCGTCGGCTTCGTCGAAAAGCCCGGCGCGAAAATCTTCGCCAAGGCTCCGACCGAATGGATGACGATGGTGCCGACCATCTACAATGCCGACACGCTCGGCATTCGCCCAGACCTCGTTGGCCGCGACATCACCAGCTGGGCCGATATCATGGACCCCGCTTTCAAGGGCAAGACGTCGATCCTCAACATTCCATCGATCGGCATCATGGATGCCGCGATGATCATGGAAGCCATGGGCAATATCAAATATGCCGACAAGGGCAACATGACCAAGGCCGAGATAGACAAGACCATCGATTTCCTGATCAAGGCCAAGCAGAGCGGCCAGTTCCGCGCCTTCTGGAAAAGCTTCGATGAAAGCGTCAACCTGATGGCTTCGGGCGAAGTCGTCATCCAATCCATGTGGTCGCCAGCCGTTGCCGCTGTCCGCTCCAAGGGCATCGCCTGCAAATATCAACCGCTGAAGGAAGGCTACCGCGCCTGGGGCGGCGGGCTGGGTCTTGCGGCGCATCTGAAAGGCGCGCAGCTCGATGCGGCCTATGAATACATCAATTGGTACACGTCCGGCTGGGTCGGCGGCTACCTGAACCGCCAGGGCTATTATTCGGCCTGCATGGAAACCGCCAAGAACTTCATGTCCGCGGATGAATGGGGTTACTGGATCGAAGGCAAGCCAGCCCAGGGCGACATCATGTCTCCTGAAGGCAAGGTGATGGAAAAGGCCGGTGCCGTACGCGACGGCGGCTCCTTCGAAGAGCGCATGGGCAAGGTTGCCTGCTGGAATTCCGTCATGGACGAGGACCGTTACATGGTTCGACGCTGGAACGAGTTCATCGCCGCCTGATCATATCCATAGAAACCATGTCTTCCCCGTTCGCGGGGAAGACATATGGCAGCCCCGAAGACGACAGGGAGACGAGCGATGGCAACAGTGCGGTTTATAGGCGTCGGCAAACCAAAGCCAAGGCGCGAAATCCGCGTGCCTGCCTGGCTGACAGCCTATCTTCAAGCAGCCCCCCTGGCGCTTATCCTCGGCGGATTTCTACTGTTGCCGATCCTGATGATCGTGATTGTCAGCTTTTGGGATTATGACTTCGCCCAGATGTATCCCGGTTTTGTCACCTTCAATTATACGGAAACGCTTGGTTCCTGGGTCACCTGGAAAACCTATCTAAACACGCTGAAATTCGCAGGCATTGTCTGGCTCCTGACGCTGTTCATCGGCTTCTGGGTCGCCTATTTTCTCGCCTTCCACATCCGTAGCGCCGCCATGCAGAGCGTGCTTTTCCTGATCTGCACCGTGCCGTTCCTGACCTCGAATATCATCCGGATGATTTCCTGGATTCCGGTTCTGGGGCGCAATGGATTGGTCAACCAGGCGTTGGTCGGAACCGGCATCATTCCACAGCCGCTGGAATGGCTGCTTTATTCAGACTTTGCCGTGGTGCTGGCCATGGTGCATCTCTACACCCTGTTCATGGTCACGCCGATCTTCAATACGCTGATGCGGATCGACAAGGCGCTGGTGGAGGCCGCAAGGGACGCAGGTGCTTCGAGCCTGCAAATCCTCACCAATGTCATTCTGCCGCTCGCCAAGCCCGGCATGGCTATCGGCACAATTTTCGTCGTCACTTTGACCATGGCCGATTTCTCCACCGTACAGGTGATGTCCGGTGGCCAGAGCGCCTCGGTGGCGCTGATCATGAAGAACCAGATGTCACTGCTGCAATATCCAGCCGCTGCCGCCAATGCCGTGGTGCTGCTGATCCTCGTCCTGCTGATGGTCGCGGGGATCTTGCGCATCGTCGATATCCGCAAGGAGCTGTAAGCCATGGTCCGGGAAAAACGCAGCCGCGAATTCTATCTGCTCGCTATATTCTTTGCGCTCTTCGTGCTGTTTCTCTATGGGCCGCTTTCGGCGATCCTCATCCTTTCGTTCCAGGGAGAAAATGGTGGCCTGACCTTTCCGCTCAATGGTGTCTCGCTGCATTGGTTCGCCAATCTGTTCGAAACCCAGGCCGTCGGCGATTTTGGCGGCGCCATCAAACGCTCGATCACACTCGGGCTGATGGTGATGGTGGTCACCGTGCTGGTGTCGCTGCTGGCGGGCCTGGCGTTTCGCCGCAAGTTTCATGGCGCGACAGTGTTGTTTTACCTGGCCGTTGCCAGCCTGGTCGTGCCGTCGATCATCATTTCGCTCGGCATTGGTGTGGTCTTCCAGCAATTGGGCTTCCAACCCAATTGGTACAGTTCAGCTTTCGGCGCGCATTTGACCTGGACCCTGCCCTTTGGTGTGTTGATCATGTTCGCTGTCTTCAACCGCTTTTCACCCGCCTATGAAGAGGCGGCCCGCGACCTTGGCGCATCCTCATGGCAAACGTTTCGCTACGTTTTGCTACCGATGATCGCGCCCAGCCTGATCGGCGTTGGCCTGTTTGGCTTCTCGCTCTCCTATGACGAATTCGCCCGAACGCTAATGACGTCAGGAAGCTTCAACACCCTGCCACTGGAAATCTACGGCATGACGACCAATGTCACCACACCGGTTCTCTATGCGCTGGGTACGGTGACGACAGTGTTTTCCTTCCTGGTCATTGCCCTGACGATTTTCCTCATTCGCCGGGTCAGCCGGCCTCGTGGCCATGCCTGAATGGCAACCCTCGATCGGATTTTCATGCGCATTCTGCTTATCAATCCCAATACAACCGCAAGCATGACAGCGACGGCTGCGGACGCGGCCCGCCGCGTTGCCCATGCAGGCACCGAAATCATGCCACGCACCTCGCAGATGGGTCCGGTTTCCATCGAGGGCTATTATGACGAGGCGCTGGCTGTTCCCGGCCTGCTGATGGAACTCGCCGACGGGGAAAAACAAGGCGCAGATGCCGCCATTATCGCCTGTTTCGATGATACTGGTCTTGATGCCGCGCGTGCATTAGCCAGTATTCCCGTCATCGGTATTTGCGAGGCAGCGATTGCCACGGTCAGCTTTATTGCCCAGAAGTTCAGCGTGGTAACGACCATGGAACGGTCTCGCTTGCCCATCGAACACCTCGTTCGCCGCTATGGCGCATCCGACCGCTGCAAGGTGCGCGCCGCCGATATTCCGGTTCTCTCGCTGGAAGATCCCTCCTCGAACGCACGGGACCGGCTGCGGGCGGAGATTGCCAAAGCGCTGGCGCAGGACGATGCGGAAGCCATCATTCTTGGATGTGCCGGTATGGCCGATCTGACGGAAGCCTTGAGCAAGGAATTCGGCGTCCCTGTCATCGATGGCGTCGCCTGTGCCGTCAAGCAGGCGGAGGCCCTGGTTTCCCTCGGACTGCGAACGGTTAAAAACAATGCCTATGCCACGCCCGTCAACAAGCCCTATCTCGGTTTGCTTAAAGCGTTCGAGCCGGCTGTTTTATCGGCAGACAAAGCTGCCGAGAATCAGCAGATAGGTCATTGAAAAAGCGTGCATTTAAAGAGTTCCGCAATACCGATGGAAGTTGGTCCAGAGACTTGCGGCGCAACATGGCTGCCGCTTCCTTGCGATCCACCGCCTTGGAGAAGAGATAGCCCTGCCCCTCCTCGCATCCCAGCCGCAAAAGCAAATCACGCTGCTCCTGTGTTTCGATACCCTCCGCGATGACACGGAAATTCAAACGGTCGGAAATCGACAATAGCCCGCCGACGATGACCGATGCTGGCTCTTCCTCCAGCAACCGGGCAATGAAAGAGCGATCGATTTTGATGATATCGAGCGGAACGGTCAGAAGATGCGTCAAGGACGCAAAACCGGTGCCAAAATCGTCGAGAGCCACAAGCATGCCTGCCTGACGCAATTGCTTGATCTGGTCCACCACATTGCGCTCGCGATTTCCCAGATAAATCGACTCCGTCAATTCAACGACAATTCTATCTACCCCAACACCAACCTTGTCCATTGCGCCGACTATCCGCTCAGTCAGGGAGCCGTCCAGAAAATCGCCCGCCGATACGTTCAAACCGATACGGCCGAACTCAAGTCCGCTGTCCAGCCAATCGCGAGCATCCCGCGCCACATTTTCCAACACGCAAGCCGTCAGCGCCCTGGCCAGATGAACATCACTGGTCGCTTCATGAAAATGCGAGGCGGAGATGATATCGCCGTTACGGCTGGCAAGCCGGCTGAGAGCCTCAAACCCGACCAGGGAACCGGAAGCAAGATCAACCACCGGCTGATAATAGGTCTCGATCCGCTGTTCCCGCAATGCTTCGCTGACCTGCTGGAAAGAGCGGAACCGGCGGGCTATCGTCGAAACTGAACCAACCGAATATTCAACGAACTGACCGCGGCAGCGTTCCTTGGCTTCATAAAGCGCGAAATCGGCATTCTGGCGAACATCGTCAACGCTCTGCCCATTGCGTGCGACCGCACCGCCAATGGTTCCGGCTGGATAAACCGTCTGGCCTGCGCAAATGCAGGGCTCTTTTAGCACGGCCAGGACATGAGCCGCATGGTAGCCGAGATCCACACAATCGACGCCGCGGACGATCACAGCAAACTCGTCACCACCGAGCCTGAAAGCGGTGTCGGAATCCGTCATCGCTTTCAGGCGCAAACCAACGGTGCGGATCAGGTCATCGCCAGCCTGATGGCCGAATGTATCGTTGACCTGCTTGAGATTATCGAGATCCACCAGCAGCAATCCCCATGGATTGCGCTCCACATCTTCATTGATCACGGCTTCATTGAAGCCCGTGCGATTTGGCAATCCCGTCAGCACATCGGTATAGGCAAGCCGCCTGCGCTCCTTCATCCGCAACTCGCGCTCCAAGCCAATTGCGCAAAGATGCACACAGGCAGAAACAATGCTTTCTTCGATTTCGCTCGGACCGCGTTTTTGGCGGAAATAGAAGGCAAACGTACCCAATACCCGGCCATCGGAAATAATCGGCGTTGACCAGCACGCCAGAAAACCCAGTGGTAATGCAAGGCCCTTGAACGCAGCCCAGAACGGATCGTTCTCAATGTCGGTCACCAGGACCGGACGACCGCGAAACGCCGCCGTGCCGCAAGAACCGACACCTTCGCCGCAGACCAAGCCATTGATCGCCTGGGAATAATGCTCGGGAATGGAAGGACCGGCAAGATGCTGAAGGCGCCCTGTATCGTCCAATGTCAAAACGGAACAGACAATATCATTAATAAGCGCCTCAACAGACCAGCAGAGGAAATCAACGGTCTCTGCCAAGGGGTCGCCTCTGGCGATCTTTTCCAAGATCCTGTTTTGCAGCTTGATCAACATATATCCCCATTCCCTTTCACTGACCTAGCTTAACCAATAGGAATTAAGGGGCAGTTACAAATATTCGAACCTTCTTTAATACATGATGTAGCGCAAAAAAACCGGCTGGAAAGCGCGGCTCCCGGCTCTGTTCTAACGATGATTTACAAATTGAAAAAAATTCCGTTCCATTTTGCGGGCGGGAAGACGTGGCTTGCGCGCTCAATCGCGCCATGCCCTGACAGCAAATGCGCCCCCGCAAAGGGCCTTTTTGGGCAGGACCGATAAAGCCCGCCCAAAAAGGTCTTAAACCTTAAAGCGCGCCGATCACCGGGTTGACGAGCAGACCAACACCAGGAATATCCACTTCGAAAACATCGCCCGCTTTCATGAACAAGGGCGGCTCGCGTCTCTCACCGACACCCCCGGGGGTTCCGGTGACGATCACATCACCTGCCGACAGGGGTGTAAAGGCCGAAAGATACGCAATCAGCGCGGGAATAGGGAAGATCAGGTCGGCCAACGTCGCCTGCTGAACGACCTGTCCGTTCAGGCGCCCCGTGATGGAAAGCTGCGTATAGTCCTCAATTTCATCCGCCGTCACCAGAGCCGGACCGAAAGCACCAGTCGCGGGAAAATTCTTGCCAGGCGCAAATTGTGAACTATGGCGCTGCCAGTCGCGCACCGAACCGTCATGATAGCAGGAATAACCGGCAATATGCTGCATGGCATCTTCCTCGGCGATATCCCGTCCACCGCGCCCGATCACCACAGCAAGCTCGGCTTCGAAATCGAGGCAATCCGACTGGCTTGGCTTGATCATCGGCTGGCCATGGCCAATCTGGCTATCGGCAAAGCGAATGAAGACGGTTGGATGGCCAACTTCGGGCCGCTTGGTTTCCTCCCGATGAGCGACATAATTGACGCCGATGCACAGGATCTTGCCCGGATCAGGAATGACCGGGAGCAGGGTAACATCCGAGAATGCCAGTTCCGGTTTGCGGTCGCCAGCATAGTCAGCGGCAATTTCCAGGAGATCGTCCAGGATCGCCTGTTTCAGGGTCAGGCAATCATAGCTGAGACGACCGGTAAGATCGACGATGCCACCGCCGACCACCGCGCCGAATCCGGCCCGGCCAAGTCGGGTAAAACTGACGAATTTCATAAGGATGTCTCCGATCTGCATGCTGAAATAACGATGCGACTGGTTCCTATCGGAACACGCCACCACCACCGCATGTCTAGCAAGCCGGCAAACGCAAACCAAGCGGGTAAAATCACCCACACTTCACGTTGGCGTGGAGGCTTCAGGAAAGAAGACGCCGCACCGATCCTGAAAATCCTGAAAATATCTTTTCAAATCAAGCTGATCTGGAGCAAACCGCATCTCACTCGGCATAGGCACCGTCATGCCTGTCAACAGCGCCGCGCCTTCCGCCGTCCCCGTCGGTGTTCCACCTTCAGCCACCACAACCTCACGCCCGGTACAAGCAGCGAGAGCGCGAAGGTAGAGATGGTTTTTGGCAAACGGCCCTTCGACGAGAACAGCGCCTATCGCGCCGATCAACGACAGCGACGATGCCGTCATCATCGCCGTATAAAGGCTCGCCGCCGCATAGAGCTGTGACGCACCTTCCGGCACCAACGTCCATCCACCGTTTCGGGTCGGATAAGGACCGGAGCCCTCGACTACGCTTGGCAGGCGCATGACATCACCACTGATCACCTGTTCTGCCGCCCGCTCAATCTCAACCTCATCCGGGGCCTCCAATCCCTGGACGAGTATTTCGAATTCCCGTCCGCCCATATAGCGGCACGAGGGTACGGCATGGCCATGCGCATCGACATTGGCCAAGGTATCGCGAACCGGATCGAGACGCGCGACCGTGCTGCCGACCGCAAATCCGATGATCCATGTGCCAGTAGAAACGACAGTGAAAGGTTTTTCACGCCGCAATAGATGCGGCAGCAGCGACGCATTGCTATCGTGAATGCCGCAATAGACCGGAACAGGGCGTGAAAGACCTATCTGTTCGGCCAGTGATTGCTTGACCTCTCCCAAAGCATCAAAAGCCGACCGCCAGGGAGCGAGATATGGACTAAGCTCCAACCGCTCGACCAGGCTTGAATAACAACCCTGTTGAGGCCTCCATAAATCCGTATGGCATCCCAGCGAGGTCGCCTCATTCGCCGCCACGCCGGTCAGTCTGAAAGCCCAATACTGCGGATAGGTGACAATGGTCGCAACCCCGGCAAAAAGCTCGGGAAAGGCGGTTTTCTGGTAATGCAACTGGGCGCCGAGATTGAGACCGCCCGGCAGGCGCGGTGAAAATGTTTCATCAAATGCCGGTCGAAGGGCCTCATAGGCAAGAGCGATCGCTTCGGGATAGCGGTATTCGTAATCCAGCACCGGCATTGCCAGTTCACCGTCACCGTCAAGCAAGGCAGCACTTGCGCCATGGGTGGTGATAGAAATTGCATCGAAACCCGGTCCTGCGGCGAAGGCTTTCAAGGCATCCAGGATGAAGGACCACAGCTTGTCCGTATCGAAATGCGGATAAGGCCCCTCCCCAACAACTGTATTTGGCATACGCCGACAGCCAAGTTCCAAGCCCGTCGATGCCTGCAAGACGACGACCTTGGCATTGGTCTTGCCAATATCGATGACGGCGACGGTTTCGGATATCGTGCTCATGGCATGTAAAACATCGGCACGAGCTCGACAGCGACCGGCGATCCATCCGGGTTGGTGGCCATGATATCACCCATATGCGCCCACCAGCGCTGCATGATCGGGTGCCCTGGCAGCGCGGCCATGCCGTGGCCTTTGGGCCGGGTCAGCAGGCCGAAGAGCGTGTTTGTTTCCCGGTCGAGGTGGATGGAATAATCACTGACGCCAGCCTCATGCAACAACGCCACCAGTTCCGGCCAGATCGCATCATGCCTCTTTTTATATTCGGCCTCCATGCCTGGATGGAGCTGCATCTTGAAGGCATATTTTTCAGTCTCTGCCATGCTCATGTCCTCATATCCCGCATCCGTCGCGCCAAAATCGGCAAGGCGATGGTGATGATCAGCAGCAGACCGATGAAGATCGACATGACGATGCCCGGCACGTTCAACAGCCCCAGCCCAAAGGTCACCAGACCCATGACGAAGGCGGCAATGACCACTCCGCCAATCGTGCCAGCCCCACCGACAATCGACACGCCGCCCAGCACCACCATGGTGACGGCTTCCAACTCCCAACCCTGGGCAATCGATGGCCGTGTCGAGCCCAGCCGGGAGGTCAGGCAAACGGCGGCAATGCCGCTCATCAATCCGGTCAGCAGAAACAGGATGAATTTGACCCGATCGACAGGAATGCCTGAAAATCTGGCTGCCAGCGGATTATTCCCGATCACATAGACCTGACGCCCAAAATTCGTGGCATGCAGCAGCACAGCAAACAGCGCTGCCAGTACAAGGAAGAGGACGAATTCGAAGGAAAACACCCAGGCCACATAGCCCTGGCCGAAATAGGCGAAGCTTTCAGGATATTTTCCATAGGCCTGATCCCCAAGCACGATATAGGAAATGCCGCGAAACAGGCTCATCGTGCCGATGGTGACGACGATGGAAGGCAGTTTCAGCCCGGCCACCAGCACGCCATTGAACACCCCGCATAAAAGCCCAACGCCGATACCGATCATCACCAGGCCAGGCGTGCCGATACCCACTTGGGCTGCCGCGCCCATGGCTGTCGAGGCCAGAGCAATGATCGCAGCGACCGAGAGGTCGATCTCACCGGCAATCACCAGCAACGCCATGGCAAAGGCGATCATCGCTTTTTCAGTGAAATTGAAGGTGGCGTCCGACAGGTTCCAGGCGTCCAGAAAATAAGGGGAGGCCAGCGCATTGGCGATGAAAATCGCGACTGCAACACCCAATAACAGCACTTCCCAGCTGGCCAGCAGGCGGCGTATCGGCGTGCCGAGCTTGTCGGGAATACGGCGCTTGGCCGGGGTTTGTTCAACGGATACCACTGTCATGCCGTAATCTCCTGAATCGTGCTGCCCGCGGCCCGGTCACGCAGGATGATCCGGCCCTTTCTGCGTTCGGCCCGGGCGTTGAACACCACGGCCAAAACAATCACCACACCGGATATTGCCATCTGGGCGAAGGGCGAAATGCCGATGACAGGCAATGCATTCTTGATAACACCCAGGAATAAAGCCCCCAGCACGGTGCCAGCGACCGAGCCAATGCCACCGGCGATCGAAATGCCGCCGATAACGCAAGCTGCCACGCTGTCCAACTCAAAACCGCTGGCAATATCCACATAGGCAACCGCGTAGCGCGACACCCAGAGATAGCCGCAGAGGCCAGCTAGGCCGCCTGACAGCACGAAGGCCAGAAATCGTGTCCAACCGATGTCGATGCCAGCATAAACCGCAGCTGTCGCATTCCCACCAGCGGCATAGGTGGCGCGGCCAAAGGTGGTACGCCCCAGCACAACAGCCATGGCAATGACCACGATCACTGCAATCCATGCCAGAACCGGAAGCCCCATGATGACAATGCGCGGCAGATTGAGGAAATCTGGCGTCATCTGATGAGCGTTGACCCAGGCTCCACCCGACAGCACGAAAGCCATGCCGCGATAGATCGTCAGCGTACCCAACGTCACGACGATGGGCGGGATCTGCAACAACCAGACGAGATAGCCATTAATCGCGCCGAGTGCCGCCCCGATCAGCACAGCCGCCGCAATCAGCAGCACCAGCGGCAGGCCCGGAAAATTCGAATCCATCATCGCCACCGCCATGCCGGACAAGGCGAGATTGGCCGCAACCGACAGATCGATTGATTTGGTGAGGATCACAGTCATCTGCGCCAGCGCCAGAATGATCAGGATCGACGTATCGTTGAAGATCGTCGCCAGATTGCCGGGCGAGGCAAAACCGCCTGCCCGGGTGGCGAACCCGGCGATCAGCAGGAGGATAATGGCACCCAATGCTATCTCGCGGTGTTTCAGCAGGCTTTTCATTGTCACACCTCACGCATTGCCAGTTGCAGCACGCACCAGAACTTCCGGTGTCAGCGCCTCCCGCTCAAAAATTCCAGCCTGCAATCCCTCGCGCATCACCATCACCCGGTCGGACATGCCGAGAATCTCGGGAAGTTCGGAGGAAATCATGATGATTGACAGGCCCTCTGCCGCCAGTTCGGAAATAAAACCATGCACGGCGGCCTTGGAGCCGATATCGATCCCCTTGGTCGGCTCATCGAGAATGATGACCTTTGGCTTGGTGGCCAGCCATTTGCCAATCACTACTTTCTGCTGATTTCCCCCTGAAAGCGTCCCGACCGGCACAGACAGGGCCGCCGCCCGCAGGTCCAGCCGCTCGGCATAGTGGCGCGCGAGAGCCAACTCATTGACAACCTTCAGAAAGCCGCGGGCCGAAACACGCGCCAGCGATGGAAGCGACATATTCTGGTAAATCGGCATTTGCAGCGCCAACCCATGACGCCCGCGCTCTTCCGGCACATAGACGATGCCAGCGGCAATGGCGTCAGCGGGCGAGCGAATATCGAGCGCCCTGCCCTCCAGCGTCACCGTGCCTGAAGCCGGGTGAGTGATGCCAAAAAGCGACTGGCATAACTCGGAACGCCCCGCCCCAATCAAGCCGTAAAAACCCAGGATTTCGCCCTTGCGCAAGTCGAAGGAAATGTCGCGAAATTCGGTATCATGACAATAGCGAGAAACGGAAAGCACCGCCGCGCCGATGGAAACGTCAATCTTTGGAAAAGCATCATGCACATCCCGACCAACCATCAGCCGGACGATCTCATCCTGTGGTGTTGATTGCAGTCGCCCCGCACCGACCATTTTCCCATCGCGGAATACCGCGTAATTTTCGGCGATTTCATAGACTTCATCAAACTTGTGACTGATGAACAAGATCGCCTTGCCATCCCGCTTCAGCCCTTCAACGATGCGAAACAGATCATCGATTTCCTTACGTGACAGGGCAGCCGTCGGCTCGTCCATGATAACGATCCGCGCTTCAACCGAGAGCGCCCGCGCAATCGCCACCAGATGCCGCTGGGCAATGGAGAGATCCTTCAATCTAATGGTCGGATCGATCTTGCTTTCCAGCCGATCCATCAGCGCCCTGGCTTTGGTGTTGATGCCGTTCCAGTCGATGAAGCCGAAGCGGGTTTTTGGCGCATGGCCGAGGAAAATGTTTTCCGCAACGCTTAGCTCATCGAACAGCACGGTTTCCTGATGGATGGCCGTCACGCCCGCATCGATGGCGGCCTGGGCATCGGCGAAGGTCACCGGCGAACCATCAATGACGATCTCCCCCTCATTGGGCCGGTAAATGCCCGTCAGGATTTTGACCAGCGTCGATTTACCAGCGCCATTTTCGCCGATCAATGCCGTCACCTCCCCGGGATAAAGGGCGATATTCACGCCATCCAACGCCTTCACACCCGGAAAGATCTGCGAAATGCCGCGCATCTCCAGTATCGGTGCGCGATCACCGAGCGGTACTGCATCAAGCTTTGTGGTTTGGACACTCATCATCGATTGCACCAGATCAGGCCAAAAAGACCAGGAACGGATAAGGGTTCCCGGCGGCAGCTGCCGCCGGGTTCGATTGCCTTAGACTTCAAGATAGAGGACTGCTGGATCAGAAGATTTTTGAGAACTGATCGATATTCTTGGCATCGTAGACGAAGGGATCAGCCATCGCCGCTTCACCATTCTCGCCGATCTTGATCTTGCCCATTCTTCCAGCGGGAACCTCGCTGCCGGGCTTGCCGGTCGCGTCACCTTTCACCAGATGATAGGCGATCTGGGTGGCCGAATAGCCGAGATCAATAGGGTTCCAGATCGCGAATTCCTTGGTGGCACCGGACTTGATTGCACCAGCCATTTCCGATGGCAGGCCAAGACCGGTCACATAGACCTGACCGATCTTGCCAGCGTCCTTCACTGCCTGCGAGGCCGCCAAGACGCCGACCGTGGTCGGAGCAACGATAACCTTCACATTCGGATGGGAGGTCAGGATGCCATTGGCTTCACGGTAGCTCTTGTCGGCAAGGTCATCACCATAGACAGTGGTGGTGAGGTTAAGACCGGGGAAATCCTTCAACTGCTTCTTCATCTCGGCAATCCAGATATTCTGGTTGGTCGAGGTGGTGGTGGCCGACAGGATGGCGAAATCGCCCTTGCCATCAGCCAGATGGTCGGCGGCCAGTTTCAGGCACATCTTGCCGATCAACTCGTTCGAAGACGGGTTGAGATGCATGATACGGCCAGCAGGCGCCACGCCGGAATCCCAGGAAATCACCTTGATGCCGCGCTGCGCAGCTTTCTTCAGAGCAGGAACCACGGCATCCGGGTCATTGGCGGAAATAGCGATGGCATCAACGCCCTGCGCGATCAGGGAATTGATCACCTCGATCTGGCCTTCCGCAGTCGTTGTGGTCGGACCGGTATAGATGATCTTGACGCCACCCAGTTCCTTGGCCGCCTCTTCCGCGCCTTTATTGGCCGCCTCGAAGAAGCCGTTGCCAAGCGATTTGACCACGATGGCGACTTTCATGTCGGCAGCATGCGCCATACCCACCGTCGTGACGAAGGCAATCGCCGCCGCACCGAACAATCGTCTAGAAATTTTCATGTTGTTATCCTCCCAGATGTTTAAACCGTTATCCCCCGAACGGCGTATCGCTTCCTCAAGCGACCGAAGGGGCGTCCTCCCTGTCGGCCGAGGTCGAAGCCCGGACCGTCAAAAGCTTTATTCCAGCCGCCTCCACCATATGGGCTGCCTCTTCAGGCACGCCGTCATCGGTGATGATGGTTGAGACCGCATCCAGCCCGCATAAAATCATGCTGGACCGCCGCGTGAATTTCGTCGAATCGACCATAACGATCAGCTCGTCGGCCTGGCGCATCAACCGTTGCTCGCTCTGGATCACCAGCGCATCCGGCTCCATCACGCCTAGCGCCGAAATGCCCTGGGCACCAATGAACATCCGGCGGGCATAGAAATTGCGGATCGCATCATTCTCGAAAGGCGACAGGATCAGGCTTTGATCCCGGTAGATCGCGCCGCCCGGCACATTGATCGTGCATTTCGAATGTTTGACCAGATGCTCGGCGATGGCAAAGGAATTGGTCATCACCTGCAAGCGACGCGCTGACATGAAATGCACCATCTGAAAGGTCGTCGTTCCACCATTGATGATGATCGAATCGCCTTCCTCGCAGAGTTCAACAGCGGCGCGCGCAATTGCGCGTTTCTTATCGATATTGACCGATTCCGACACCCTGAACGGTCGGGCCGCCAGATTGCCCTGCTGCGGAGGATGTACTGCTTCCGCCCCACCCCGCACCCGGCGTAATTTCCCCTGGACATGCAGGGATGCAATGTCGCGCCGGATGGTTGCTTCGGACGCATCCGTCAATTCGGCAATATCCTGCACCGTCACCACAGGCTTTTCCTGTATGGCGCTGAGTATAATGCGATGGCGTTCGCGTTCGTGCATGGGGTCCTCCTGAGCGAGTTTTAGGCTTAACAGATTGAAGATGTCAATCATAAACGATCAAAATAGATTATATTGCAACGCACAATGAACATTTATGATCGTTTATGATTGACACACGCGATAAATTTGCGCGATACCCATAACAGGATGGAGCGTTCGCCGATATGGCGGGCCTTAAAATCACATTTGGGAGGACTTCCATGACGGGCCAAACCGCAGCGGGCCAACCCCGCCTTCTCGACAATCGCTGGGATGATGTCTACGCCGAAACGCTGGATGAGGCAGGCAAGCTGCTCTATCGGTCCAATCTGCTTGGCGCCGACAAGCGCATTACAAACTATGGTGGCGGCAACACCTCGGCCAAGGTCATGGAAACCGACCCTCTCACCGGCCAGACGGTCAAGGTTTTGTGGGTCAAAGGGTCCGGCGGCGATGTCGGCACCATCAAAATCGACGGATTCGCGACACTCTACCAAGACAAGCTTGAGGCGCTGAAAGGTATTTACCGGGGTGTTGACGATGAAGACCGCATGGTCGGTTTCCTGCCTCATTGCACATTCAACCTCAATCCGCGCGCGGCTTCCATCGATACGCCGCTGCATGGTTTCGTGCCGTTTACCCATGTCGATCATATGCATCCCGATGCGATCATCGCCATTGCCGCGTCAAAGAACTCGAAAAACCTGACAAAAGTGATCTTTGGCGATGAGATCGGCTGGCTGCCCTGGCGCCGCCCCGGCTTTCAGCTTGGGCTTGATCTGGAAGCCTTCGTCAAGGCCAATCCGCAGGCCAAGGGCGTCGTGCTGGAAAGCCATGGCCTGTTCACCTGGGATAATGACGCCAAGGCCTGCTACGAGCTGACGCTTGATATCATCAACAAAGCCATCCAGTGGTTTGCTCGGGAAACAGAAGGCAAGGTGATTTTTGGCGGCGCAGCCACGCAAAGCCTGCCTGTAGCCGATCGTCGCGCCATTGCCGCAAGGTTGATGCCGGAAATTCGCGGACGGATCGGCAAGGCGGAGCGCAAGCTTGGTCATTTCGACGATCAGGATGCCGTGCTTGAATTCGTCAATTCCAATCATCTCCAGCCACTCGGCGCACTGGGTACCTCCTGCCCTGATCATTTCTTGCGCACCAAAATCCGACCGCTGATCGTTGATTTCAATCCGAGCCAGCCGGATGTGGATGCGGTGCTTGACGGTCTCGATGCGGCACTTGAGGCCTATCGCGCCGATTACAACAGGTATTACGAGAGCTGCAAACACGATAATTCTCCAAAAATCCGTGACCCCAATCCGGTGATCTTCCTCATTCCGGGCGTTGGCATGCTGTCTTTCGCCAAGGACAAAGCGACGGCCCGGATCGCCGGCGAATTCTACGTCAATGCCATCAATGTCATGCGTGGCGCATCCACCGTTTCGCAGTATCAGGGCCTGCCGGAGCAGGAAGCCTTCGATATCGAATATTGGCTGCTGGAAGAAGCAAAGCTGCAACGCATGCCCAAGCCGAAAAGCCTGGCCGGAAAGGTGGCTTTCGTCACCGGCGGCGCGGGCGGCATTGGCAGGGCTACGGCGGAGCGGCTAGTGGCTGAAGGAGCTTGCGTTGTGCTGGCCGACATTGACGCTGCCGCACTTTCTGAGACGACCGCCGATTTCACCAAACGCCATGGCGGTGATGCCATACGCTCGGTTCAACTGGACGTCACCCGCGAAGATGCCGTGATCAGCGCCTTTGCCGAGGCCAGTGTCGAATTCGGTGGGGTGGATATTCTGGTGTCGAATGCGGGCATTGCCTCGTCCGCCCCCGTCGAAGACACCACGCTTGCGATGTGGAACAAGAATATCGATATTCTCGCCACCGGTTACTTTCTGGTGTCACGGGAAGCCTTCCGACTATTCCGCAGGCAGGCATTGGGTGGCAATGTGGTGTTTGTCGCCTCGAAAAATGGTCTTGCCTCTTCCCCCAATGCCTCGGCCTATTGCACGGCCAAGGCAGCGGAAATTCATCTAGCGCGTTGCCTGGCGCTGGAAGGCGCCGATGCGGGAATCCGCGTCAACACCGTCAATCCGGATGCCGTGCTTCGAGGTTCAAAAATCTGGAATGGCGAATGGCGCGAGCAGCGCGCGGCATCCTCCAAGATCGAGGTGGACGATCTTGAGGAACATTATCGCAAGCGCTCGATGCTGAAGCTGAACGTATTTCCTGAAGATATTGCCGAAGCCATCTACTTTCTGGCTTCGGATGCGTCGGCAAAATCGACCGGCAATATCATCAATGTCGATGCGGGCAACGCCCAGAGTTTTACGCGCTAAACCTCTGGTAAAAGAGAATGCATCCTTGGGAGGAAAGCATGACAGACCTGAACATCACTGCGGACGCGGTTGCCGCAGACAATGACAAGCGGACAAGCGCGCTGACGTCGGACTATAGCGCGCTTGGCGAAAAGCTGGCGCGCAGCAATATCGACATCGACGCCATCACCAAATCCGTCTCCGCGTTTTTCGTCGCCGTCCCCTCCTGGGGAGTCGGCACCGGCGGCACACGCTTTGCCCGCTTTCCCGGACTAGGCGAGCCGCGTCATATCTTCGACAAGCTCGACGATTGCGGCGTCATCCAGCAATTGACCCGTGCCACACCGAAAGTCTCGCTGCACATCCCCTGGGACAAGGCCGATCCTAAGGAATTGACGGCCAAGGCCGCCACTCTTGGCCTTGGCTTCGACGCCATGAATTCCAACACATTTTCGGACGCCGCTGATCAGGCCCATTCCTACAAATACGGGTCGCTCAGCCATGTTGACGCCGCAACCCGTCAACAGGCCATCGAACACAATATCGAATGTATCGAACTTGGCGATCAGCTTGGCTCTAAAGCCCTGACCGTCTGGATCGGTGACGGCTCCAATTTCCCAGGCCAGAGCAATTTTACCAAGTCATTCGAGCGCTACCTCGCGTCGATGGCCGAGATCTACAAAACGCTGCCGGATGATTGGCGGCTATTTTCCGAACACAAGATGTATGAACCGGCCTTCTATTCCACCATCGTTCAGGATTGGGGCACCAACTACCTGATTGCCCAGACGCTGGGGCCGAAGGCACAGTGCCTTGTCGATCTCGGACACCACGCGCCTAATACCAATATTGAAATGATCGTGGCGCGGCTGATCCAGTTCGGCAAGCTCGGCGGCTTCCACTTCAACGACTCGAAATATGGCGATGACGATCTGGATGCCGGTTCCATCGACCCTTACCGCTTGTTTCTGGTGTTCAACGAGCTTGTCGATGCGCAGTATCGCGGCGTTGAAGGCTTCCACCCTGCCCATATGATCGACCAGTCGCATAATGTGACTGATCCGATTGAAAGCCTGATTGCCAGCGCAAACGAAATCCGCCGGGCTTTTGCCCAGGCCCTGCTGGTGGATCGCGCCGCACTGGACGGCTATCAGAATGATAATGATGCGCTGATGGCAACCGACACGTTGAAACGCGCCTATCGCACCGATGTGGAGCCGATCCTGGCAAAGGCCCGGCTGGACGCAGGCGGCGCAATCGACCCGGTCGCGGCTTATCGTGCCTCCGGTTACCGCGCCAAAGTTGCGGCAGAACGGCCAGCGGTCAAAGGAGGCTCTGGCGGCATCGTATAGTTGCATGCTCACAAACGGTTCTTGGTTCCAGTGAGTTTTGAAGCTATGCATCAGGGGGCCGGGGCGGCAATTTTGTCGCGCCCGGTCTTTTCTGTCGGAGCCCTGCGTGTCCAACATTTCTCCCGCGTCCAGCCATCAGTCGCATCAATGCTGCCTCTGTCATAAAACCGTTCCGCCAAGGCATTTGCATGCCGTCAACTCGATGCGATCTTCGTTGATAGAATTGATCGAGGCGCAATGCGGCCCGTTGGCCGCCGATGCCCGGATCTGCGACGACGACCTGTCAGCATTGCGGCGCCAGCGGGTCGAAAAACTGCTTCAGGAAGAACGCGGTGAGCTTTCGGACCTTGACCGACGCGTGATCGCCGATCTTGGCCGCGATGTTTCCACGGTTCAGACCGCTGCGGCGGAGATCGAACGGCCCACCCGGTTTGGCGATCGGGCCTCGGACGCCGTCGCCTCTTTTGGCGGCTCGTGGCGATTCATCATCATTTTCGCCGTCATCCTCGTCACCTGGATGGCAATCAACTCCATCGGGCTATTTCTTCAGCCTTTTGACCCCTATCCCTACATCCTCCTGAACCTGCTGCTGTCCTGTGTCGCCGCAATGCAGGCGCCAATAATCATGATGAGCCAGAAGCGCCAGGAGGAAAAGGATAGGCAGCGGGCGGAAAACGATTACATGATCAACTTGCGCGCCGAACTCGAAATCCGCCAATTGCATGAAAAGATCGACCATCAGATGGCCCATCAATGGGCGCGCTTGGCCGAATTGCAGCAGATACAGATCGACCTGCTCGAGGGACGGATTTCCAAAAAAGATATATGAGACTCCATTTTATTAGATTTATTTAATATTAAGGTAAGAAACTGGTTCTACATTGCTTCTCACAGGGAATGGATCTTCCTCCGGCGTCCCCTCTGCCATTCTGAGATCCATTCGCCCAACCTGTGGCCGCCCGAAGAAGTCCCCTCGACTTCGGGAATTGCTTTAGCGCCGCGCCTCAAAACGCGGCGCTTTTTTTTGCCCAATTTTGTTGTTCCGCTATGGAATGGGGCGATAGATGACCGTATCAAAGTGCTCAGTCTTTCTGGTCAATCGGCTTAAACGTTTTCGGATCGAAATAAGCTTCGATTGCGTTGCCGCTGGAATCGACAGCGTGGGCCTCATAGCACCCGTCGCCGCTCCTGATGGAGCGAACATTCCAGCCCTCTCCTTCAAGCTTTCTCTGCAAACTCTCTCGTGGTTGCCATTCTTTTAGCGGCACCGCGCATTTTTCCCCGGCCAGCAGCGGGCCTGCCAGAGCCAGAGTGATCGACAAGGCAATCAGCACAATTTTCATATCGACCCTTCTATCTACCAACCCATCAACGGCTTCGGGGAACTGTCGCCGCACGAAGATAACGAACGTAGAAAAAGCCGTTTATCGACGCGACTGCCCTTTATCGTCGGTTGCGCTGACACCAAGCTGAAGATCCGCTGTGTGCAGCCTACCAAGATTTTTCTGAAATTTCGACCCGCTTAAGCTAGGTGTCATAAAGAACGTCAAAAGCTTTTTATTTCGGGCGTCTTGCGCCTCTGCCGTTCTGATCGGAGATATGCATGCGGGTATTACTTGTAGAGGATGACGCTGTTCTGGGTCAGGCCATTCGCGATCATGTCGGGGCAGCCGGTCATGCTGTGGACTGGATGAAGGGGCTACAGGACGCCGAGGCCTGCACCAGAACCGTTGCCTATGGCCTGATCCTGCTTGACCTGCGTTTGCCTGACGGCAACGGCATCGACTTTCTGAAACGGTTGCGCGAGCATGGCGACGTAACCCCAATCATCATCCTCACAGCTCATGACCAGATCTCGGATCGGATCGAGGGCCTCAACTCTGGCGCTGACGATTATCTGGTCAAGCCATTCAATCTCGATGAGTTGACGGCGCGTATATCGGCCGTCGCGCGCCGCTATGCTGCAAAGCCAAATCCGATTATTCGGATTGGCACGTTGGAAATCAATCCCGCAGAGCGGCGTATTGCCGATGGTGCCGATTCCATTAGCCTCTCCAGCCGGGAATGGGCGGTACTTGATGCGCTTTTGGCAAGGCCCGGCGCTGTGGTCTCCAAATCCCGCATCGAGGAAGCCCTCTATGCATTCGGATCGGAAATCGAAAGCAATACGGTGGAAGTCTATGTCAGTCGGCTGCGCAAGAAAATTGGCAAGGATCGCTTGCTAACGGTCCGCGGCGTTGGCTACAGCATTGCGGGGGCGGCATGACCAAGCCAAGCATGACCCGCAAACTTCTCCTGTGGCTTTCCGGCGCGATTACCGTGCTTTGGCTGGTGGCGGCAAGCTGTGGCGCCATTGTCATGCAGGCTGAATTTGGCGAGATTTTCGACAGCGCCCTGCAGGAGACCGGCGACAGGCTTCTGCCATTGGTCGTCGATGACATCATGCAGCGCGACCCGCTGAAAAGCCCCGTGCAAATCCTCAGCACTGTCGATCCCAATTCCGATGGATACCTTATCTATCAGGTGAGGGACGCCAGCGGTCGAGTGCTGATGCACTCCCATACCGAGGCAGCAGCCCCGCTACCAGCGCCGCTGACACCCGGTTTCTGGCAAAACGACAAATACCGGATCTATACGACCACAGCGGTCAGCGACACGATCATCGTTCAGGTGGCCGACTCGATGAAACATAGGCATATCTCGGCTCTTGCGGCGGGTCTTGCCATGTTGCTGCCAGTGATTGCGCTCGTCCCCCTCAGCGTTTTAGCCGCCTGGTTGATCATCCGCCGTTCCCTGCTTCCCGTTGAACAGTTTCGGCAGGAAATCAGCGGGAAGGACCACGGCAATCTGGTGGAAATCGACCTTAGCCCGCTGCCCAAGGAATTGCAGCCCATAGGACGTTCCGTCAATCTTCTGCTCACCCGATTGCGGGCCGCTTTGGACGCCGAGCGCGAATTTACCGCCAATAGTGCCCACGAATTGCGCACCCCCATTGCCGGCGCTCTGGCCCAGACGCAATTGATGCTGTCCCAGTTGAAGGAGCCGGAAGCCCGCGCCCGGGCAAGTCAGGTGGAAACCTCCCTGCAAAAACTTGCGGGCCTGGCGGAAAAACTATTGCAATTGTCTCGTGCAGAAGCGGGCATCGGCTCGACCGGGCAGCCTGTCGATCTGGTACCCGTGCTCGATCTTGTCGTGGAGGATTTCCAGCGCGCCACGGGAAATGCCATTGTTTATCGACACCCGCCAACAGCAACCTTGCCACGCGCCGTCAGCGAAGATGCCTTTGCCATCGTCATCCGTAACATGATCGAGAATGCTGTGCGACATGGAACACAGGGCGCGCCAGTTGAGGTGACGCTTAGCGAAGATGGTACGATCCGCGTCGTCAACGGTTCACCGGTTTTGCCACCCGAACAATTGATAGCCATCCGAAAACGCTTCCAACGTGCCAATGCCACCACGCCCGGATCGGGCCTCGGCTTGTCGATTATCGAGCGTTTGGCAGAGCAGATGAATGCCCGCTTCGACATCCTGTCACCCGCTAGCGGGCGACAGGATGGATTCGAGGCCCGCCTCATGATTTAAGCCACCGATCAGATCGTCCTGTCACCGACAGCGCCAAGCCATTCCTGCGGATTGACAATGGTGATCGCGCTGCGGATGTCCTGGGCATGGGCGCCAATCAGCAGCCGATAGTCACCCGCTGGCGCACGGAATGCCGCCGCATCGACATCGTAATAACTCAGATCGCGCGGGTTGATTTCAAGCGTCACTTCGCCGCTTTCACCTGGCTCCAAGGCAATTTTGGCGAAGGCACGCAACTCCTTCAAGGGGCGCTCAACACCAGAGACCGGTGCCTCGACGTAAAGCTGCACCACATCGGACCCTGCCCGCTTTCCGGTATTGGAGACCCTGACGGAGACTGTCACGCCGGATGCCGTCATTTCGGACGCGGAAGCCTTTGGCTCATCCCACTCAAAACTGGTATAGTTAAGCCCAAATCCGAAGGGAAAAAGCGGCTCGATGGTACGGCTGTCGTGATGACGGTAACCGACAAATACCCCTTCCTCATAACGCACATGGCCATCCATGCCGGGATAGATCGACGGGTCATTTGTGATGGCGGAGTTATCCGACAACTGCTTTGGAAACGTCTGCGGGAGACGCCCGCCCGGTTCCTGATCGCCAAACAGCATATCGGCCACAGCATTGCCAAGCTCCTGGCCTGGATACCAGACCTGAAGCACCGCCTTGACCTTTTCCAACCAAGGCATTTCAACCGGCCCACCAGTTTGCAGCACAACAATGCAATTCGGATTAACGGCGCTAACGCGCTCGATCAATTCTTCCTGACGGCCCGGCAGGCGCATATCGGGCAGATCGAGACCTTCCGTATCCCATTGTCCCTCGCGCCCGACAAAAAGCAGCGCCACATCTGCGCCTTTTGCGCATTCTACTGCTTCCACCATCGCGTCTTCACCGAGAATTCTTTCGATGCCGAAGCGAATCGCGGTGATATGGATGCCGTATTCCTCTGGCGGTGGCGACAGGTATTCAACTTTGATTGCGTAACTACGGCCAGCCTTCATCTCCACCGAGTGCCGAATTTCATCATTGGCGGTGCCAAAGAAATTTTCGCCGCGCTTCCAATCGGTATAGCCGTCAACTACCAGTTCTCCATCGACATAAAGCTTCGCAAGGCCCGAATTGGTCATGCCCAGCAGATGCGGACCATCCTCCTGCGGCGTGAAGGTGCCGGTGAAACGCACTGAGAAATCCGTCAGAGACAGATCCGGCGACGGCAGTTCGAACCAGAAAAACTCCCCTGTCTGCACCGCTTCCGCTGCAACAGGAGTACCCTGACAATTGACGCCCTTGAAATACTCGACAGTGACCGGCTGCGAAAACAGCTTGACCAACCGGCTATTGCCGCAGGCCACACTGTGCTGCACATCAGCAGTGCCTTGCAAAGCCGCACGAATGCCCTCCAGCGGGCTGATTGTATAATGTGCATTGATCTGGGCGCTGCCGCCGCCCATCACCCGGGCAACAGCCGCATTTGGCCCAATAACCGCGACACGCTTCAGGGAAGCTTTTTCCAACGGCAGGATGTTGTCATTCTTCAGAAGGACCGCACCTTCAGCGCCAATTTTGCGGATTAACGCCCGATCAGCGGGCAGATCTTCGGCATGTTCGGACAGGTCAGGCGCGGACGAAAACGCCCCGACACGCTCCAGCAGAGTGAGAATGCGCCCCGCCGCTTCGCGCACCGTTTCTGGCCTGACGGTGCCGTCGCGAACCGCCTGCACCAGCTTTTCACCACGATCACGAGTTGGGCCGGGCATTTCCAAATCAAGCCCGGCATTGACGGATTCGGATGTAGAATGGGAGCCGAACCAGTCGGACATGACAATGCCGTCAAAGCCCCATTGCTCACGCAGCACATCCGTCAACAACCAGTTATGTTCGCTTGTATAGGTACCGTTCAGCCGGTTATAGGAGGACATAACCGCCATAACACCCGCCTTTTTCACCGCCTGTTCGAAGGGCAGAAGATAGATTTCGCGCAAGGCGCGTTCATCGATATCCGAGGACATCGTCTGCCGTTCGATCTCGGATTCATTGCCGGCGAAATGCTTGATCGTGGCCGCCACACCCTGGCTCTGCACGCCTTTGATATAAGCAACAGCCAAAGCCGCCGTCAGCATCGGGTCTTCGGAATAGCATTCGAAATTGCGCCCGTTCAACCCGGACCGATGGATATTGACGGTTGGCGCAAGAAGGACGCTCGCACCCTTGCTCTTAACCTGTCCCGCCAAAGAGACACCCATCGCCTCGATAAGCGCCGGGTTCCAGGTGGCACCGAGCGCAATCGCCACGGGATAGCATGTCGCCTTGACGCCGCCAACCAGTGACCCGCCGCCGCGCGCGCCGTTTGGCCCGTCAGTCACCTTGATCTTTGGAATACCGAGCCGCTCCACCGGCACAGTGGTCCAGAAATCCGCACCTGATAGCACGGAAACCTGTTCCTCAAGGGTCATCTCATCAAGCAGACTGTCGATCATGTGATACTCCTCCCTATTTACCTACCAACTACTCGGTATTATTATTTCTCGCAAGAGATCCTGTCTGCCTTCACCCGGTTTTCGATTGAGCTCCAAAGGCGATCAGGTTCGGATTGAGCCATCACCCTTGGCCTCTTACGTTTTCGTTTGTCTTTTCAGAAAATTGGGTTCCACTTTTCCCAAGACAAGCTCTAAGGAGGGCATGCGATGCAACCTGAAAGTGAGATAAATGGCAAGACAGGACATATCCGATGCAGGCCGCACTCCCGTCGATACGGTCGCAGGCCGCCGCCGGAATTCGGTGAAAGGGGCCGCGCGGCGAGAAGAAATCCTGCAGGCTGCGCTCAACCGTTTTGCCAAGGATGGCTTTCAAAATGCTGCAATCGCAGACATTGCTGAGGATGTCGGCCTGTCTCTTCCTGGTCTTCTGCATTATTTTCCGACCAAGGTTGACCTTCTCCTGGCGATCCTGGAACGACGAGACAAAGAGACAGCGCCGGACTTAAACAAGAAAATTCCACATTGGCGCGATTTCCTCGGCCTATTGGTTGAGGTCACCAACCAAAACATGCAATCGGAGGGGGTTGTGCGGGCATTTTCGATCCTTAACGCCGAAAGCCTGCTTGCAGGGCACCCGGCCCAGGCGTGGTTTCACAAACGTAGCCTGCAACTGCGCCACAAACTGGCCAGTATCTTTGCAGAAGGCATTCTGAATCATGAGATCAAATCCGACATCGATCCCCAAGGGATAGCAACGGAAATTATCGGCCTGATGGATGGCTTGCAAATGCTCTGGCTTCGGCTGCCCGACAGTACAGATATGGGCGTCCTGTTTTCCGCTTATGTCGCGCGGCTGATCGCATCGATTGAGGTCGCTGAAAAGCCTTAAAATCGGAAGGTAAAGCTTTTCAGCAAAGCCGCAGTGTTGCTGGCGCATGCCTGCGCTCTCGACCTTTCCCCCCTGAGAGCCTATTTCTCATTTCGATTAGATGGAGGATTGCGGCGATAGCGCAGAGTCCACCATCCTCTAGGCGAAAGTTGGAAGACAATGACTGAGATTGACGAGCCCCAGGGCGAATTGACATTACGCACACTCGCCATGCCAGCCGATACCAATCCCGCCGGAGATATTTTTGGTGGCTGGGTTTTGGCACAGATGGACGCAGCCGCTGGCATCCGCTCTTCCGAGCGTGCGAAAGGCCGCACGGTCACAGCAGCGGTCAAAGAAGTCAGCTTCAAGCGGCCGGTCAAGGTCGGCGATACCGTGTGCATCTACACATCCATCAGCCACGTCGGTCGCACCTCCATGACACTCTATGTCGAATGCTGGGTCCGCAGGCAGTTTACGCAGGAGCGCCAAAAGGTCACAGACGCCCATTTCATCATGGTGGCGCTGGACGAAAAAGGCGCGCCGCGCCAGGTTGAACCGGAAGCTGTATAGTCCATCAGGGCAGAGTGCGGCACTTTCCGATTGCCTCGGCAAGTCTGCGGACCACATCGCTGTCGGTTTGCATCTGCCCTGCCCTGGCAAAACCAAACTCGACCAGAACGGGATCAGCCTCGATCGGTACGCTGCAAGAGGCGTGAAACTCCCGCAGGCCTGCCTGCCAGAACGGCGCGATGCGATCAGGCCTCAACCCGCCGCCGGGCATGATGACGATCCGGCCATCTGCCGCCCTTGAAAGCGATGTCAGCCGATCGAAACCGGCGACCACCGATTGCGCGCCACCGGACGTGAGAATTCGGCCAAATCCGAGCGCAATCGCCTGCTCCAGCGCTTGCTCAAAGTCCGGCACAAGATCGAAAGCTCGGTGCAATGTCATGGCGAGGCCAGATACGACCGCCGTAAGTTTGCCAAGCACCTCGAGGTCCAGCCGTCCATCAGGCAGAGACGCCCCAAGCACGACACCGGATAACCCTGCCTGCCGCGCGGCTTTGATATCCGCCACCATGACGGCGACCTCATCGGTTGAGAACACGAAACTACCTGCCCGTGGCCGGATCATCGCAAAAACCGGGATCGGCGCCTGAGCGGCGCGCTGCATCAGACCTGACGTCGGCGTCAGCCCCCCGCAGTCAAGGGCAGCGCAAAGCTCAATCCGGTCAGCGCCACCGGCAATCGCCGCCTCCAGCCCCGCAACGGAATCGACGCAGACTTCCAGCAAACCGCTATCGTTCTTTTCTGGTTCACGTTCTGCCATGATACTCTCTTCTCTGTATTCCGGTCATTGAGCGCCCCTGAAGGACCGTGGCTTTTCCAGTATCAGCAACAGCAAAATACCGCAGAAGCCAGCCAGGGCACCGAGCATTGCCGTGCCTGAATAATTGCTGACCCCGGTGCCGAAAGCAAAGAGCAGCGAGTTCAATCCACCGCTCAGGAAGATATTCACCGCAATAAGCGAGCTACCAAGTCCGGCTCGATCGGCAATCAGGTTTTGCAGATAGGTAATCGGCACGCTGATAATAGCCGCCGCCCCGAAACCGGCAATGCCGGAAAGCAGATAGACATGTTCTGGCCGCGAGGCGAGGCCGAGGCCCAGCAGATAGACGCAATAGATCAGCGAACCGGCAACAAGCGTCGCCACACTGGAGGTTTTGCGCTCCACCCAGCCCCAGAACAGAATGAAGACGATTTCCAGAAAGGCAACGATACCGACGATAATACCGACATCGCCGGTCGTGCCATGTGCTGGCCCGGTCATGACAAGGGGCAGCACGACGCCGTTCATTTGCAGCATGGCGGTGATCAGCGCGATGGCGCCAAGCCGCAACAATAATCCTGGCGAAGCGATTTTCGACAAGGATGAAAAAAACGCCAGACTTGCGGAGGGTTCGGCCCTTGCCTCCGCCTTCGGCAACCAGACCAGAAACAACATGAAGCAGGCAAGTCCGCCGAGGCTGGCAAACAGAAAGGCAGGCAGCATGCTTTTCTGACCAGCCAGAAAGAAGCCTACCAGACCGGGTACCAAGACCCAGGAAGCCGAGATAACGGCCCGCACGCCGGAATTGACTGCAATCAACTCACGCACCGGCATATCCTTGGATGCGGCACGCACATTGGCAAATATCAGCGAATTCAACGCATTATAAACCGGCAGCAACACCAGCGCCGAGGCGACGAAAATGATCTGGTTCGGTTCGAGAAACACCACCCCATAACCGACCACACCAAACAAGCTGACGATCACCATCGGCATGCGGAAATGTCCAAGCCTGTCGGCCAATATCCCCACGGCAACGCTGGCGGCGACATTGACGCAGGACGCGATGAAGATCAGCAGCGAGTAATGTGCATTGCTCAATCCCAACTCGTGGATGCCGATGATCGACATATAGGGAGCCGTGGTCGCACCGGACAAGCCGAAGAAGAAAATCGCAATCGCGCTAATCCGGATACCCGGATTGGCGGCGATTATGGAGAGAACTGGCGGCATGAACGCGCTATCTTTGTGAAAACAAGCTGCCGCTGGCTTCACCGGCGGCACCTTTGCGGAGTGAGACGCTTATCTCTTGTTTAAAGTTTGCCTGGGGGTCTGACGGGTTCAATCTACCCCTGAACGATTGTCGCTATCCGTCCACCGTGCTGAGGTCACCGCTTGCGGCTGGTAGTCGAAATCCTTGACGAAGGGATAGGTCGGTTGTTTGCGGCGCTTGCTCGGCAAGGCCTCGATATCCTGGTTAATGACCCCATCGGTCAGCGCCATCAGGTTCGGATTGGAAATTGGCTGAAGCTCGGGAGAAAGATAGCCAGACTTCACAACCAGCAACCGCACCGCTTTCGGATCAATGCCATGCCGGGTGAAATCGGCGAGATTGTGGTAGGGCCTGCGCTTACTGGCGAGAATAAGGGTAATACCACCAATTTTGATGATAGCCTGGCGCTCTGTCGCCACACCCGGATCATCCAGTCGAAGCACCTCGCAATCAACCTGAACCGACGGGCTTGCCGGATCGAGTGAGCCACCAACCTTCAGCGCCAATTTCGCCCCCACGCCCGCAGAAAAACAGGCATCGACAGCGGGCTTGTCGGTAATCCCGCCAATCACCGCCCCGTCGAAATCGCGGGCAATCAATGCCGCCAAGACATCGGCGCGGTCGCCAACTCCACCGCCGGTGGGGTTGTCGCCCGAGTCAGCGAGAATAATTGGCCGGGTCCGGGTCGTTTCGGCTATGTCGAGCATATCATTCAGTGCCCCCGTCACCGGACCGAACCGGAAGGCTTGGCGCGCCTCCCAGTAAGATCGGGCAATCTCTTCAGCCACCTTTTGCGCCTCGCTTCGATCCACACCAGTAACCACAGCACAGGCAGTGGCGCGGGGCTCGTCGGCCCAGACATAACCAACCATCAGATTGGCATCCCATATGCCCGGGCGCTGATCATGCTGCGGCAATTGCGAGTAAAGGCTTTTGGCTGGCTCGTCTTCAGTTGAGGTCCGTTCTCCGGGAAGAAGAACAGGCACAGGCGCCCAGGCGACACCAGGCTTTTCACCGGTCCGCAGCGCTTTTATCAACATGTCCCAGGCCCGGACCATGGTTTCGCGCACATCGATATGCGGCGCTGTCCGATATCCAGCGAAAATATCCAGTTGATCGATGATTTTCTGGGTAACATTGCCATGCAGATCGTAACTGGCAGCAACCGTGCAATCCGGTCCAACCACGGCGCGCGCAGCCGAAATCCAGTCACCCTCGGCATCGTCCATGCCCTCGACATTCATGGCACCATGCATGGCGAGATAGAGCCCGTCCAGCGGCAAAGCGGCTTGCAGCCGTTCCAGGAATTCGGCCTTGAAAGTCTCATAGGTCTGGCGCGAAACCGGGCCGCCCGGAACGGCGCGGGCATGCAGCAAGGGCAAGGGCTTGACCCCATCCGCGCCAAGAAAGCTGAAATAATCGGCAGCCAGGAGATCGTCACCGCGCAGCACGCGAAAATCCTCGGTCTGCATCAAAACCGGCGATGACGTGCTGCATTCCGTGTGAATGCCACCAACGGCAATTCGAAATTCCATGTCCGATTTCCTTAAAAACGTGGCATCAGCGGCGCGAGAGCTGCAAAGCGCAGCCACTCCTTCTGATGCCTAGGGGTCCAGGCGGCCTCGGCAACAGCCGGCAGGCGCGGAAAGACCAGGTGGTTGAAGTAATCCCGGTTCAGGAAATGCTCCGACCAGATACAGGCCTGCACACCCCGCATCCTAGGCTTTAATTCCTCAGGAAATTCCGCGACGGCTTCATAGGTATAGGTATGGTGCGGCGGCACGGTGCCGGCCCAGCTGGCGCCCGGCTCCTGCCACGCCTCGTCCTGCACCATGTCGAGATAATAGGCCTGTCCGGGCGTCATCACCACGTCATAGCCCTGCCGCGCCAGATCCAGTCCTACCTCCGGCTTCTGCCAGGCCATCAGCAGCGTTCCCTGCGGATCGACACCGCCGCCGTGGGATACTTCGTCCCAACCAGCCAGTTTCTTGCCGCGGTCTTTCAACATCTGCTGAATGCGCTTCATGAAATGGCTTTGCAGCCCGAATGTGCCGTCAATGCCCTCCTGCTCCATCAGCTTTTTTGCCAATGGCGAGGCCATCCAGGTATTGGCCGCAACCTCATCACCACCGACATGCACGAGATCGGAGGGAAACAGCGTCGCCATCTCATCCAAAACCTTGCCGAGAAACACATAGGTCTGCTCAATGGCAGGGTTGAGCGCGTTATTCGGATAGCCTTGGACGGAGCGGTAGCTGTCAGGCGCTTCCTGGCCATCGACCAGTTCAGGCAAGGCCGTCAAGATCGCGGTGCTATGACCCGGAATATCGATCTCAGGCACGACCTCAACATGCAGCAAGGCGGCATGGGCGACGATGTGGCCAACATCCTCCTGGGTGTAAAAACCACCGACCGGCTCCGCGCCATTGCCAAGCTGCGGCAACATCGGTTCATCCGGGCCACGCAGCACGCCAACAGTCGTGAGTTGCGGATAGGCCTTGATTTCCAACCGCCAAGCTTCGTCATCGGTCAGATGCCAGTGGAAAATATTCAGCTTCATCCAGGCCATGATATCGATCAGCCGCAGCACGTCCTGCGTCGGATAAAATTGCCGGGACACATCCAGATGGCAGCCGCGCCAGCCATAACGCGGCGCATCCTTGATCTGGCCGGAGACCGGAAACCTGAACTGCGCGGGATCTTGTCTTGCGCCATGCAGCATTTGCGCCAATGCTGTCAGTCCATATTGCCGTCCCGCCTCATCCCCAAAGGACAGCGTAATCTCCTCAGCAAAATCGAGCCAATAGGCAGATGCGCCGAGTGCTGGATCATGGGCGAGTTTCAAGGCTTTGCCCTGATCGACCGGCGCCAGCGAAAATGGCACATGGCCGACTGTAAATAGCCGCCGGTAAAGTGCATTGACCCGCTCAATC
Organism: Allorhizobium ampelinum S4; assembly: GCF_000016285.1. NCBI lineage: Bacteria > Pseudomonadati > Pseudomonadota > Alphaproteobacteria > Hyphomicrobiales > Rhizobiaceae > Gillisella > Gillisella ampelina. Next base: position 1,242,181 of record NC_011988.1, on the reverse strand, counting down.
GCCTGTAAGCCGGAAAGATCCGTACCCTTGGCGGGATAGATCGCCACCGGAAAGCCATCGCCCGCCGCAAGGTTCGCCTCGACGGGCCACGGCAGCAGCGAAAAAGGCTTGCTAACCTCTCCCTTCGGCAACAGAACTGGCGCGGGGGCGCTCACCCGGCCTTGCAGCATCAGATCATCGACGGAGACGACGACATGACGTCCATCGGCAAGAGTCAAATAAGCTGATTTCGCACCATCCGTGCGATGTCGAGCGGGCCGCCAGAGGCCCTGAACCGTAAACCGCCAGCACCCTCCTGGCGCCAAAACCAGGCCTTCCGGTGGTGCAAACTGGTGAAAATTGGCGTTGCGTCGCAGGAAAACTGCGTTGTCGCAGACCGGGTCGTCCTTCACCCGCGTCAAGGCCGTATAGGCAAGCTTGAAACCGCTGACAGGCTCGGACGATAAGTTGTAGAGGGTGAAGACGAAACCACCGCCGTCATCGCCCTCGATAGGATACCAAGCATTGTCCAGACGAAAAGCGACTTCAGTCATGACGGTTCCCCTTGAGGTCTGAATGGATGGAGGATCAATAATGCTCGGACTGCGAAAATGTCCGGGCAAGTTCGCTTTGGCCTGCCGTCAACCCACAATCGACGGGAAGGCAGACGCCGGTAATGGCAGCAGCCTGATCACCAGCCAGAAAAAACACCGCATTTGCAACATCCTGCGCCGTGGCGATCCGTTGTAAGGCATACCAACGCTTGGCCTCTTCGAACACGGCAGGATTGGCAGCGGCGCGCGCTTCCCAGGCCTGGGTGCGCACCGTGCCGGGCGCCACCGCATTGGCACGAATGCCGAATTTCCCATATTCCACCGCGATCAACCGGGTCAGATGGATCAGGCCAGCCTTCGCAGCGCTATAGGCGGGATGGCCGAACACGGCCATGCCATTGACCGAAGCAATATTGATGACCGCGCCTTGTGATTGTTTCAGTTGATTTTCCAAAGCCCTGAAGGTCAGGAATGCGGCTTCCAGATTGAGCGTATTATCCTGGCGCCAGATGGCAGCATCGGTATCGTGCAGACTGACGGCCCTTGCCGCCCCGGCGTTGTTGACGAGGGTCTTGGTAACCCCAAACTCCTGCACCGCAGATGCCAGAGCATTGATGCTCGCCTCGTCGGTGACGTCACAGACCAGCGGCAGGAAGTTTTCCGTACTGCCGAGGGTTTTCGCAGCCGCATTCACCGCGGTCTCATCAATATCGGCCAGCACCACCACATCATGGCTTGCGGCCAGACGGCTGGCAATTGCCCGCCCGATATCACCGGCGGCACCTGTTACCACGGCCACGGATTTCGCCATCCTAGTCTCCCAGAATCTGACGGTCGTCGCCATCGCGATGTTCGACCAATTGTTGTTTGATGTGGCGCAGCGTCACCATGGAAAGCTTGCGATTGCGATAGGCAACCAGACTGGCGATGACATCGACCATGGCCAGATAGGCAAAGCGGGTCGATGTCGGACGAAAGATATTGTCGCCCTCCGGCAGATCGATACCAACGACCAGCTCGGCAGCCTTGGCGACAGCGCTGTCACTCTGGGTCAGGGCAATCGTTGTAATGCCGTTGTCACGCGCCAGCTCGAAACAGCGCGCCAGCTCCAGATTGCGGCCCGAGAAGGATGATCCGACAATGATATCATTGCTGCGCGCCGCCGCTGTCAGCATCAATTGCATATGGTGATCGTTGCAAGCCGTGACCCGTGACCCCAGCCGAAACAGCCGGTTTTGCAATTCCGAGGCAATCATTGAGGAATTGCCGCCCGAGCCGAACGCGTAGATCATCTCAGCCCGCGAAATCCGGTCCGCAACCTTTTCGATCATAACTGCGTCGAGAGAGCGATGCATCATGAACAGCGCGTTCTGCGCCTTGGTGATCACATCCTCAGCAACATCCTGCGGCTCAGTGCTTTTCGCTTCCGGGTTCAGATAACGCACGCCGACATAGGCAGTCTTGGCCAGATTGACCTTGAAATCCGAAAAGCTCTGGCACCCAAGCCTGCGGCAAAAACGGGTCACCGTCGGCGGCGACACTTGCGCCCGCTCGGCCAGCTCGATGATCGATGCGCCGACGGCAAAATCCAGCTCACTCAGGAGAATGTCGGCAATCCGCTGTTCGGAAGGCGAAAATTGCGCGCGATCTTCCTGTATGGTGGCAAAGATATCCATAAGCCCTCACAAACCAACCTTATTTGGTCGCCTTATAGGCTATGCAGTCGATCTCGACCTTGCAATCGACCATCATTGAGGCCTGCACGCAGGCACGCGCTGGCGGATGTTCGCCAAAATAGCCCTGATAGATCTTGTTGAAGCTCCAGAAATCACGGGGATCATCAATCCAGACACCGCAGCGCACGACATGCTCCACGCCGTAGCCAGCCTCATGCAAAATGGCGATCAGGTTGCCGATCGCCTTATGGCTCTGTTCGACAATGCCACCCTGGATGATCTCGCCGTCTTCCATCGCCACCTGGCCGGAGACATGCAACCAGCCATCGGCTTCAACTGCTCTGGCAAACGGCAGTTTCTGCCCGCCGGCACCTGCTTTTTCCGCGCCATACCGCTTGATCGTCATCTCGACCTCATGCAAATTATTTTCGTGATCAATTGACAATTCATCATAGAAAACCGATTTTGCCTAGAGATTTTCATAGAAGATGAAAATAATTTAGACAAAGGTGGCTGAGATGCGCGATCCCTTCAAAAACCCCTTCCCGGAAACCGATACCGCGCGCCATGCGATCTGGGAGATGCTGGTTCCCCGCGACATCGATGCTTTTCTGGCCGCAGACTGGTCGATGGTGGAAGGTGATTTCGTCGAGGACGGCTTCATCGGCATCAACGGCAATCGCGATCCCAATCCGGATCATTGGCGCCTGACCTTCCCGAATCTCGCGGCCTATCGCGACGAGTGGCTGCGTCAGGCCAAGGATTTTGCCGGTCAGAGCCACGGTGAAGACCCGCGCACGGCGATTTTCTTTACCACCACGCTGGAAGAGATCGAAATCGAAGGCGAAACCGCTTTGGTGCGCAAGAAATTCGACGGCGGCATCAAAAAAGCCGATGGCGGTTTCGACACCATGCGGTGGCAAACGCTCTATTATTGCCGCCTGCACGAAGGCCGCTGGAAAATTTCAGGCTTTACCGGTTATTTGCCCAACCCGATGGGCGTAGCCTGAGAAATATTCGTTCCATCAACCGTGATTGGAGGCCACTCCGTGCGCATTTTCACAGCCGCCTTTGCAACGGAAACCAACACGTTCTCGCCGATCTGCATCGACCGGCGCGCCTTTGAGGCTTCCCTTTACGCGCCACCCGGCCAACACCCGGCAACGCCGACCCTCTGCACCGCGCCGATTACCGTTGGCCGGGAGATATGCAGCCAGAAAGGCTGGATGTTGATTGAAGGCACCGCCACCTGGGCCGATCCGGCTGGGCTGGTCAATCGGCAGACTTATGAGAGCCTGCGCGATGAAATTCTAGACCAATTGACGGCAGCGCTTCCCGTCAATGCCGTCGTACTTGGCCTGCACGGCGCCATGGTGGCGGATGGCTATCTCGATCCGGAAGGCGATTTCCTCAGCCGCATCCGCGCCATTATCGGGCCGGATGTACTGCTTGCCGCAGAACTGGACCCGCATAGCCACCTGACAGCCAAGCGGGTTGAGGCGGCGGACGTGTTCGTTGTCTTCAAGGAGTTTCCCCATACGGATTTTGTTGACCGCGCCCGTGACCTTTGGCGGATCGTCGTCGATACGCTGGAAGGTCGCATCACACCCGTCATGTCGGTCTTCGACTGCCGGATGATCGATGTCTTCCCCACCTCCCGCCAGCCGATGCGGGCCTTTGTGGATAAGTTGATGCAGATCGAAGGTGAAGACCCGGATGTGTTGTCGCTTTCGGTCATTCACGGCTTCATGGCTGGCGACGTGCCAGAAATGGGGACCAAAACCATCGCCATCACCAATGGCAAAGCAACAAAAGGCGAGGCGCTGGCCCGCACACTTGGCCTTGAACTGTTCGAAAAACGCGGCACGTTCATGATGCAGCAGATTAACGAAAAGCAGGCCGTTGCCCAGGCGCTTGCAAATCCCGCCGGGCCGGTGGTGATTGCCGACATGTGGGACAATCCCGGCGGCGGCACAGCAGGCGATGCGACCGTGCTGCTTGAGGAACTTCTGGCGCAGGGTGCGACGAATACCGCCGTTGGGATGATCTGGGACCCGATTGCTGTGCAGATCTGCATGGCCGCAGGCGAAGGTGCAGAAATCCCATTGCGTTTTGGGGCCAAATCCGCGCTAGGCACAGGCAATCCTGTCGATGGCTTGGTAAAGGTGGTGAAGGTCGTACCCAATGCCGAAATGCAGTTTGGCGAAAGTGTCGCCCCGTTTGGCGACGCCGCTCATATCCACTTAGACGGTATCGATATCGTGCTGAGTTCCGTGCGGGTGCAAAGCTACGACCCTTCGCTGTTCACAGCGCTCGGCATTGATCCAACGTCCAAACATATCCTTGCGATCAAATCCACCAATCATTTCTACGCGGCTTTTTCGAAGATCGCCTCTGACATCCTTTACTGTTCAGCGGGATCACCTTATCCCAACAATCCGGCTACCAACCCTTATCGGCGGGTTCGCCGCGACATCTGGCCGATCAGCGCCGATCCTTTCAACCTTGTCCAGGACACGGAGACTGCCTGAGATGGACCGCCCAATTGACATTCCTGGTCCAAGACCCGGCGATCCAGTTCTCTCGCTGTCAACACCGCTGCCGTTAATCGACGAGGATCGGCTCGCTGCCAATATCGCCCGGGTTCAATCCTATATGGATGTCCACAGCTTAGCCTTTCGCCCGCATATCAAGACCCACAAGATTCCACCCCTCGCCCGCCAGCAGCAGGAGGCCGGTGCGACCGGCATCAATTGCCAGAAAATTACCGAGGCGGAGGTGTTTGCCGAGGCCGGGTTCGAGGATATATTGATTACCTTCAATATTCTTGGGCCTGAAAAGCTCGTGAGGCTCTCTGCCCTGAATGAGCAGATATCCGGCCTGAAGGTGGTGGCCGACAGCATCGTCACCGTTGAGGGCCTTTCAAACTATTTTGCAGATCGCAAACCTTTGACCGTATTGGTGGAATGCGACACCGGGGGAGGACGCTGCGGGGTGCAGACACCAGCAGACGCCGTTGGCCTGGCGCAAGCGATTTCCGCCAGCAAAGGCCTGCGGTTCGGCGGAATAATGACATATCCCAAGGCCCACACAGAACAGGTCGTCGAAAGCTTTTTTGCGCAAATCCTCACAAGCCTGACCACTCTGGGCATTGCCTGTCCGATTGTCTCGAACGGCGGAACGCCAAGCCTATTTTCCGCCCATCTTGTGCCATCAGCCACCGAGCATCGCGCTGGAACCTATATCTATAGCGACCGTAGCATGGCGAAGGCTGGACATGGCACGCTTGACGATTGTGCAATGCATATCCTAGCCACCGTCGTGTCGCGCCCGACACCGGATCGCGCCATTCTGGATGCGGGCTCCAAAGCGCTGACATCCGACCTGCTTGGCTTTAACGATTATGGCTTGATTGTCGACTACCCGGATGCCGTCATTATCGGCCTGTCTGAAGAACACGGAACCGTCGATCTCTCGAGGATTACTGGCAGACGGCCCGAGATCGGCGAGAAAGTGCGGATCATTCCCAACCACACCTGCGTGGTGTCAAACCTGTTCGACATCATGACATTTCACCGGGATGGTGTGGTGACGCGGGTGGAAGATGTGGCGGCACGCGGCCTGGTCTGGTAGCCGCGCTTCCGCCTATTCGCCTGTACTTATTCCTGAACCGCCTTCAGCGCATCCGGCAGCGTTTCCGCCTGCCAATTGATATGGCGTTCCAGCGCCTCACCATCGGCATCGAACAGATGACAATCGCTGACCTTGATCGCCGTTGTCATGGGCTGATCTGGCTGAACAGGTGCAGATCCGGGGAAGACTGCACAATAAGGTTCACCATTCGCTAAAGACGCATAGGCGATTGTGCTGGCACCGAGCCGCTCAACGACACTGGGTGTCACAGTGATGGAAAAATCACCTTTGCCGAGCGCCAGATGTTCTGGGCGAATGCCAAGCGTCAGCTCCTGACCCAGCATATCGGGACGTCCGGTCACCGGGATGGTCACCATTCGGCCTTCATAGGCGACGGTAACACCATTGGGTCCAACGCCCTTACAGCTGACCGGCACAAAATTCATCTTCGGATTGCCGATAAAACCGGCAACAAACAGGTTTTGCGGTTTGTGGTAAAGCTCCAGAGGTGCCCCTACCTGGGCAATATGACCACCATGCAACACGACGATTCGGTCAGCCATGGTCATCGCTTCGATCTGGTCGTGGGTGACGTAGATCATCGTTGCCTTCAACTGCCGGTGCAGCCGGGTCAGTTCGATGCGCATATCGGCACGTAAGGCGGCGTCGAGGTTGGAAAGCGGTTCATCGAACAAGAAAATCTTCGGCTCGCGCACGATGGCCCGACCAATCGCCACACGCTGCCGCTGACCGCCGGAAAGCTGGCCCGGCTTCTGCTGCAAGCGCTGGTCTAGCTGCAAAACCTTAGCCACTGCGTCGATCTTTTCACGGATCTGCGCTTCGGGCATTTTCTCGACCCGCAACGGAAAAGCGATATTTTCAAACACCGTCATATGCGGATAGAGCGCATAGGACTGGAACACCATGGCAATGCCGCGCTCAACCGGCGGCAGCGCATTGACCCGAGCTCCATCGATGACGATATCGCCGCTGGTCGTATCGTCCAGTCCGGCAATCATCCGAAGCAGCGTGGACTTGCCACAGCCGGATGGGCCGACGAAGACCATGAATTCGCCGTCCTTGATGTCGAGCGAGACGCCCTTGATGACATCGAAATGGCCAAAGGATTTGACGACTTTGTTGAGATAAAGCTGGCCCACCGCGCTGCGTCTCCATACCAACCGGCGACCAAGAGGCGACCGGCGAAATTCCAAACAAAAACCGGCTGCGAACCAAGATGATCCGCAGCCGGAGCCCCGATGTTTACTTGTACTGGTCGATAGCAGCCGACGCCTTTTTCAAGGCCTCAGCAGGCTCGGCCTTACCAGTGACAACAGACTGGACCATTTCGATCATCACATTCTGGAAACCCTTGTAATCCTTGAACAAAGGCTCAGGACCACCGAAGGCGATACCATCAATGAACGGCTTCCAGTAAGGCTTATCCTTGATCAACTGCTCAACCTTAGCGGAAGGACGAAGCGGCGTCAGGCCGGAATCGGTCGTCAGTTCGTATTCTTCCTGCGGTTCCGGCGAGGTAATGTATTTGGCAAATTCCGTTGCCTTGTCCTCGACACCGGAGCCCTTGAAGATCGCCAGGCTATCGGTGATCAACAGCGTGCCGGGGCCCTTGGCCGAAGGACCAAGTGGCAAGGTCGTCACGCCCCAGTGGATGTCGGTCTTCAGCAAGCGATAGGCCGCACCCGTGCTGTTCTGGATCATCCCTGCCTTGCCGTCGAGAAAGATGGCGCGGATTTCGTTTTGCTCGTAGGCAGTTGCCCCTTCAACCGAATAGGGAGCAATGTCCTTATAGGCCTGAAGCGCTGCCAGCACTTCCGGGCTGTCCATGACGATCTTGCCGTCCTTGTTCATCACCTGACCGTTATTGGTATACACCCAATGCATGAACTGGTGCATGGTGTTGTCGAACGTCTTGGCAGGCATGCCGTAACCGGCAATTCCGGTCTTTTCCTTGATCTGCTTGGCAAAGGCAATTTCCTCAGCCCAGGTCTTCGGTGGGGTTTCCGGGTCAAGACCGGCCTTCTTGAACAGATCCTTGTTCCAGAACAGCGCCTTGGTGGAGAAGGCAATCGGCACGCCCCACTGGGTATCGTCGAAAGTTACGGTATCGACGATGTTCGGATAATAGCTCTTCTTTTCGGCATCCGTCATCGGCACCTTGACGATCAGGTCGTTCTCGGCGAACTCCTTCAATGTGCGCGAACCAACATAAGCCATGGCAACCGGCGTCCCGGCGGCAGCCAAAGTGGTTGCCTTGTCCTGGCACTGTTCCCAGCCAACCACTTCAGGCGCAATCTTCCAGCCCGGGTTTTTGCCTTCCCAGACCTTGATATATTTCTCATGGATCGGGTCGATCTTGTCGCCGCAATAGATCCAGCTGATTTCCTTATCCGCCGCAAAACTCGACAGAGCCGAGCTTGCCAGCAGCGCCAGCGCGCCCGCCATGATGGTCAACGTATTTTTCATCGATGGTTCCCCTTTGTTGACATTAAACGTGTCTTGGTCGTTTCGAAACCGGTTGCCTACTTGACTGCACCCGCCGTCAGGCCACTGACCAGATAGCGTTGCAGGAAGAAGATCATGATCATCGCCGGCGCAATACCGACGAAGCTTGCGGCCATCAACTCGTTCCAGATCACTTCCTGACGGCCAAAATAAGCAAACAGGCCAATCGGCAGTGGCATGTATTCCGTCTTCGAGTTGAAGGTCAGCGCGAAGATGAAATGCTGCGCATAGGCGGTAATGAAGGTGGTGATGCCGACGACGGCAATCCCTGGCATGGCAAGCGGCAGAACGACGCGCCGAAATGTGTAGAAGTAGCTTGCCCCATCCACATAAGCCGCTTCCTCAAGCTCCCGTGGAATCCGCATCATATAGGTTCTCAGCAACCAGATGGCGGTCGGGATCAGGAAGGCGATCAGCGGCACGATCAGCGCGAAATAGGTGTTCAGCATTCCTGAAATCCGCATCAGCCGAAAGATCGGAATGAGCAGGACCGCGCCTGAAAACATGTTGACGGCAAGGAAGGTTCCCAGCAACACGCCCCTGCCGCGGAATTCGAAGCGGGCAAAGGCATAGGCTGCCGGGACGACGAGCAGCAGAACCACCACCGTTGCCGTGATCGAGATAAAGAAGGAATTGAAGATATAGCGGCCAAAGCCCGGAACATGGTCCCACATGGTGCGGTAGGCTTCGAATGAACCATTTTCCGGCCAAAACCGATAAGGTGACGAAAACAGCTGGCTGAGCGGCTTCAGTGACACCAGGAACCCTTCCACGAAAGGTGCCAGCACGAAGGTGAGAAACACCGCGACACCGCAATAGATGCCGATGATTTCGTACCATTTGTAGCGATTGATCATCGCCTGCCTGTTGGTGCTCATCGGGAATGCTCCTGCGAAAGGCGGCTGGTGACGCGGAAGTAGAAATAGCTGAAGATCGACAGGAAGATGCAGATCAGCACAGCGCGCGCCGCCCCTTCACCGTATTTGTACGACCCAATTGCCGTCTTGTAGGTATCGATAATCATCGTCGTCGTGCCGCCGCTTGGGCCACCGCGCGTCAATATCCAGATGATATCGAAGGAATTGAAGGTCGAGATCAGCGAAATCATCGACATGGTAATCATCGCTGGCATCAGCAGCGGCAGGGTGATGCGGCGGAACCGGTAAAACCGCCCGGCCCCGTCCGTCCAAGCCGCCTCGTGCAGATCCTGCGGGATCGCCTGCATTGCCGCCAGCAGATAAAGCGTCACCATTGGCACGCCGATCCATACATCGGTAAAAATCGTCGCCCAGAACGCCGTTGATCCATACGCGAGGAAGGCAACTGGACCATCGACCAGGCCCACCCTCTGCAACATGCCGGAAATCATCCCGAACTGGCCGTTATACATCCAGCCCCACATGAAGATGCCAATCGCCATCGGCACGATCCAGGGCGGCATGGTCAGGATGCGAAACAAGGTTCGCCCCGGCACAGCGGTGTTCAGAAGCGTCGCGCCGAACGTGCCGATAATCATCTTGAACAGCACGGAGAAGAACGTCCACACGAAGGTGCGGATAATGACGTCCGCGAAGGTGGCGTTGAAAATCTTGTTGTAATTATCCCAGCCGACCCAATTCGTCACCCGTTTCAACGACGCATCGGTGAAAGACAGGATAAAGGTATCGACCAGCGGATAGGCAACGATGATGGCGATATAGATGGTTGCCGGTAACAGCAGGCACCAGGCGAAGAAAACAGCTCTGCGTTTCGCCTCCATGACCATCCCCTATGCCGACTTTGCAGGGGCGGCGGACGCCTTGCCATGCAGGCAGGCATCATAACGCGCCCAGACAGGCGCGAGGTCCACCACTTTACGCTCAGCTCGGGCCTGATCCAGCGCCAGGGCCAAAATGCCCGCCTCAATGGCGTCGAGAGCCGAAACCGGTTGCTTCGCTCCGGTTTCGATAAAGGCCAGCACGTCGGCTGCCATTTGTTCGTCGGCGCCGTAATGCTGTGACTTCTCGGAAGGCGCACTATAGGTCTTGGCAATGAGCTTGTCATTGTTGCGAGCATTGTGGACATCTAGGAAGCCACGTACGAAATCACCCTCAGCCATGCCCTTCGAGCCGATCACGCAGAACCGGCGAAACTGATCGGGCACATTGAGGTTGGTGTGAAACGTCATTGCCACGCCATTCTCATATTCAATGATCGCCGTCTGATAATCGATAATGTCGGCATCGCTATCAAAGACCTTGTCGGAGCCCAACCAACCGCTTGGTTTGCGGTGGTAGACTTCCATGTCGTTGACGCCATCCTGCTCCGGTGCATTTTCCGGAATAAAGCTCTTGCGGCCACCGAAACTGGCAACGAAACGCGGCCGCGCACCCACCACACCATTGTAAAGATCAAGGTCGTGGCAGCATTTCTCCAGCATGAAGCCGCCGGTATAGCGCCCATAACGGCGCCAATCGCGCATGAAGAACGCACCATGATAAGGCTCGATATGTTCCGACGCCTCGATGGAAACGACATTGCCAAGCAGGCCATCCGCCTGCGCTTGGCGCAAATCGCGGTAGAGCGGCGAATAACGAAGAACGAGACCAACCAACAACCGGTCATGACCATAGGTATGCAGAAGCGAAGCGAGTTCGAGACTTTCTTGGATGGAAATCACGATGGGCTTTTCGGTAAAGACTGTCAGTCCGGCTTCAAGTCCTAACCGGATATGCTGGATATGCAGGTGATTGGGCGAACCGATCATCAGCAGATCGAAGCCGCCCCCGGCAATCAGCTGTTCCGGTGTTTCATATGCTTTGCCTGGCGATACACCTGCCTCAACCAATCCAGGCAGGCCTGCCGGATCAGGATCGACATAGCCGACAATCTCGAAAGACGGATCGATCTCACTGAGCACTCGACCGAGATAACCAAGCCGGAAACCAAGCCCGATAATGGCGACTTTCATGCTGGAACTTTCCCCGTTCACGTAATTTATTTTCTTGAGACTGCGAATTTTTGGCGGTTTCGTCAATAGAGAAAGCAATTCTCCGCAGGGTCGTGAAATTTATTTTCACAATCAGCGAGACCACCCCAAATCATTCACAGCGACATCATCAATTCCGCGCGCGCCCTGGAACATTGGGTTCAACGAGCTATGCACGATTGTTCCATTTATTTATTCTTGTTAATGAATAATACCAAAAAAATGCCAATCGTCCAGACTGAATGATAATTTCCCCTATTTTTTGAGGGAAATATCTGTTTTTTCAGCACAATTTGCACTGCTACCCTGAACTTTGAGAAGACCAATGAAACATTATTGCCAAATTGGTATTGCCTTGGTACTCTAATCAAAAAATAACCATCAGCATTCGGCTAGGATACGGGGAACGTGACATGCAGACGGATGTGCTTGCTTTTGCGAGCCTGCAATCCAGCCGGGGCGGCCCGCTTTATATCAAGTTAAAGACGCTGATCGAGGATGCCGTCGAAGCTGGACAGCTTAAGCATGGCGACGCCCTGCCTGCGGAGCGCGACATTGCCGAGTCCGCAGGTATCAGCCGCGTCACGGTACGCAAGGCAATAGACGACCTTGTTGCTGAAGGTCTTCTGGTTCGGCGCCGAGGTGCTGGAACCTTTGTCGTCAAGCCAGTCAAGCGCATGCAGCAACCGCTGACACGGCTGACATCCTTTACCGAGGATATGGCCCGGCGTGGCATGGTCAGCGGTTCACGTTGGCTGGAGCGCGGCTTGTTCTTGCCAACCCCGGAAGAAACCATGGCGCTTGGGCTTTCCGGCACCGCCCGAGTAGCACGGCTGGTGCGGCTACGCACCGCCAGCGACATGCCGATTGCGCTGGAACGTACCAATCTGCCGGATGATCTGCTGCCGGATCCCTCTCGCGTCGAGAACTCTCTCTATGCGGCACTTGGCAGTGTCGGGATTAGACCCGTGCGCGCCAATCAACGCATTTCGGCGGTCATATTGACGGATGAAGATGCCAAACTGCTCGGCATGCCGCCGGGTTCTGCCGCGCTTTCGGTGCAGCGAATCGCCTATCTGGATACAGGCCGGGTGATGGAAGTGTCGCGCGCGCTATACCGCAGCGATGCCTATGACCTGGTTGCTGAATTGACCATCGGCTCCTGATCGGAAGCCGCAGGATAAGGAAAATACGATGACGACGACTATGCGCCAGGAAATAAACGAGATTCCGCAAGCGGTCAGTAGACTGCTAAGCGATAGCCGGGAGAGTTTGGAACAAGCGGGTGCAGCACTCCGCAAGCGCGATCCTGCGGTGCTGGTCACTATTGCGCGTGGTTCTTCAGACCACGCCGCCCATTTCCTGAAATATGCCGTCGAACTGGAACTCGGGATCGTCGTCGCCTCGCTCGGCCCGTCTCTCGCCTCGATTTATCAGGCACCGCTGAAACTGGATCGAGCGGCGGCACTTGCAATCTCGCAATCCGGGGCCAGCCCGGACCTCGTGGCGCTCGCCAAATCCGCCGTAGCCGGTGGGGCAACGACAATTTCGCTGCTCAATACCATTTCTTCGCCGCTGGCCGCAGCCTCTGATATCGCCATCGACATTCAAGCCGGACCGGAAATTGCAGTTGCGGCGACAAAATCCTTCGTCAATTCCATTGTCGCTGGCCTGTCCTTGATCAGTGCCTGGAGCGACAACGCACGCCTGGCAGCCGCAGTCGAAGCCCTGCCCACCCATCTTGAAAAAGCGCTGGCTCTGGATTGGAGTGGATTGGTGGAGGTGCTGAAAGATGCCGATTCGCTCTACATGCTCGGGCGTGGCCCGACACTGGCGATTGCCTGCGAAGCGGCGCTGAAATGCAAGGAAACATCTGAGCTGCATGCGGAGGCCTATTCTTCGGCTGAAGTGTTGCATGGTCCGGTCTCCCTGGTGTCTGCGAATTTCCCGATCATCGCCTTTGCCGCCCGCGACAAGGCGGAGGCTTCTATCGCCGCGACGGCCAATGGACTTGCCGCCAAGAATGCGTCTGTTTTCCTGACATCGTCTTTGGCAAAGGAGGCCAACCATTTGTCCTTCATCGAAACCGGCCATCCGCTGACCGATGCGCTGGCATTGATTGTACCCTATTATGGCATGGTGGAATCACTATCGCGCGCCCGTGGCCTTGATCCGGACAAGCCAGCCGCTCTGAAGAAAGTAACGGAAACCCGATGAACTCGTCTCTTGCGGCTCCCTCCTCATTCGCTGTGACAGGCGGCCGGATCTTTGACGGCACGCGTTTCCATGACGATCAGGCCCTGATTGTCGATCAGGGGCGAATCGCTGATATCGTCTCCAACAATGCCGTGCCTGCTAGCCTTGCCAGGATCGAGGCAGGGTCGGCTCTGGTCGTGCCTGGCTTTATCGATCTGCAAGTCAATGGCGGCGGCGGTGTGTTGCTGAACAACCAGCCGGATCTTGATGGTATCCGGACGATTTGCGCCGCCCATGCAAGGTTCGGCACCACTGCGCTATTACCGACATTGATTACTGACCATCCTGCCCTACGCGATCAGGTTCTGAGCCTTGGCCGCCAAGCGCTGACCGAGCAAATTCCCGGCTATCTGGGGCTTCACCTCGAAGGTCCGCACCTTTCGCTGGCGCGCAAGGGCACCCATGATCCCGCCCTGATCCGCCCCATGAACGACGATGATCTGGCAAAGCTTATTGCCTCCGCTGGCACATTTGGCACTGCATTGATCACCATTGCGCCAGAAAGCGTTACCCCGCAGCAGGTGAAAACCCTGCGAGCAGCGGGTTATCACATCAGCCTGGGCCACACGGATGCGAGTTGCGCGCAGATTGGCGGCTATGTCGAGGCGGGCGCGACGCTCGTCACTCATTTGTTCAATGCCATGAGCCAGATGGGCAATCGCGAACCGGGCCTTGTCGGAGCAGCCCTTGCTTCGGAAACGCTGTCCTGCGGGATTATCGCTGACGGTTTCCATGTCGATCCGGTCTCGATGGGCATTGCCCTTCGCGCCAAACGCGGGTCTGGCCGGATTTTCCTGGTCACCGACGCCATGTCGAGCATCGGCACTGATGAAACCGGCTTCATGCTGAATGGTCGCCCGGTCTTCCGCCAGGGCGGACGGTTGACTTTAGCCGATGGAACCCTTGCTGGTGCCGATATCGATATGCTGTCCTGCATTCGGTTTGTCCATGAAAAGCTCCAAGCATCGCTTGAGGAGGCGTTGAACATGGCGTCGCTTTATCCAGCTGAGGCGATTGGATGCGAGACGAAAGGTCAGCTTGCGCCTGGCAAGGACGCCGACTTCCTGTTGCTCACTCCGCAACTCGATCTGGTTTCCACCTGGATCGCTGGCACATGCGTTCATAGCACAGCAACACATTCCGAGGCCCGGCGCGCATGATCGTCTGTTTCGATATTGGCGGAACCGCCATCAAGGGCGCAATTGCCTATTCGCCTGAGGATATTCGTCCCTTTCCACGCCAGCCAACGCCGGGACAGGATTTCGATGCATTTGTCGGCGTCATCAGGTCCATCATTGCCGAGACGGGAGAGACACCAAGCTGCGTGGCAATTTCCATCTGTGGCATTATAGATGTGGATAGCCGCCGCGCTGTCGTCGCCAATATACCCTGCATCCATGGCCGTTTACTGCAACAGGATCTGGAAGAGGCCCTGGGCCTGCCGGTACTGATCGCCAATGATGCCGATTGTTTCGCAATTGCCGAGGCTGGGCTGGGCGCGGGGCGCGGCCACCGCGTGGTGTTCGGTGTCATTCTCGGTACAGGCGTCGGCGGCGGTCTGGTGATCGATGGTAAACTGATCAATAGCGATGGCGGCTTTGCCGGAGAATGGGGCCATGGACCCATTGCCGCCACCGAGGTTGGCGAACCGCCCGTCACCATCCCTCGATTTCAATGCGGTTGCGGTCAGAAAGGCTGTATTGACGCCATCTGTAGCGCGCGCGGCATGGAAAAGCTCCATGCGCACCTGAACGACGAAAACCGAACGAGTGAGGACATCGTCAAAGATTGGGAAACCGGCGAACCCAACGCAAGCCAAACCATCGCGGCATTTGTCGAATTACTTTCCAGTCCGTTGGCTCTGGTCGTCAATACGACGGGGGCGAGCATACTGCCGGTCGGCGGCGGCCTGTCCAATGCGACAACCCTGGTTGACGCCATCGATTTAGCCGTCAGAACCAAGATCTTGCGACGGTTCAGCCATCCTATTGTGGTTCCAGCGCAATGCCGACTGGAGCCGGGCCTGATCGGTGCAGCCTTGCTCGGGCTTGCAAGGCCAAATTAAAGGCCTGCCGTCCAGTTCCGCTTTTCTTTTCAAATCCCGACGATCATAGCCCCGACAAACAGGAAGGCGGCCGCGCAAACAATAAAGGGAATCGCACGGCCGACCTTTTCACGCAGGCCAATCGAATGGTCCGCTACAGACTGGGTGGCAGATTGAGTGGCTCCGGCACTGGCCAATATAGGCGAGACGGCATCAAGCATCAGACGTTCAACAATACTCATCACAGCCTCCTTCACAAACGTGCTTTTCACAAAATCGGGAAGAAACCACCGAGGAGAATTGCGTGGCAATTCTTGCGATCCTCCCGAATCTTTTGCTCCTGCTCGGCATCTCGATCCTTGCCGGGCTGATTGTTAGCCGGGTTGCCGTTCCAGAACCTCGAAAACAACGATGATTTCTCGACCTTCCGGCTCATTACTGACTTTGCCACAACAGGCTTCTGTGTATGGCCCTCACCGCGAGATTTGCTGTCTTCAACCAGATCGTGGGGAACCCGTGTCAACCCAAACAGGTCGTAAGAAAACATATTTACAGCTATCGGCATCGTCACCCCTTTTGAAAATCGCAGGATATATGTCCCATTTATTTTCACTCCAACGCTGTGCAATGGTGACAGTGGCAAGGGTTTCCGTCAATATAGTCTATAAAATTACTATTCTACTTTTGCAGACAAATGGAGAAATTTTGTTTTCAAAACATCGAAAAGCCTAAAAGACGGTGTCCACATCGGCGCGTCCGCATCTCAGCCGATCATTCACTCCGAATTCACAGCCTCCAATCACAATTTACAGATTCTGCATGCACGTAATTAACCGACGCGATGTATTTCATGTAAATCTAATTTTGAATTTCGAAATACCATAAAGTGAGATTCCCATGACAGGCCAGCGGCTGGAACAGACTTTCGAGGAAGGGCCTGATCCCGAAGCGGAAAGCCCGACACCCATGCAATGCCGTCAGGGGCGTATGATACGCCATCCCGATGCGACCCGAGCAATCATTCTGGATGCCGCCATTCAAGAGTTTGCCGCAAAGGGTTTTGCAGGCGCCCGAGTCGACGCCATTGCATTGCGTTCGAAAACCAACAAACGAATGCTCTACCATTTCTTTGGAGACAAGGAGGGCCTTTACGTCGCGGTTCTCGAGGTGATTTTCTCCAATGTCACCGCTGCTGGAAAAAGCCTTCACCTGTCGCGACGTCAACCGCTTGATGGCATACGCGAACTGGCTTTACACACCTGGACCTATTTTCTGACTCACCCGGAATTCGTCAGTCTTCTTGCCACCGAAAACATTCTGAGGGCTGAATATTCGAGCCGATCAAAGACCATTCCCTCGACCCATGGTCCATTGCTCGCGGAAATCGAAAAGCTTCTGCAGCGAGGGATTGAGCAAGGTGTGTTTCGTGCCGATGTCAATCCGGTGACGGTCTACATGACGATTGCTGGCTTAAGCTTCTTCTACATCAACAATCGCTACACGCTGGCGCTCAATCTTAACCCGGACGTCTGGCAACCGACCGCTATCGACGCCTGGGGCGAACATATTGTGACGGTCACACTGGCTTTCCTTGCACCGGCAACCATACCCGGCACCTGACTGTTCCTCATCACATTGTTGATTGCTCAGCCTTCTTCCCCACCCGCAAATGCCTTGCGGACAATGCCATGACGCTGAAGTTTGTCGTAAAAGGTCTTGCGAGGAATTTTCAGAGCCTCGATGGTCTTGCGTACATCACCCTCATAGTGGCTAAGGGTCTCACGCATGATATCCGCCTCATAGCGATCCAGCCGCTCCGGCAAGGATAAATCAGGCAGGTCGACTAAAACGACACTACTGCCGCCCGAATCCATATCTTCCAGCCCCAGAACGAAGCGTTCGGCAAAATGCGTCAATTCACGCACATTTCCCGGCCAGTCATGATCTCGCAAATAACGCTCGACACCAGCTGACACCGGCGGTGGCTCGCGCCGGAACCGGCTAGCGGCCCGCTCGATGAAATGGGCAAACAACAGCGGCACGTCATCACGGCGCTCGCGCAACGGCGGGATGGTCAATGTCACGACATTCAGGCGGTAATAAAGGTCCTCGCGGAATTCACCGCGCTGGGCAGGATCACTGAGATCGACTTTGGCCGCGGCGACCACGCGCAGGTCCACCGGGCGCACGTCGTTGATGCCGAGCGGCGAGACTTCCCGCATTTCCAGTACCCGCAGCATCTGCACCTGGGTCGCGGCAGGCATGCTCTCGATTTCGTCGAGAAACAATGTGCCGCCGCTGGCATGTTCGATCCGGCCGATCCGCTTTTTCTGCGCACCGGTAAAGGCGCCGGCCTCGTGGCCGAACAACTCGCTTTCGATCATGCTTTCCGGCAGGGTTCCGCAGTTCAAGGCGACAAAATTGCCCTTGGCGCGTCGGCTCCAGCTGTGTAGCAGGCTCGCCACCACTTCCTTGCCGCTGCCGGTTTCGCCTGTCACCAACACATCGACGTCGGTATCGGCGATCTGGCGCAAAGTGCGCCGTAGCCGTTCCATGGCAGGGGTCTGGCCAATCAGCGGCAATCCATCCTGGGCCGCGTCTGCCACCTGACGCAGCTTGCGATTTTCCAGCACGAGCCGTCGCATTTCCGCGGCGCGATGAACACTCTGTTGGAGCCTGTCGGTGGCAAAGGGCTTCGTGATGAAATCATAAGTGCCGTCCTTGATCGCCTGTACCGCCATGGCGATATCGCCATGGCCGGTGACCAGAATGACCGGCAATTCCGGGTCCATTGCCTTGACCCTGCTGAACAATTCCAAGCCGTCGATATCAGGCATTCGAATATCCGAAACGATGACACCGCGAAAATCACTGGAAATCCGACGCAGCGCATCCAGCGGCGCTGAAAACGCCTGCACGGAGAAGCCCGCCAGCTCAAGGGTCTGCCCCGTGGCCGCCAGTAGATCTCGATCATTATCAATCAGGATCACATTATTGGTCGCCGTCGCTTGCGATGACGTCATGATATATCCGCTTTCAAAAGATGGATGGTAAAGCATGTACCGGATGGCGTGCTTTCGACACCAATCCGGCCGCCATAGTCACTGATAATGTCACGGGAAATCACCAGGCCGAGACCAAGACCTTTTTCCTTTGAGGTGGTGAAGGGGGTAAAAAGCAGACGCCTGATATCCTCTGGAATGCCCGGACCGTTGTCCTCGATGGTCACCACGACATGTTGCTCCGTCTCTTGAACCGAGACCTCAACCCGGCCATCGCTGCGCTGCTCCAATGCTTCGAGCGCATTCTGCAGAAGATTGATCAGGACCTGCTCCAGGCGGACCCTGTTGCCTTTCACCGTCAGATCAGGAGCCACATCGGGAAGGGAAAGCGCCTCAAGCCGCCCGGCAAAACGGCTGCGCAGCAGCATGACCGCGCCCTCGATCGCCGCTCCAAGCGGCACTGGTTCCGGCGCGGTCCGACCCTTGCGCGCAAAAGCCTTCAATTCATCGGTGATCGTGCCGATCCGCTCCGTCAGCGAGGCAATGGCGCCAAGATTGCTGTTTGCCTGCTCCGGCTGGGCACGCTCCAGAAACACCCTGGCATTTTCAGCATAAGCCCTGATCGTTGCGACAGGCTGGTTGATTTCATGGGCAACGCCCGCCGCAACCTGCCCCAGGATAGCCAGCCGGTTGGCCTGGACCAATTCCTGCTGGACACCTTGCAGCCGCTGTTCGGTGGTCTTGTGGCCGGCGATCTCCAATTCCAGCCGGTCTCGGGCCCGTGAAAGGTCGTGGGTTCGTTCATCCACCCGCCGCTCCAGCTCCAGCTGGTCCGCCTCCACCCGCGCCAGACGGATAACCGTTGCCTGCCGCCGCCAAAGAACCAGCGAGACGACCAGAAAAAATGGCGCCAGCAGGGCCAAGGTCAACAGTCGCCATTCCCGCATCGACGCCGCGATTGCCGGTTCGGTCGGGACAAGATAGTTGAGATGCCAGCTGGTGGTCGGCACCGCGACCGATAGATCAAGATAGTCGGCAGGTATGGCGCCGGGAAAAACCGTACGCACCAAAAGCTCGTCCGGTATCCCGCTGCCTGGCACCTGCTGGGCGCGATTGATAGGCAGGGCCTGCAAAGGCGCATCGCCGAATTGCAAACTGTTGCGTATTTGGACCAACTCCTCCGGCTGCAATGCAGCCAATGTCATGAAGCGCCAGGACGGCAGGCTGGAAATCAGCACGACACCATGCCCATCGGTGACAAACGCCGCCCGCCCCTCTTCGCGCCAATCGCTTTCGAGCTGTGAAAACTCTGCTTTCACGACCACGACACCCAAGGGGGCACTAGCCGGGCCGACACGCCTGGAAATATAAAGGCCTGGACGCTTGCTGATGCTGCCGAGCGCGAAATGTTCAGCTGTGCCGGCCAGCATGGATTGGCGAAAATAGTCCCGAAAAGAATAGTCGATGCCAACAAAGCTCACCGGCTCTCGCCAATTGCTGGAGGCAATGGCATGTCCTGTCGCGTCTGTGACGTAAAGAACTGAAGCACTTGTGCCTGCAACCAAACGCTCTAGCTTGTCGTTCAATCGTTCCGTCGCGGCGACCGTGCGAAGGCTCAAGGCATCCACAACCTGCTGATCCTCCGACAACAGCAACGGCAAGGAACGAGGGCGTTCCAAGACCGCCCGCAAGAAAGCCACCTTGAGATTGGCGCTGGTGCGTGCTTGCTCGGACAAATCCTCCAATGCGGCAGTGCGGGCATAAAGCCCAACCAAATAAAGCGCAAGGAGGGTGACAACACAGGCTAGGAACGCCAGCAAAAGCCATGGCCTTCGTGGGCGCCTCACATTGGCAGGGACGGATATGGGCTTGTCATGCACGATAATCATCGTCAACTTTGTGCATTTTTCCGCACAACACACAAGGCACTGAGCGAAAATTCGCGCGAAAATCCGCCACGGATCATGGCTGAAACGCGGCTTTTCAAAGGCTTGGCACGAAGCTACACTCTGGCACGGCGATTGCATTGACGAAACCGAACATCGGTGTCGATGTTGACACGTTGCATAAGCTCCCGGGAGGCCGATGACATCGGTTGGGAGCACCTACCGGAGGATCCGATGCATATTTCTACCACAACCGCCCCGCAGGGCGGCAAGCTCCCATTTTACCGTCATCTGTATTTCCAGGTTATCGTTGCGATTATCGGCGGTATCTTGCTCGGTCATTTTTACCCACAAACTGGCGAAGCTCTCAAACCGCTCGGTGATGCTTTCATCAAGCTCGTCAAAATGGTCATCGCGCCTGTTATCTTCCTGACCGTGGCCACCGGCATCGCCGGCATGTCCGACCTGAAGAAGGTTGGTCGCGTTGCCGGCAAGGCAATGATCTACTTCCTGTGCTTCTCCACGCTGGCGCTCGTTGTCGGCATGCTGGTGTCGAATATCCTGCAGCCCGGCGCAGGCATGCATATCAATCCCGCGACGCTGGATGGCAAGGCTGTTGCCAGCTATGCCCAGCAGGCCCATGATTCGACGATCACCGGCTTCCTGATGAACATCATCCCCGACACGATTGTCGGCGCTTTTGCCAAGGGTGACATTCTCCAGGTCCTATTCTTCTCGGTGCTGTTCGGCTTGGCTCTCGCCATGGTCGGCGACCTTGGAAAGCCGGTCACCAACTTCTTGCAGGCGTTGACCGCGCCGGTCTTCAAGCTGGTCGCCATCCTGATGAAGGCCGCACCAATCGGCGCTTTCGGCGCAATGGCCTTCACCATAGGTAAATATGGCATTGGCTCGATCGCCAACCTGGCTTTCCTGATCGGGACATTCTACCTGACGTCGCTGCTATTTGTTCTCGTCGTGCTTGGCGGCGTTGCCCGCTATAACGGTTTCTCCATCCTGGCCCTGATCCGCTACATTAAAGAGGAGCTGCTGCTGGTACTGGGGACCTCGTCTTCAGAAGCCGCCCTTCCCGGCCTGATGGCCAAGATGGAACGCGCAGGCTGCAAGCGCTCGGTTGTCGGCCTGGTCATTCCAACCGGCTATTCCTTCAACCTTGACGGTACCAACATCTACATGACCCTGGCGGCCCTGTTCATCGCCCAGGCGACGGATATCCAGCTTTCGCTTGGCGACCAGATTCTTCTGCTGCTGGTGGCCATGCTCAGCTCCAAGGGTGCCGCAGGCATCACTGGCGCCGGCTTTATCACCTTGGCTGCAACACTGTCCGTTGTCCCTTCGGTCCCGGTCGCTGGCATGGCGCTGATCCTCGGTATCGACCGTTTCATGTCAGAATGCCGGGCACTGACCAATTTCATTGGCAATGCCGTCGCAACCGTGGTCGTCGCCCGCTGGGAAAACGAACTCGATCAGACACAGTTCCGCGCCGCCATGGCGGGTGAATTGCCGGAAGAAATCGATGTCGTGGCCGAACCGGTTCCAACCGCCGCATGATAAACGGTCTAGAGCATCGAACCGAAAGTTAAGAACCGGTTTTCGGATAAATCCGATGCTCTAAAGTGCAAACAAAAAAAGCCCCGGCCAATCCAGCCGGGGCTTTTTGTTTGAGGAATGCAGACCTGGTTAAAGAAGATGATCGGTGGTCGTTGTGGTGGCCGCCGCATACTCATCAAGGGAATAGGCCTTGATATAGTCGACCTTCAACTCTGAGCCATCGCTGAAATCAGAACTGCTTGGCGTCCCAGCCATCCCGCCAACCGCCAGATTGACCACCATATACATCGGCTCATGCATATCTGACGGCGTATCCGTTTGATGCACGGCAACGTCATCAATATACCAGGTCAACGTCGTTTCCGTCCACAACACGCCGTAGGTATGATAGCCTTCGGTATCGGTGTAAACCGTCGTGGCATCGGATGTTTGTTCGCCAGTTTCATTGCTGTGCGCGGTGACAATGACTTCGCCTTGATTCTGGCCACGCATTTCAACCACATCCAGTTCCGGTGGCCAACTCCCGTCCGCCGGCAGCAGCCAGAATGCCGGCCATGCGCCCTGATCATCAGGCATATCGGCGCGGATTTCAAAATAACCATAGGTCTGGCTAAACGTGGACTCAGTGCTGAGCATGCCCGAGGTATACTCATAGCCATTGATCTGGCTCTGGATATCTTCCGAAGCAACGGATGCGGTGATGGTCAACACCCCGTCAGAGATAGAGAATGGATTAACCGACGACGTCCCCTCATAGGACGGATTGATATACCACTGCAACTCGCTGTTATCGACCAAGGTGCCGCCATTGGACGCAAACCAGCTATAGCCGGTATCCCACGTTCCGCTCGTTCCGTCATGCAGGGACAAGCTGTTGAAATCATCTGAAAATGTTTGCGTGAGATTGGTACGATCCAGTGTCAACTGAAACTGGTCGGAGGTAAAATCAGAAATTACGGTATCGCTGAATAGGATGCTTTCGCCATTGCCGAGGTCGAGTGAAACATCACTTCCTGTCTGGGTCATATGACTTTGCACCTCGGTAAAGTCCGAGAAATCATAATTCTGCAAGCGCACGGTATCATCGCTGGAGAAATCAGTGATCCTGTCGCTGCCATTGCCGCTGCTGAATACAAAAGTATCGGCGCCGCCGCCGCCGATCAGGACATCGTTGCCACCATAGCCGTCAATGGTCTGGATACCTGTGCCGCCGGTGATGATGTTGTTCAGGCTGTTGCCGAAAGCATAGCGGTTATCGCCTGTCACGACCAGGTTTTCAATGCCATCACCAAGCGTGTAACTCATCCAGGTATTGACTGTGTCAACACCCGCCCCCCCTGATTCACTGGCTCGATTAATACTGGAATAGAGATAATAGACATCGTCGCCCGCGCCACCATTCATGGTGACATTGACCGAGCTATCCCCATACATTGCATCGTTGCCGCTTGATCCATTCAGCGTCAGGCCACTGCCCGTGGCTGAATACCAGTGGGTCGGATCGCCGCTATAATAAAGCGCCTCCCCCAAGCTGTTGAGAAGATATTTGCTGGCCATGCGAACCTCTTTCAGTTGCAGTCAACACCTTACCCCTTTTGGAATGATAGGACTTTAGTCGCCGAGAACCAAACGATCTTTCCCGTAATGGTAATATTTTTTCAATTTCGCAGGCCCCGAACGACCCACCATGGTTGTTTTCAAAACAGGTGTATCAAAATAGAGCAATCATCTTGTTTAAACCCCGTAAAGCGCGAGCAGCAAGGGATCGACACCGAACAAGACTTCATGGAAGGCAAACAGCAAAGCGAAGGTGCCGGCTGTGGTCAGGACAAGCGCGATCGCCATGTCGCGGTCCAAACGCAATCTGGCACGGCCAGACAGAATGGCGGCGAAAGGCAAAACTGACGTTGCGGCACCCAATTCAGGGCCGGCTACGTCATTAGTTCTCCGGTTTCGGCGGTCCAGTATCGCCATTCCCACCAGCGAGAAAAGCGAAAATCCGCCGAATAGAATAACGCCACGCATTTCACCATTTGGAAAAATATGACCGAAAGCCCAGAGAAAAAAACCCCACAAAACCGGATGACGGGTTATCGAAACGATGGCTCCAGGCTTTCGCCCTGATCTGAAGGTCACCGAATATGGGTTGGGACTGATCAATCCGCACACCACCAGATAAAGACCGATCGGTACGAGCACCAGCGTCAACCATGCCTGCCAGGCCCTGTCCATCCAAAGTGCCACATCATCGGCTTCCATGAAGGCGTAGAAAATCCACAGCACGCCTGCCAGCGAAAGGATGGAATAAAGAACCATATAGGTCGTCCGGCCCAGACGGGAGACAAGCCGACCTTTGATGCTGGGTATTGCCGGGACGGAATGCGTCAACACAAAGAAAATCAAAGCAAGGACCAGGTTAGCCACGGAACCATCCCGTAACACACACATCAATGAGAGACAGCAAACCACATACTCCTACGGCCGAGGCGCTGCACCATCACCGCAGGGAAACTGCGAGGTCCAGTCTGGACCTTGCACCCCCAGGCTTCTTGATAGCACGTCTCTTTTCAAGGAAACCGCATTCCACCTTTCCCGGATAAACTCAAGCCAAGCCCCCACCTTTTGAGGGTCACAAATGCGCGATTTGCGCAAGATCAAAGTGATGCCGCATCCGGTGATTTAAAAGCGTGAGCGAAGAGACACAAAAGAGAGTGAAACACCATGCATATCGCCTTGAAGCGCCTCGCCGCCCTGACCATCATCGGCGCGATCTCAACGGCATCCGCCTTCGCCGCCGATTACGAAATCCATATGCTGAACAAGGGCGCCGATGGCACAGCCATGGTATTCGAGCCCGCCGCGCTGAAAATCGCTCCTGGCGACACCGTAACCTTCATTCCAACCGACAAGTCCCACAGTGCCGAAGCCATTACCGGCCTGGTGCCTGAGGGTGCGGAGGTCTTCAAAGGCAAGATCAATGAAACTGTGAAGGTGACATTCACGCAACCCGGTGCGTACGGCATCAAATGCGCACCGCATGTTGGCATGGGCATGGTGGCTGTTGTGGTAGTCGGCGACGTTCCGCCCGCCAACGCTGCCGCCTTTGCAGCCTCGACCTTGCCCAAAAAAGCCAAGGACAAATTGCTGGCTGAACTGGATACCCTGCACTGAATCCCAACCGCATAGGCCGAAGGGCCACTATCAACATAAAGCCGCCGATCCCTCAGGACCGGCGGCTTTATTGTCTCTATTGCATTTCAGCCAAGACTATTCGCGCTCAAAGACTATTCACGTTCACCGGTGAAATTCAGCAGAAGCTGGAAGATGTTGACGAAATTCAGGTAAAGCGACAGCGCGCCGAATACCGCCAGTTTCTGGCGCGATTCCTGATCGATATTTTCGGCATATTGCTCCTTGATATTCTGGGTGTCCCAAGCCGTCAGGCCGACGAAAACCAGGATACCGATCACCGAGATCGCAAATTGCAGCGCGCTGGAGCCTAAGAAAATGTTGACGATGGAGGCGATGACCACGCCGATCAGGCCCATCATCAGGAAGGAGCCGAATTTCGACAGGTCACGCTTCGTGGTATAGCCGTAGAGGCTCATGGAGCCGAACATGGTTGCGGCGATGAAGAATGTCCGGGCGATGCTGGTGCCGGTAAAGACCAGGAAGACCGACGCCATCGACAGGCCCATGACCGCACAAAACGCCCAGAACGCCATCTGCGCGGCACTGGCCGACATGGTCTGGATGCGGAAGGAGAAGAAAAATACGAAGGCGAGCGGCGCCAGCATCACCACCCATTTCAGCGGCGATTGGAAAATCGGCACGTAAAGCGCTGGCGTCGAACCGACGATAAACGCCACAAGGCCGGTGATAACCAGGCCAAGGCCCATATAGTTGTAGACGCGTAGCATATGCTGACGCAGGCCCTGGTCGAACAAGGCCCCCGCCTGCGCCTGCGCGCCGAAGGGATAATGTTTATTCACAGGTTCCATGATTGAGGTCTCCTCTTGATGTTCAGGCTGACAATCGATGTCACGCCGTAAGTCATTGCAGGCCCGCCGCTTTTTAACGCCGCGCCAACCCGGTTTCAGTAAAGCGTCCTGGCAAGCTGGCCCGCCACATCTGTCAATTCGTCGCCCGAGCGGTCCTTCGACACCAGCGCGTAAGCGACCTCGCCGATCTGCCAATAAGCAGCCTTTGCACCATCCGTCTGAGCGAGCGTGACATTCTGGACAGCGAAGGAGCCGGTGCGGGCGGCAAACAACGTCACCTCCGAGCCCCGCTTCGGCTTGACGGCGATTTCAACACTCGGTCCGTAAGCCGAAGGGAAAATCTGGCTATCGGCAATCGTCCAATTGCTGGGCAGATCCGGCATGACGATGCCAGTGGCAGAGCGAATTTCCTTGCGGTCAAACATCGGCGCCCCGGATTGGCCCTGACCGACTTGATCTTGGGCGATCTGCTGAGGATGAAGACTTTCGCGCAGCAAGGTCGTTTCATGGGCTTGCAGTGCTTCCCGCACAAAGGCTGGCGTCGGAACGGAGGCTATGACCTGCGTCGCCGCGAATGGATTGATCACGGAATGTGCGACCCAACCTACGCCGATGAAAATTGCTATGGCAGCTGCGCGGCGTAGCACTGTCATACGGCCTGCATGCATCAAAGCCTGCTCCAGCCGGCGAGCCGCATCCCGGGTCGCGGGCCGCGCCGCGCCCAAATCAAGCGCCATTCGGTCATGGGCCAGCCCCAGGCGCAACTCGTCCCGCACACGCAGGTCGGCCATCATCCGCGCCGCCGCATCGGGATGCCTGGAAAGATAGGCCTCGACCTCAATCCGCCGCTGAACGTTCAGTTGATCGTCGATATAGGCCTGTAGATCAAAATCCAAAATCGGATCAGGATGGTGTGTCATCGGAACCTCCAACGATGCGAAGGCCAGCCGGTTTTGAGCCGCCCTGCCCTCTATGGGCTGGTTTCTCAATCGGTGGCGGTAGTGCCCGGCGCCCAGCATCGGTCATTTCAAGATCGCGCAGCCGCGCCCGAGCCCGCGACAGCCGTGACATCAGCGTGCCCATGGGAATATCCAGAACCTCCGCAGCCTCCTGATAAGAAAGCTCTTCGATCGCCACCAGATGCAGGACTTGCCGCTGCTCTTCCGGCAAGTCCAGAAATGCGCGGCGCACCTGGGCAAGCCGCACCACATGCTCCTGCTCTGCACCGACAACCGGATCGACAAGATCGGCTGCCTGCGCATCACGTCTTGCCGCAGATCGCCTGCGTCGCAAGCTATCCACGTGGGTATTATGCAGGATCGAAAACAACCAGTGACGAATATTGCCGCCACGCCGGAAACTGTTCTGGTGCTCATAGGCCCTGACCAGCGCGTCGTTGACGAGATCCTCGGCATCATCGGCATTGCGCACAAGCGACAGGGCATAACGCCTCAGCGCTGCCAATTGTCCAATCACGTCAAAGGGGCCGGATTTGCTGTTCATACCCCTATATACGCACGAGGACCCTTTCTTATTCCCGGGTGCGAATAATTTTTTCTGTTTTTGCGATTCCCGGTGAAACCGTTAGCCCATTCGCGATGGCCAGCCAATTTTTCAAGGGTGCGACAATTTGATTATTGCCATTTCGGTCCGCTCACCACGACAAAAACTGGTATTTTTCATCTCGCAACTGCGAAGAGAACTTGGCTAGAACCTACTGATTCGCAAGGGTTTTTGAAAAGCAAACTCTCAACATAATGATCCAACACAACAACCATAGGAGGATATATTTCCTATATTAGCGACACTCCCTGCGACAAAACGCGCATTTAATCTCACCGGAAAAGGATTAATTCGCGCTTATGCGCTTGATGAGAGTCAAAGTAATGAAAAAATTCCCGATCCTATCCTCCCTCCTGCTTTTGCCCATGCTGCTGCTTTCGGGCTGTAACATGGTGGTGATGTCCCCCGCTGGCGACATTGCAGCGCAGCAACGCGACCTGGTGGTCTTCGCCACCGTGTTGATGCTGATCATTATCGTCCCTGTGATCCTGCTGACATTTTTCTTTGCGTGGAAATATCGCTCTTCCAACACATCGGCGGTCTACCTGCCGGATTGGAACCACTCCACAAAGATCGAAATCCTGATCTGGTCGGCGCCGGTCGCCATCATTCTGGTTCTGGGAACGGTAACCTGGATCTCCACGCATAAGCTCGATCCTTACCGCCCGCTGGAGCGGATTGATGCAGAACGGACCATTCCCGCCGACGTGAAGCCGCTGACGGTTGAAGTCGTCGCTCTCGACTGGAAGTGGATGTTCATCTATCCAGATCTCGGGATTGCAACGGTCAACGAACTGGCAGCACCGGTTGATGTTCCGATCAATTTCAAAATTACCGCTCAGTCGGTGATGAACTCCTTCTATATCCCAGCGCTTGCTGGTCAGATCTACGCTATGCCCGGCATGCAGACCAAGCTGCACGGCGTGATCAACAAGGAAGGCGTTTATGACGGCTTCTCGGCCAACTATTCCGGTGCCGGTTTTTCCAACATGCGCTTCAAGTTCCACGGCCTGAGCGATCAGGGCTTTGCGGACTGGGTAGCGCAGGTCAAGGCGAAGGGTACCGCACTCAACCGCGACGCCTATATCAAGCTTGAAAAGCCTAGCGAAAAAGATCCGGTGCGCTACTTTGCATCTGCCGACAAGGACCTTTTCAACGCCATCATCAATATGTGTGTCGATCCTGCCAAGATGTGCATGAGCAACATGATGCATATCGACATGATGGGCGGAGCTGGCAAGGAAAGCGCCGAGAACCGCGAGAAACTGCAATACGACAATCGTGGTGTCGATCTGAGCGTCACTCCAGGCCATGGAGCCGACGCGAATGCGCCACAGGATCATTCGCAGGCCACTCCTGCTACCGACAGCATGCCCGTCGCCTCTACAACCGACGCAGGCAACCACGCGATGCATCACTCCATGGCCGATCATTCCATGCCTGGAATGGACATGCCTGACACAGATAACGGCGCGACCGCACCAGCTCAGCCCAAAAACTGAGCCGGTCATCTCGCGATATTCAACTTAAACGGGGCCTCCCATGTTCTCAAACCCTGACCTTATGAAGTTCATCTTCGGCCGGTTGACCCTAGATGCGATCCCGTATCACGAACCCATTCTCGTGCTGACCTTTCTGGCTGTCGCGATCGGTGGCATTGCCGTGCTCGGCGCCGTTACCTATTTCCGCCTCTGGGGCTATCTCTGGAATGAATGGTTCACCAGCGTCGACCACAAGAAGATCGGCGTGATGTATGTCATTCTGGCGCTGATCATGCTGTTGCGTGGCTTTGCCGATGCCTTGATGATGCGTGGCCAGCAGGCCATGGCCTTCAATGGCAATGAAGGCTTCCTGCCGCCGCATCACTATGACCAGGTCTTCACCGCGCATGGCGTGATCATGATCTTCTTCATGGCCATGCCGTTTGTAACCGGGTTGATGAACCTCGTCGTTCCCTTGCAAATCGGCGCGCGCGACGTATCCTTCCCGTTCCTCAACAACTTCTCCTTCTGGATGACGGTTGCTGGCGCGGTGATCGTAATGATTTCGCTGTTCGTCGGTGAGTTCGCCCGTACCGGCTGGCTTGCATATCCACCACTTTCGGGTGGCGATTACAGCCCCGGCGTCGGCGTTGACTATTACATTTGGGGACTTCAGGTGGCCGGTGTCGGAACGACATTATCAGGCATCAACCTGATCGCCACCATCGTTAAAATGCGCGCTCCGGGCATGACGATGATGAAAATGCCAATCTTCACCTGGACCTCGCTCTGCACCAACGTGCTGATCGTTGCGAGCTTCCCGATCCTGACCGCGACTTTGGCCCTGCTGACGCTTGACCGTTATGTGGGCACCAATTTCTTCACCAACGATCTCGGCGGCAACCCGATGATGTATGTGAACCTGATCTGGATCTGGGGTCACCCGGAAGTCTATATCCTGGTTCTGCCCGCCTTCGGCATTTTCTCGGAAGTGGTTTCGACCTTCTCCGGCAAGCGCCTGTTCGGCTACACATCGATGGTTTATGCCACAGTCTGTATTACGGTCCTGTCCTATCTGGTGTGGCTGCATCACTTCTTCACCATGGGTTCAGGCGCCAGCGTTAATTCGTTCTTCGGCATCACCACAATGATCATCTCGATCCCGACGGGCGCGAAGATCTTCAACTGGCTGTTCACGATGTATCGTGGCCGCATCCGGTTCGAAGTGCCGATGCTGTGGACCATGGGCTTCATGGTGACCTTCGTCATCGGCGGCATGACAGGCGTTCTTCTCGCCGTACCCCCAGCCGACTTCGTCCTGCACAACTCGCTGTTCCTGATCGCCCACTTCCATAACGTCATCATCGGCGGCGTGGTATTCGGACTGATGGCCGGTGTCACCTTCTGGTTCCCGAAAGCGTTCGGCTACAAGCTCGATCCGTTCTGGGGCAAGATGTCCTTCTGGTTCTGGCTGGTCGGCTTCTACTTCGCCTTCATGCCGCTTTATGTACTCGGCCTGATGGGTGTCACCCGCCGCATGAGCCAGTTCGACGATCCGTCGCTGCAAATCTGGTTCATCATCGCCGCATTTGGCGCCTGCCTGATTGCCCTTGGTATCGCTTCCTTCGTCATCCAGCTTGTGGTCAGCTATTTCAAGCGTCACGAACTGGCCGACCTGACAGGCGACCCTTGGAATGGCCGGACTCTGGAATGGTCTATTTCTTCGCCACCTCCAGCCTATAACTTCGCCTTCACGCCTGTTGTCCATGACACCGATGCCTGGGATGACATGAAGAAGCGTGGCTATAGCCGTCCTCTGCTGGGCTTCAAGCCGATCCACATGCCGAAGAATACCGGCACGGGTGTTATCCTTGCGGGCCTCAGCGTTGCCATGGCATTCGGCCTGATCTGGTACATGTGGTGGTTGGCCATCGTGTCTTTCGTGGCGATCGTCGCAGTGTCGATCTCCCACACGTTCAACTACAACCGCGACTTCTATATCTCCGCCGAAGAGGTGGTGAATACCGAGGCAACGCGGACCGCGCTTCTGGCAAGGAAGGGGTGATCAGATGGATCCCAGAACTTTAAAAACCGCAAAGCCGGAATTCTACCTCACCGAAGAGCATCATCCGGAAAGCAGCACGAACCTTGGGTTCTGGCTCTATCTGATGAGCGACTGCCTGATCTTCGCAATGCTGTTCGCCACCTATGCCGTACTCGGCCGCAATTATGCGGCTGGCCCGGCTCCGGCCGACCTGTTCGACCTGAAACTGGTCGCGATCAACACGGCAATGCTGCTGTTTTCCTCGATCACCTATGGCTTTGCCATGCTGTCGATGGAGAAGAACAACAAGGCCGCTACGCTGATCTGGCTGGGCGTAACCGGTGTATTTGGCGCGATCTTCCTGGCGCTCGAGCTGTATGAGTTCGTTCACCTGATCCATGAAGGAGCAGGGCCAAATCGCAGCGCCTTCCTGTCAGCCTTCTTTACGCTGGTCGGCACCCACGGTTTGCACGTTACCTTCGGCATCATCTGGCTGGTGACGCTGATGGCCCAGGTCGGCAAGCACGGACTGATCGAAGCAAACCGCCGTCGCCTGATGTGCCTCTCGATGTTCTGGCACTTCCTCGACGTTATCTGGATTGGCGTATTCTCCTACGTCTACCTACTGGGAGTGATCGGATGAACGACAATTCGCACGCACATTCGCATGGCCACGGCCATGAGCATCATCATGGCGGCCACGAGGCCAGCCACGGCTCGATGAAGACCTATATGATCGGCTTTATTTTGTCGGTCACCCTGACGTCGATACCGTTCTATCTGGTGATGAGCGGCAGCCTGACCAACAAGGCCTTGCTGGCTGGCATCGTTATGGGCCTTGGTGCCATCCAGGTCGTGGTTCACATGATCTACTTCCTGCATATGAATACCAAGTCGGAAGGCGGCTGGAACATGATGGCGTTGATCTTCACCATCATCGTTGTCGTTATCGCACTCTCCGGCTCTCTCTGGGTCATGCATCACTTGAACACCAATATGATGCCGATGAGCCCCGAAATGATGCGTAACGTTCCGTAAGGACGCCGATATCCGATCGGGCGGCATATGCATGTCGCCCGATCCGTTTCAGGACGGTTGATAAATGTCAGACCAGCAGGCCATCAGGCGTTTTCCCATGAAGAAGGTTGCACTATCCAGCTTTCTCCTGCTGGCAACGGCCTTATTCATCGCACTCGGCATCTGGCAAATCGAACGCCTGGGTTGGAAACAGGCATTGATCGCTCGCGTCGATGCGCGTGTTCATGCCGAGCCAGTGGATGCACCATCCCCATCTCAATGGCCTGCCGTCAATCGCGACGCCGATGAATACCGCCATATCAAGGCCTCTGGCATTTACGAGCACGACAAGGAAACCCTGGTCTACGCCGCCACGGAATTGGGCGCCGGCTATTGGGTCATGACCCCTCTCAAGACCGAAAGAGATGGAACCCTGTTAATCAACAGGGGCTTTGTGCCGATTGATCGCAAAGACCCGTCACGCCGCGCGCAAGGCCAGATCCCTGCAAACGTGACAGTAAGCGGCCTTTTGCGCATCAGTGAACCGAATGGAACCTTGCTTCGCTCCAACGATGCGAATGCCGATCGCTGGTATTCACGCGACGTTTCTGCCATTGCCGCCAAACGCAATCTGACGCAAGTAGCGCCCTTCTTTATGGATGCCGACAAGAGCGATGTGCCGGGCGGCTACCCGGTCGGCGGTTTAACCCAGATCCGTTTTCCCAACAGCCATCTCCAATATGCAATAACCTGGTTTGCCATGGCCGCCATGAGCCTGGCATTTCTGTGGTTCCTGCTGAAACGCAAGAGCGCCGCAGAAGACACCCACGACATGTGATCGAGACCAAGGGCGCAGGAACCAGCAGCGCTATTTCATAATGATACAACCGCCCAAGACGCCCCTCCCCTTCGAAGTAGGAGGGTGAAACGAGAACATAAATTGTCAAACCGAGCGTAATCGTTTGACAATTCAACGTGTAACTATCTGATTTAATGTATCTATTTTTGGGAATGGCGGAAGAGGTGGGACTGAATTAATAAAATGAATTCAATGGGTTAAGCCGTCAAACCGCCCACTTTGCGACTACTGTTTTCTTTTGCTTTTTGGCCAAAGTGTCAAACCATTTTTACTGTAGCAAGATGCTTCGCAATGAGGCGCAAAAACAAAAAAAGCCCCTACGGCATTCCGTAGGGGCTTTTGCGTTGAACCAATTCCCGCCAAGCCAGATATCAATCCGCCTTGGCCTTTGCTGTCGCATATTTCACCAGCGCCCCGGCTATAAACCACGACAGAAAAGCCATCAGCAATGAACCGGCAATAATCCGGTCGCGGATTTCTTTCCAGCCTAGCACCTCGATTGGCACGAAATAGAGTGCGAACCCGGCAATCAAGGAAAACACCAGCCGCGCCAGCATATCGCGCATGTTGGTGGGCCTGGAATAAAGCAGCGCGCCAACCGAGCCAAGGAGCGAACCGAATGCTTTATAGACATCGATATCGACAGGCGAAAAATCAATCGCCATGTCGCTCACCACTTCCAGCGTCTTTTTGGGGCGGGGGTTGGCGAACGGGCAACATGCACAACCCTAGCCAGATTGCCCCCATGACGGCCAGTAAAATGAGATCCCACATGCCCCAACATTTCCACCATACCTATGCCGCCAATAAGAGCGAACGCGACCGCGTTGACTGCCTCCAATATCCCCCCATAGAGATAGACAGGAAGCGGCGAAGGAACGCCAACCAGCGTTCCGAACGTTTGGATAAGTCCACAGGTAGCAGAAACCATATAGAGAATTAGCAGTGCAAATTCCCACCGCTCTTTATGCCCCTTGTGGATCGCCAGCACCAACACCGCATCGCATAGAAACGAAACAGCAGAGGGCATGGGAAACCAGATTCCGGTGGGTTTTTCGGCATGCATATAAAGAACCGGGATGGCATAGCACGCCGCAATCAGCAAAACCCACCGCATTGCACGCGGCACAGGTTGAGACGCGATCAGCGATAAGGCGGCCATGATGCCGATTACAGCATGATACCACTGCATATCACCGGCCTCCGCCCAGGATAGTCACATATCCTTCTGGTAGAGCGCTGTCCGCATCGTTCGCTTTTGCAATGGCCGTCGAACGGTCATGGGCGTCATAAACCTTGGCTTCAAAATCACCGACATCACCAATCCAGCGATTAAACTCAGCAATCTGGAGAACGACAGTCCGTCCATCGGCCATACCAGCGGCGGCGCCATCCTCATAGACGGACTTCAGCGCATTGGCGTTTTCGGCAATATCCTTCAACGCCTGCTCGATTGCGGCAAACGCACTGACACCACGTTGAACGATTGCGATCTTCTCTTCCTGCGTTGCCATGGAATTCCCTCTCTATTTCGACGCCGCACCCGGCGCGCCGTAGCTTGTCTTAACTTGATCGTAAAATGACCCGCAGAAATCCGTCCGCCTGTCCGACGCATCGGCGGCAACCTCCCATTTCTCATCCTGTTGTCGGGCGAGATCACCCACTTTGGGAAGGGGTGGTCGCGTCATGTGGGCGCGGCAATAGGTCGGATAATCTGGGAGCTTGGTTGATGCTTGCGCCACAGCCTTCGTGGCCGCAGCGCTGGCGATATCAACGCGCGCGGCGCGATCGCTTAGACATCCGCTCAATATCGGCAGCAGTGTAGCGAGCGCCATCAACGCCATCATCCGCAGCCTGCCTTTCGGCAAGGGCTTTTGCATCGTCTTCATCCTGTTGCATGAGGCTTTGAATATTGCGCTCCGCCATTTGCCGCAGCGCCTCGGCACGGGCGATGTCGGTTTGCAGCTTGGCGAGATCCGCTTTCGCAGCGGCAAGATCAGAGGCGGCGACAAGATCCGCCGTTGCCGCTTTGACCTCTGAGGCAATCCGCCCATCCACGAGCTGCCAGCCAAAAAACGGAACCTTCAGCCCCTCATAAAAGATCGCGGCGATGACGATACCAAACAGCACCGCCAGCGGGATCTTGATAAAGTCAGACAGGGTTGCAAACATCACGCAGAACCCCGCCGTTCCAAATCTGGAATTTCGACCGTCTGCCCCGCCAACGCATGGGTGCAGTCTCCGAGAAACTGAATTTTCCCGTCAACAACAAACGAGTGACAAACCATGGAAACATCCTTGGTTTCGTCATCAAATTCCGCCGGTACGTCGCTCGGCTCTTTCCATGTTATGAGAATGGATGGAGCGAATGTCGGCTTATCCTTGTCGCCATTCCATGACCAACGTGGACCCGGCCCACTGCCAACGGCCACCTGGTGCAATCCATCGCAGCCAGGGCACATGAAGCCGAGGCGACCGCCCTCAATAGATCTGAGTTTTTTGCTGATAGCGGCCATCAAATCTGCCCTCCGGGTGGCGGCGGATAGCCATCGATCCCTTGCAGGATTTCCTTGGCTTTATTCTTGTCACTCCATTCAGCGCCAAACACATAAGCGCCGATGGTAGACCCCATGATCAGATAGGCGCCCTGCGCAAGGTCACGGGCAAGCATGGTGTCCTGTCCGCCGATCAACAGCGCCAGGATAATCCCGGCGCTAAAGGCGAGCGCGAAAAAGACGGCGGCACGGCGATAAATCCAGCTCCGCTCCATCACGTGGCCGCCTTAAGCGCCGCATGGAATTTCTGGCCATAACCAGCAACAACACTGGCACTTTCCGTACCGTTGATAATGCGGCGGGCGTTCACCCAATCGGCCTTGGCGCCCTGGAAGTAATCCGCCAGCTTGACGCCGGTAAACAAACCTTCGCCCATGCCAACAAACAGCACCTTAAGCGCCACATCTTCGCGCATCGCCAGGGCTGGATTGGCCGCCAGATCCACGCCAATGGCACCGCCCAGCTTGATATAATTGACCTTGTGGGTAAGCTGGACATAGCCACGCCCCAACCAGCTCTTGCCATCGGCCCCGATTCGCCAATAGGCCGACTTTACCCAGGGCATCACACCCTTTCCCCAGGATCGATCCAGAATGGCGATAGCCTGTTCGTCCGTCGCCGCACGCGTCTCACGCACCGGCTGCATGGTTTGCGCAGTCTCATGGAATGCCGTCGCCAGCATATAGGCCAGCCAGCGCAGATCGGTCATTGTGCTGGCCTGCCAGGCATCGAGAATGGCCGTGATGCCACTCACCTGATTTTGCGTCAGCGCACCGCCAAACAGCGACGTGCGCACCGCCGCGAAGAATTTCGCGCGATCCATGATCGTTTCCTTTTTTAATCTTTAGAATGCCCGCCAGGGAATAGCTGCGGCTTTGTTGGTCAATATTCCGAAGCTAAGTCGAAAAGGCGCATTCCTATGTTGATTGTGCTGTTTACGCCGATCAGCGCCGTCGCAATGAAAGAAAGAACGTAGGCCGCGACAACAACCCTGCGGACACCTTTCGAGGCATCCCCAATCCGAATCAACCAGACCATCAGCCCGCGCAACATTAACCAGACAAAATCAACCATCAGAATGCCCTTTTGTATCAAGAGGTCAGCACGGTCAGATTGGTATTGCTGCCGTTGTCATTCAGCGCCGTCGTGCAGCCCGTCGCACGGTTTTGCCCGCTGATCTGGTTGGATGTGGCATAGGTCTGAATTCCGATATTCAGGTTGGCAACAATGTTGCCATCACATACGGAATGATCCTGGCCGGTAGAGGTGCTGCTTTCAAAGCGAATGCCGATTGTCGTTCCGACTGCGCCCTGCTGGTTGAAAACCTGATTGCCGATAATCTGGTGTAGGCCGTAACCAATGCCGTACGCCTCCGTCCGCAGCAAATCGATGCCAATGGCATCGCTTGACCCGGAGACCAAATAGATCAGGTTGCTTGTCGCCTGAAGTTGAGCAATATCTGTCGCGTAAATACCGCGCGACCGGGCCGCGATATGGGAGTTGCTGATACTCACCCATGGCTGGACATTTTCGCCAGCGGCGAGATAAGGGCTTACGAAGATACCGTTGGCAAGATTGACCAACCGACTATCGGAAATCGTCAATCCCTCGATCTTCCCAGAGACGTTTATGCCTGTCGCGCACTCCGATGCGTATAGTCGCGCAATCGAGTTATCGAGGCTATCAAGCTGCCCATTCAAGGAATATGCCGTACCGTTGGTACCATCGCCGCGATAGAAAATCCCATCCATCGTCAAATAGCTGGCATTCGTCGTGACAAGACCAGTGCCGAGATATTCACCGCTTGCACGCCCCGCAAAGGATAGGTTTTTTAAAACGCGCTCAAGTCGAATGTTACCGGTGGAAGACAGTTGTTGAACTGTCAAGCCCTTCGAGGCTGCTCCATTGCCACGAAAGCCAAGGTTCTCAACCCGAAAAGTACAAGCGTCTCCCCACCAATTTTCAAGGGACGCCATGCTGTAGTTGAAGATAAGCCCGGTATCGCCAGCCGTCGGATAACTAAAAAGCGAAGTGTTCCTTCCCTCTCCGATGATAACGATGTCTTCTGGATCAGTTACCGTAAACGTGGCGCCATTCATCTGATAGACACCGCGCCGCACCTCTACTTTCTTTTTTTCCGCTATTGCGCTCGTCAATGCGGTAAGATTGGCACTAGCCGAGGCAGAAACGCCACCACTAAACATATCCAGTGTAACAAACGGAAGCCCTATCAGCCTCAGAATTGAAGGTGTAGTAAGGCCGATATTTGTGATGACCTGCTGCTGCTCACTGATAGTCAGGCTTTGGCTTTGGTTATACTTGACTGCACCAACCACTGATGCTGCCGCCGCACTGGCTGCCTCCTCTGCCGCCACTCTTGCTTCATTCGCAGCATCGCGCGCACTTTCAGCTTGTGCGATAAGCTCAGAAATATCCTCATCGATCAACAGCCGGAAACTATCATCATCCTCATCGATAATCCCAAAAACCCACATACCGACGGAAAGCGCGCTGGCATTGGTCCCCTGGTTGGTCTTGATCGTCAGGGCCGCACCTCCATTGAAGGCAACGGTCGCTGGCTCCGAAGTGGTGGATTCGAACAGCCGAAAGCCGATCAGTGCATAGCCGGAAACCCGCCCGCGCGTGATAACGCTGATGGCGTTGGCCGTACCAGCGCCGCTATCGACACCCCAGATAATCCCTGATGGCAAAGGCGCCCGCCACACCCAGCTACCGGAGCCAGAGGCGCCGAGTTTGCGCCAGTATCCATCATTGTCAGAATCATCATCCTGCCAGACAAGGGCAATGACACCCTCGCCATATGCGAGATCTGCATCCAGTTCCGCCTTTGTATCCACGGAAAAGGTCGTGCCCGATACATTCGACAGCGCCTTGACGGCCTCTTGAAGCTCCATGCCCCACACCTGACTTTCGCCCGGCACGATCTGGCGTGGCTGCCCATTGGCAGTGTAACCGGCAAACACAGAGAGCGCCTGTCGCGTGAACATGCGGAAATCCTTCAAAGCTGGAGATATATAGAGAGGGCTTGAGCGACCGGTTAGTCGCTACCTCCGCCGGTATCTGGGATGTAGGCCGAAAGCGTCAGCGCAGCGCCAACTGATCCGTTGGTGACGACGCCGTAGATTTTCCATTCGACTGTGCCGCCACCAGATCCAACGGAGGTCGTGTTTGAAAAGCCAATGGCAACGCCGGGCGAAACCGCTACAGTCTGAAGCACAGTCGGCCCATACATCAGGCGGATGGCCGCAACCCGGAAGTCATTACTGACAACCGACACACTAAGGGTGGCGGTTGTCCCATCGACAGTTATTCCGCCCGACACAAGCGACGGCGCTGGTGGCAACCCGTTATCAACTCCGACGACAAGGCTCGCAGTCGTTGAGAAATCCGAACCTTCTTCATCCTCAAAAACCCGCGCCCGCGCATCAATCGTCTGCCCAAGGATATCGGATGTGAGCGCTACATAAGCGACGCCAGACCGCTCCGTCATCGAGCGCCAGGAGCTTGGCGACCCACCGGAATAGGAGCGGTAATTCACCTCGACAACATCAGGCGACCCTGAGACGGAATAAAGCAACCGCAACTGTCTGGTGCCGTCTGGAGCCGTGGTTTGCACCGCATAAGTCGGCGGCCCCGGTGGATCGATATCGGCCACATAGTTGAGGGCCGGTGTATCTTCCGGGGCGGCGGCTTCATCTGTTGCTGGGTTCCAGGCCGACAATTCAGGCCAGTATTTCCCAGAGATCGAGACCGTGCCGTCATCGTCATTCATTTCCGGTGCGCCCAACTGCATCAGGCGCGGCGTGTCATCATACTCAGTCTGGATCTCAGCATATTGCAGCCCCCACGCCGCCATGCCCACCATCTTCATGGTGGCCGAATAGGTTTCGGCACGCTCAAGAGCAAACAGCCGCCGGGCAATGCGCTGCGCCTGGCTTGCCGAGGGGCAATAAGACAGTTCGACATCGTGAAATTTCTCACCATAGCGCGTGACTTCATCGTCAATCTGCGCCCAGGCGATGCCAGTCATGTCTATTTCCGCGACCTCGAAATCACGCGGTTCGCAATAATATTTCACCCGACAGACGTTGGGACGATCCACCGCCTCCGGTCCGCCGCTCCAGTCATCGGAAACAATATCGTCATCGGTGAAGCTGATTTCCGCAACCGGCGCATCATCAATCATATCGAGATAGATCTTGCCCGCCTGCGTGGTGCGGATCACCAGTCCAGCACTATCCAGCATGCTTTGAACGGTATCGTTGCGCTTATCCTCATAGTTCCACTGCCCCCAAAGCCGAGACCGCTTTTCCGTACCGGTCAGGGTCGCCACATGGGTATCGCACTTGACCGCCGTCAACGTGTTGAGCGTCCAATCCCACATGTCAGGCGAAAACAGCCGCGGATCGCGGCGCATCACATGGATGATGCACCAGACACTATTGTCCGTCCAACGCCACGTCGCGTCATTGGTGGAGTCCTGGCTTTCGTCGGTCGCGTCGTAAACCAGCGATGCCCGGTAAACCACCCGCAGCTCTGGCACGCCGCCTTGATACAGCGAAAGGTATTTCTCTTTTTCCAGGCCCGGGTTGTAAAATGTCGATAGCGTCTGAAAAGTCCGCTCAACCTTATGGGCCGATGTCCATTTGCCAGGAAAGGCCGCAACCAGCGCAGGCCAGGCCGTTTCGCCGCCGCCACCCGCTTTATGCTCAATCTTTGCCCAGCTTGTGCCGTCCGACTTTGGCCACGGCGGCGATGTCACATAGCCGGTATCGTCATCGATCACCACTTCCTTTTCACCAAGGTAATATTCGGTAATTGCATCAATCGGGCCAACGGTATGCCCATTCAACCGCCAGCGGGTTGAGCCATCCGTGTTGCCGTAGAATTTGACGCCAGCGCCTGTCGTGTAGCCGATACCTTCCCGAACCGAGCTTTCCTCGGTCGAATAGGTAGACTTGGCATCGGACGGTTTAACCGACCCCTTCGTTGCAAAAAAACTCGATGCGACAGACCCGGCCACCGCCAGCAGCGCAAGCCCATTGACCGCAACAAAATTGGCCACCGCGCCGGAAACGCCAATCGTGTACAGCGACTGAAAGATGAAGCTGCCCAATGCCGTGCTGATCGGGTCAGCATGGGCTGGCAATGTCAGCGCCAGAACAGCAGCCGAGCCAAGCAGAGTGATTTTCAGGATCTTCATCGGATCGACCAGAACGCCTCGAATGAGCGGATATGCATAAGCCGCGTGCCAAAAGGCTCGCCACGCCAGGCAAACAAATGCGGCTTGACGAAAATCCCGCCGACAACACCGGCAAGATGTGTATTGATAAGCCCGACATCGCCCGGTTCCGGCACCATGCCATCCATGCCGCGCAACAGGCCAAAGTCACCAAGCACATCGGACCAAAGATCCAGCAGCGAGCCGCGTTTTTTGATCAACGCCATCGCCCGTTCCTTGCTTTTCCAGCGCGGACGCTTCACCGTGCGGCCATGCACGGTTTCAATCCATGTCGCTGCAAAGCTGGTGCAATCACTCTTGCCCCACTCGCACGGTGTCGTGCCGGTCGCCTCGATATGCGCCCGCAAAGCATCTTCGATAGAGCCGGTCATGCCTTGATGACCTCATAGATATCGACGCCGCAATATTGCAGGCCCTTATCGCCCGGATAGCGTTTCAACTGGCTTGAATAAGTCCAATATCCGCCAAACGGGAAATTCAGGGTGTGCCAGAGGCTTTCGACAGTAATCCCGATGGTCCGCGTGCCAATGCCTTCGCGATGCACGGAAGGCGCCGAAAACAACCCCGGAAACATCTTTTTCAAGCCACTTGGCCACGCCTCGAATGTTTCTTGATCGATCATCGACCAATAGGCATTGACGCTCAGGCCCTCCAAGATCTTGTGGTTGCTGCGGATATATTTGACAAAATCCGCATTCGCCCCGGCAATGACGATATCGATCTTCGCCGCCTCGCCAAAGCGCGGATCGCGCACCGCGCCAATGCTGACAAGCTGCTGTCCGAGCGGGCTGGAAACACCAACCCACGTATAGCCGCCAATCTCATATTCGCCGGAGCCGTTATGCACCCGCCAGATACGGTCTTCGAGATCGATCTCAAAAAACCACAACCGCGACACATGCGGACGCCGAAGAAATTCCTGATCGGCCTCAGTAAACTGCGCAACCATGATCAATCCGTAAAATAGGCGCGCACATCGTAGTCATAGACTTCGAAGAGCTGCAAAACAGTTTCAGGCATCACATCCACGTCACGCGAATAGCTGGCAAAGGACGTGGAAAAAGGCCGCATAGCCAGCACAGGCACCAGCGTTGCAAGATCGTCCGGCGTCACCGCCCTGCGCAGTTGCGGCCATATCCGGTATTGCCCGGCGGCGATCCGCTGCGTTACCTGATATTTGGCGAAGTGCCCGACAAAGCCGAACTCATCACCCATATCGAGCTGACCGCCCCAAAAGCTATCGGACAGAGTGATGATCGTCGCACCCCTGGCAGCAGCCGCCCCGACACTCACCAGCGGATATTGCGCCGCCCAATTCTCGCCATTCGACCAAGGCTCATCATTCGACCAAGGCAAGCCGTCGCGCATCTGCTCGACAGAGTAAGAGATTCCGGCCTCTTCCAGGCTCATGCCGTCAGCATCGTGCCAGGCCAGCCGCACGGCATTGGCACCGGCATGCAGCGCGGTAATCATCCCGCGCAACCGCCGCGCCATTCGCCCCTGGCAGGCGGGGAGCGTCACGGAATAGCCCCAGCCACCCAGCGGACTGGCAAATGTCTGTGGCACACCGTTGGTGCTGGCATTCGAGCCGGAATTGACGCTTTCCGGCCCGCTGGACGGTTCCCAGCTACGAATACCAAGTCCAACAGGCCAATCGATCAGGCGCGCCATCAGATGTATTTCCGCTTATTGCTAAAGTTTTGTGCGGCAACCGCCCGCTTTTCAATCGAACCATCCACCTTTTTCAAGGCAGCCTCGATCCGGGAAACAGCACCCTGATCAGCGCCCCGCGCATCGATAGAGTAGTAACGGTCACCGCCGCCACTACTCTTGCTTTTGCGCGGGTCATGGATATCGACCTGCTCAGTCGGGCTTTTGCGAAACGCCACTACTTGGCTGTCAATCCCCGCACCATTGCCCCCCGGCATGATCGTGCCGCCATTGGCAAAGCCGGTCAGGCCGGAAAACAGGCCCTTGAGCAGCGATCCACCAACCCCGCCGCCGCCGCCCATTGTGCCGATAAGCGATTGCGCCAGCGATGAAAGGATGCCCTTGGCAACATCGCCCCAGCTCTTTGTGCCTTTGATCGCATCCGCCAGCCCGGAACCGATGGACGAAAAAGCATTATCCATGTTCTTCGCCAAGCCAGATCCTGCTGTGTCGATATTCGACAATGCGCCGGAAACACCATTGGCGACATCCGTTGCAGAGGATACGGCTTGCCCTTTGCCGTTGGCGATACCATCACCAAGGCCCTGCGTGATATATTCGCCAAGTGTGGTCATCACGCGCGAAGGCGAGTTGATGTCAAAGAATTCCGTGAAGGTGCTCTTGATGCCACTGGCAATACTGGTCACGCTTTCCTTGACCGATTGCCACTTGTTCTGAATGCCTTGCCAAAGCCCGGCCATGATCTGCTCGCCAATCACCACCATTTCAGCGCCCAGGTTGACGAATGTCGAAAGGATCTGCGATCCAAAGGTTGCCATGGATGCGCCGATAGACTGCACCCCAGCAATGATTGCTGCCTTGGCGCCAGGGAAAATTACCTCGGCAATATTGAGCCATAGATCCGCGAAGTTATGGGCAATCTGCTGTATGGCGGTAAATGCCCCGGCAAAATCCCCGGTAAACAGCGCGACAATACCGGCAACAATCGAGTGCGCATTGGCGTTCAACGCTGTCAACGTCGCGCTGATCACACCAATTGCGCCCTCGACAATCGCGCCAATGGTCGGAAATTGCGTCTTGATCGTATCCCAATTGGTGTAAACCGCCACAGCCGCCGCCGCCAATGCTGCGGCACCAGCCACCGCCAACGCAATCGGTGCGCCAATAGCGGCAATCACCGCAACGACAGCGCCGATACCAACCGCAACAGGACCGAGAACCGCAGCGAGTGCAGCGACCGCCGTTCCCCATTTCAGGATTTCCGGGTTGGTTTCCGCCAGTTTCGCAACCCAATCCGCAAGCGACTTTACCATTTCCGTCAGCAACGAGAGTAAGCCGCTATTGGCAATGGCAATCTGCAAACTTTCGAAGGCGCCGCCCAACTGCTCCAATTCGCCATTGAAGCCTTTCAACCGCGCCGCGGCCTGATCGGCAGCAGAGGCCTTAGCAATCTTTGCTTTCAGCTCATCAATACCCTTGCCCCCGGTCTTCATCAGCATGATGGCCGTCCGCATACCATCAACGCCAAAAAGATCATTCATGGCCTCGATGAGCCCTTCATCAGACAGGCCCGACATCTTGGTTTTTAGCTGTTCCGCGATAGCGGACATGTCTTTCATCGAGCCGTTAGCCTCGAAAAACTCCAAGCCCAACTGACGCATGGTGGCTCTTGCCGTTT
Organism: Allorhizobium ampelinum S4; assembly: GCF_000016285.1. Classification (NCBI taxonomy): domain Bacteria; kingdom Pseudomonadati; phylum Pseudomonadota; class Alphaproteobacteria; order Hyphomicrobiales; family Rhizobiaceae; genus Gillisella; species Gillisella ampelina. The sequence continues at coordinate 1,197,956 of NC_011988.1, read as the reverse complement.
TGGACTTTGGTACCAGCGAGGTGATAAATGTTTTGAAGGATGTACCAGCATCAGAGCCGCTAGAAAAAGCCGAGCTGGTGGCCGCAATTGATGCATTGAAATCATCAAAAGAGACACCAAGGCTGCCAGCCGCGCCGCCAGCCTGCGCTATTGCAAGACGATAGTCGTCAAAGCCAAATTTCGATTGCAGCAGAACGCCGGTTATCCCATCGATAACCGGATTCAGATCCTTGGCGTTTTTCCCGAAATTCATCATCACGTCAGTAACAAGGTCAGCAGATGCCGCCAGCTCCCCGCCGGATGCCGCCGCCAGCTTCATGCTGGCCTGCACCGCCCCACCCATGATCTGGCTGGCAGTCAAGCCATTCTTCGCCAGCATTTCCATAGCATTGGCGGCCTCAGAGGCGGAAAAGGTGGTGTCCGCACCTAGCTTGATTGCCATCTTTTGCATGTCGGCAATCTCTGCTGCCGTCGCACCGGTCGCAGCCTCAACGCGGTTCATCGCCGCCTGAAAATCCCCCGCCGTCTTAACAGTCAAGGTGCCAAAGGCCGCAATCGGCGCCGTCAACCCGACAGACAAGGTCTTGCCGACCGACTCCATCGACTTGCCCAGCCCCTTCATGCTCTTCATGGTACTGGCAAGCCCCTTTTCAAAGGCCGCTGTATCCAGTCCGAGCGTGACGCGCAGAGCGCCAATCACAGCATTTGCCATCAGGATTTACCCTTTACCCAAGCCCGCGCCTTATCCAGCATCGCGCGCCAATCGTTTTTGGTAGCAGCCGCAGGCGGTGCCTCCGACTTTTTGCTTTCGATGATTTTCAGTTTTGGGAATTCCCTGGACTTTTGCGGCGCATAGGCAGTCAGAAACGCCGTTGTATGCGCCAGCCACGCCCGCTGATCATGCTCGAAAAGCCGCCGATCCCGACAGGCTTTGAAGACAATCATGATATCGCGCAACGTCATGTCCCAGAAGTCTCCGGGCCGTTGCCCGGCCTCAACCCATGCGCGGTACAGGTTAAGCCAGTCTAGCGGCTTGGATTCTTCGTCCTTGCCGCCCTCGACTTTCCCGGCGCACCATCCTTTTCAGCGGCAGCCTTCGGCATAGACGCATTGATGGTTTCGCCAATGATCGTCGCGGCATCCTTGAGATCGATGCTCGACATGATCTCTCCAGCAGCGTCATGCGTAAGTCCAGGCTTGCAACGGCAAAGCGCGGCGCGAAAAATAGAACGAAGAAACGCCATGGAAATCGTTTCATTCTGCACCCTTTCCGCAAATTCCCGCAGGATCGCCCCCATGGGCTTGCCCAGCTCTTCCTCAAGCTCACACCATTCATTTGCGGCCAGACGGAACTCCATCTGCTCGCCATTGATGCTGCGGGTGATCGTGCCTCTGATAGGATTACTCATGCCACCCTCACGCTACATCAGCGGTTGCAGCCGAGGTGACGGACGTTTCAAAGTCGTCATTCTCCCCCTTCACCGTGCAGGTCACAGGGCTGCCGATATCTGCCGTAACTGGCACATAGGTCGAACTGGTCGCACCACTGACCGCCGTCCCATCCACCTTCCACTGATAGGTTTGCTCCATGGCTCCAGCCCATACGCCCGGATCAAGCGTCAAAGGCGCGCCAACGGTCGGCGTGCCGACCACAGCAGGCGCAACAATGGAGCGCGGCGCGGTAGCGCCGGTCAGCACCGGTTCGCCGGAAACCTTGAAGGTTACGGTCACGGTCTGCTTGTCGCCAAGCGAAGCGCTGATTTCGTAACCGGTGCGCTTGCCCTTGAAGATAAGCTGATGACCGCTCGGAAAGGTGATGTAGACCCACTTCGACTTGTTGCGTGAGGCCCGCAGATAAACGTCCGAAGCCGATCCGGCGACATAATTCATGTCGAAGGAAAAATCGCCGCCATCAGTCAGACCGTCAATGAATTCGCGGTAGCGGTTGGCACTTTGCTGGTGCGTTACATCCACCGTGTCGGTGGTTTCGCTTGGCGGGGTGATATCCGTCACCTCGGCAAGATAGGTCCGCGTGGCGGGCGTTGCCTCATCCGCCATTTCGACAACAAGGCCGAGGGCGATTTGTGCCTCAGATGCAGGCATGTCAGTATCCTTTCGAGTTATCGGCTATGCCAGATGAAAAGGTCGATGGAGTTCCGATAGAGCAGAGCCGCCCCGGCGGTCGAAACGGGCAAATAGTCCCGTATGGTGTCGATGATCGCGCTATGGATCTTTACGCCCGCCTGTCTATGGCGAGCCTTTTCCAGCACTTCGAAAGCCGCCATGCTGATTGCCTTTGAGGCGCTGGCACTTTCGGCATAGCCATCGAGCTGCAAGCGGGATTGCGCCCAGCCAGTGCGCCCGGATTGCGCCATGTCCACGGTTGCGCTCGCCAAGGTCAAAATCAGGTAAGGCCGGGTTTCCGTTTGCGGCAACCTGCCCCAATGGACACGACTGGAGATCAGGCTGGACAGCTTCGCGTCCGCCAGCAGAAAGGCCGTAACAGCCTCTTCCATACGTCACCTTTTATTTTTGAGCTTTATCGCACGCCGCGCTGCACGCTGCGCAGCCTTGTTGATGCTGGTCCAAAGGCCGGAAATGATCTGGTCAAGCGCCCGGTCTTTTCCACTGTCCCAGGCAGGCCTCAAAAACGGCTCCGCCGCCTGTTCATCATTCCCGAACTCGACCTGCACCCCAGCCGGATCACTGACGCCGACATGGACTTCAACTGGACTTTGCTTCTGAAAAAGCGTCGCCTGGCGCTTGGTCAACTTTGTCCCAACGCCAACATTTTCATAGAGCGCCATGGTCAGGATCGGCGCTTTCGCCGCCGCTGCATCGGCAATCGGCTTGCCCGCATCGCGCAAGACTTTCGTCGTGATCCGCTTGCCCGTCGAAGCCGTCATTTCCGAAAGTGCCGCCTCAAGCTCTTTCAGTCCCTCGACCTTGAATGTCACCTTGGACATATCTCACTCCGCAACCGCCACGCAGTCGAGATCAAGGCCAACCCGGCGCCCGATCTCTCTAATGTCTTTAATCTCGTAAAGCGCACCATCATACCGAACCCGATCCTTGAGGCTCAGACCAGGACGGTGGCGAATGCGAAAGGTTAGTGGACGTGTGCCGCTCATCTGCTGCGCTTGCACAACCTCAGTTCCCTTGTTGACTGTTTTACCAGCCCAGACCGTCTTTATCCCAACCCATTCCAAAATCGGCTGGTTGAGGGCATCGCGCCCGGTCTCGGTTTCCCGCAGCAGCGTGATGCGCCGGTCAAGCTTCCCGGCTCGCATCAAACACCTACCCGTCGCACGGTCGCCAAAAGCGCCTGCGCACTGACAGAAATCGGCAGTTGCGAGATCAAGTTACTGATTACGATATTTTCCCGGTTCTCGTACCAGGCCCCAATCATCAGCTTTGCCGCGTGGATGATATTCGCAGGCACCTCCGCCGCCGTATCGCCGTACCCGCAAACCATATCTACCTGCACAGCATCGCCGCGATCATATAGCGATGGCCCGGAAAAGCTGTCGAACCACCGGACAAACGATCCACAAGCCCCTTCCAGCACCTGATATTGGCTTTCCGGCAAAATCTGCTCTACATCGTCATCATCCCGATATCGAACGATGACACTGGAAACATCAGGAAACGGCAAATCCAACCGACATGACGGCCACCCATAGAGGCTATAGCGCCACGTCTGCGTGATCATGCACCGGCCAAGAACACCGGAATATCCATCCAGATACGTTTCCGCGACCGCAATCAACGCCTGGAGCAGATCGTTTTCCGCATCGTCATCCTCTTCGATCCGCAGATGTTCCTTGATCTCACTCAGCGTCAGGATAGACGCCGCCGGAGCAACAATGCGTTTCGGAACAAGCATGACAAACCACCCATCAGGAGAAATGCAGGGCCGAAAACCCGGCCCCGCCATTATCGAATAAATCAGGCCTGATTGGCCTGCGGATTGTTGAAGCCATTGCCGAGGATGACGCTTGCAGCAATCGGCGTACCAGTGCCATGCGTGCCGCCAAAGTCCGCCAGCAGTTTCAGGTAGCGCTTGCCGCCCTTGTAGCCGTATCGGTAAACCGCCGCCGCAGCGTGGGCCGCTGTCAACGCCTTGATAATGCCGTTGGAAATGCCAGACACACCAAGCATGTCAGCATCCGCGACATTGGTGTATGTCGTGTTGTCATCGGAATGGGTCAGCACGAATTCAATCTTGTTCGTTCCGCTGAATGTGATGCCCCCAACGCCGATATCCAGGCAAATTTCAGCGGAATCATACCCGCGAAGATCGATTGCGGTGGGCGTATTGTCGGCAGTCAGTGTGGCGTTGCCGATAGCGACGACGCGCGAAATACTCGAATGCAGATCCTTCATGGGACCAGTCCTTTTCAAAGTGCGATTGATGAAAGCGCCTGACCGAGAAAGATCAGCTTGTGCCGATCTTCAGGAGCTTGATGGCTTCGAAGTTGGTCACACCGCCGCCAACGCGCTTGGTGGTATAAAAACCCACCTTTGGCTTATTGGTGTATGGGTCGCGCAGAACCCGGATGCCAGTGCGGTCCGCAACCATATAGCCGCGCTTGAAGTCACCAAAGGCAACAGGGAACGCATTGGCTGCCACGGCAGGCATGTTGTCGTCGGTGTAAACTGGCTTGCCGAGGATTGTCGGAACTTCACCAGGAGCGGAAGGGTCGCGCCACAGGTAATTCCCCTGACCGTCCTTCATTTTACGGATCGACCCCATCGTCGCATCAGATGTCAAGAATGATGCGTTGGTCCGGTATCCGGCTTTCAGGCCATAATACAGATCAATGAAGGCGTCGGCAGGCGCGGAAGATGCAAACCCACTTGCACCGCCAGAAACGACGAAGCCAAGACTTCCCCAGGCGTAGCTTGCATTGGCAATGGTATCGTAAGCCAGGATGCCGCGTGGTTTTTTGACGCCATCGCCGCTGATGAAGGCGGCGCCTTCCTTTTCAGCAAATGTAATGCTGACTTCATCGGCAAGCCAGGTGGCGATGTCGATAATGCCATCATCCAACATCTTTTGCGTGGTGAACGGATTGGCATAAAGCTCCATGACCGTCAGCACGATTTCACGCAGGGTCGGAGTGCCGGTTTCCGGGCGGGACTCTTCCTCGCCGACCCAACCGGCGCCAGACCCACCCATGTTGACGAACTTGGTATAGGTGTCCGTGCCAACCGGCATAACGGTCGCAAGTTGCCGCATGGTGCTGACAGTGCCGAGAACCCGGTCAATCGTGGTTTCTGTTTGCGTCGGCACCAGAAAGCCGCCGTCCGGGTCAGATTGCGTCGTCAAGGCCGCCTTGACTTCAAGGTCTGCAAGGCCAGCGTCCGCGCCTTTGCGGAACCACTTGTTGAACGCGCCGCGATGTTCGCGCTGATCAGCACTTTCCACGCCATCGCCAGCACCGCCAAGCTTGGAGGCGGCCATCATGGCGTTGACATCATCCAGCGCCTTTTGCAACGAAGTGATTTCGTTGTTGATCTTATCGACCTTCTCAGTCGTCACGACATCGGCGAACTTATTCTTGATGCCCTTCAATTCTTCCTCATGGGAAGCCTTGAACGCTTCCACGCTCTTTTTCAGCTCTTCAAAAATCTTTTGCGCATCGCCTTCGTTGCGCACACCAATCACCAGACCACGCGCACGATGATTGAGTTGCGGCGCAACCGTCATCACCATGGCAAAGCCGGTGACATGCGCATCCAGAGGGAGGATCGCGGCGGCATGCGCACCACCACCCAGGACCAGAAGAAACAGGAGGGCGGAGAGAAGAACGAGACCGAGCGCGATGGCAGGGTTGAATCTCATAGACATGTTGAGTCCTCAGAGTTTGAAAATTTCGATTAGCTGCCGGGCGGCAACCATGGATTTGCCTGCATCGCGCGCGGCGGAGGTGCTTGCATCACGCTGGGCACCGGAACTGTTCATTTCACCCAGAAGCTCGCAGCGCTGGCTTCTGGAATATCCTGATCGGGCAAGCGCGGCCTCAACTTGGCGGCGCGCCTTGACCGTATCGCCCTTCGCGGATGCCGAGGCATCGCCGGAGAGTTTCAGCCCCTCATCAACGCGATCCGCAAAGCCATTTTTCACGGCATCGGATGGAGACATGAAGGTTTCCGCATCCATCAAAGCAACAATATCCTTGCGCTTTGCGCCGGTACGAGCTTCGTAAATGTCGGCAAGTGCACTGTCGAACCCGGCAAAAAGGTCCGTCGCAGTGCGCAGATCGTGTTGATTGCCAATCACCGCGCCCCAGGCATTATGCACCATCATGAACGAGCCGAGACCCATGACGATCTCGTCCGCCGCCATGGCGATGATCGAGGCAGCACTGGCGGCCCACCCCAAAACATTGACTGTCACCTTGCCCGGATGCGCCCGCAGCATGTTGTAAATGGCGATGCCTTCAAACATGTCACCGCCTGGACTGTTGACCTGGACAATCACTTCCTTGTTGCCAATCTGTCGCAGCGCAGCAGCCGCCCGCTTGGCGGTAAATCCGCCGCCTGACCAGTAATCTTCACCGATCACATCGAAGATGGAGATAATATTTTCACCTGTCGCATCAGCGGCCTGCGGACCATCGGCCCACTTCGCCAGCACGTCGCTTGGCGCGTCCCACTGGAAGTTTTGCGGGCGCGTAAACGTCTTTGCCTCAGGCAGGGTTCGCAGGGACATTTGCAGCTCCAGTGTTTGATGTTGTCGGCTGGGGAAGCACATCCGCTTCGCCGCCATGCGCGGGAAGATCCTGGAGGCCTCGTATTTCGTCTTGCGTCATCCAGGCCCGCCCGCCGCCGGAGCCAAGCGCCTTGGTGAAGAACTCTGCCTGATCTTTCATCGAGCCGCGCAACAATGCGCCCTCATTGAATTTCGGCACATATTCCTCTTGCTCTTTTTCCGTCAGGCAGTCGCGGGATATGGCCTGTTCCCAATTCGTGAATTGCGCACTCAGGCAATATTGAATGAAGAACAACCCCAGCGCTTCAATGCCGGAACCCCAGGCCGTCTCATCCATCATCAACAAGGGCCGTGGCGTTCCCATTATCCGGGCGATTTCTTCAATCTGGAAATGCAGGTTTTCAACCTGCTGATTATCGCCAAGCGAGTTTTCAAATTGGGTGGCCTTCAAATCCTCTTCAAGAAGCAGCCACTTTCCGGCATTTTCTGCGCCGGTTCTTTCCGCCATGGACGCTTTCAGGAAACCTCGAGCCTCAGGAGAGAGTTTGTTCGGCGTACTCAAAGCCCCGCCAAGCTGCATATTGTTGTCGAACAGCTTCTTCACGGCCTGCTTGATCGTCGCCGTCATCAGCGCCGAATCCCGCGCCTGATCAACTCTCGATCCACCAACCACGCCGTCCTCAAGATCGAGATCGCGGATAGCAAGCACTTCGTTTTGCGCCAGCGTAACCTTCGCGCCATTCCTGTTCGTCAGCTCATAGGTGATGGACCAGTCAGCATTCTGTTTTGCAACAACCTGGAATTTCGCCAGCGGTTGCAACTGGATAATCCGGCCACTCGATCTGACGATCTGGGCATAAGCAACGCCGCGCCGCAAAAGCTGCGACTGCATGAGGCGCTTGAACTCATAGGCTGTCTGCCAATTGTTCGGCTTGCGGTGCAGGATGGAAAAAAGCGGATGCTCTTTTGCCTTGCCCTTATCCTTGTCCTGATACATCAGATGCAGCGGCAACATGCCGATGCTTTCGCAATGCAGGCGAACGGCCCGGTTGATTGCACCATTCCGCATCAGATCCGCGCTTGGCGCACCATTGACCGCCGACCTGATGGCCTCAAGCAAGCGCGGATCGTTGGCGCTGTACTGCCTTCCACCGCTATCGCTTTGCGTTGCTGCCTTCGGTTGCCCGGAGACAACACCGCCAAGCGCTCGAAGCCATCCCATCAAAGCACCTCAATACCGCGCTCGTCATAGACCGAGCTGTTATCTTCTGTATTCATCCCCAAACCGACCCCCATGACAGCGGCGACAATGCCGTCGATCTTGTCGGCAGAGCGCTTTTTCGCGGGGATGTAATTCAGGTTTTCGTCAAACCGGACGGCGCAATGACCGGCCATCCAAGTCAGTATCGGGTGGCCGCCGTGTTCAATCTTGCGTGCCAGCACCAGGCGCTCAAATTCCTTTGTCGGACCGGAAAGCGTTTGGTGTCCCATGCGCATTTCCTGAAACAACTCCGGGTCAACGCCTTCGCGCTGCAAATCCCCCTGGAGCTTTTGCGCATTCCATGGATCGACGCCGATCTTCAAAATCTGAAAATGGGCAATTGCCAGGATGATCGCATTCAAGACAAAGTTCTGATCGACAGCATCGCCGGGCGTCGTCAGGACAACCTCATCAGCCGCCCATTTTTTCCAGTTGACGCGCCGGTCTTTCGCCGCCCGCTCGTCCAGCGTTCCCTCTGGTATCCAGAACAGAGGGATAAGGACCCATTCATCAAAGTCATCGTCTGGTGGCAACGTTACGACCATGGACGTCAAGTCCTGCGTGGCCGAAACGTCGCACGACAGATAGCCGCTACGGCCCCTGTGCTTTTCCCAGAGATCGCGCCAGGACTGCGCATCCTTCGTGCATTCCGCCCAGACCGAGCGCGAAAGCCAGCCGGAAATCTCATCAACCCACTGGTTGAGGTGATAGCAGCGGAACCGGGCCTCCTTTGGAGGTGACCCTTTGGCTTTCTTGTATTCCGTTCGCAGGAAGTCCAGTGTCGGTGTCAGGCCAAGGCTGGGGTTTGCTTTGCGCCAAACTTCCTCGTCCGTCCAATCGTCGTCTTCACCAATGGCAAAGTGAATGACAAGGGTTGTCGGATCTTCCTTTTCGCCGCGCATGATCGCGACAGATTCTTCATACCATTCATAACCGGTCAGCGACTGCTTGCGGCCAGCCGTCGAAGCGTAAAGTTCGATGGGCTGGAGCCGGGCGCCGGAGCTTTGCCGCAACGTATCGGCCAGTTCCGTTGATTTCCATTCATGGATTTCATCGCCAACGGTTACGGTAGCAGAGCGGCCATGCTTTCCGTCCGGCGACCCGGTCAGGAGCTGGCAGCTCGAATTCGTTTCCATCACATAGATAGACTTGTCGAAGATCGCGATCCGCGCGTTGCCTTGCGCGTCTTCCATGATGCCGTTGGCCTCACGAATGATATCCTTCATCTTCTCAAACGGTACGCGGCCCTGATCTTCGTTGCGGGCAAACACATACCCTTCCGCCCCGGCCAGCTTCTCCAGGCAAAAGAACAGAACACCCAGCGCCGCCAGAAATTCAGACTTGCCGTTCTTGCGCGGTATCCAGAGATCGAGGCGACGGAACACCCGCACATGCTCGATTGCCGGTTTATGCGTGCGAGGATCGATAACCTCAATCGGCTTTTTCCAACCAACCAGAAGCCGGACGGTAATTTCCTGCCACTTGACCAGGCGGAAGGGAATGCCCTTGAACCGGTCATTGGTGAGCCGGAAAATATCAGGCCACCGCGCAACGACAGTATCGGCCTTGCGGTGATCGAACCATGCACCGGCCACCGCCGCCGCCCGGTTCCATCCTGAAATCGCCCACTCATACGCCGGATCGTCGGCGACATCTGCCAACCATTCGGGGTAAGGCATGGCCAGCGGAAAAAGCGCGGCCATGATGCCTCCATCAGTTCAAGGCGCCTGGTGGCGCGCTATCCGTATCGTTCATAAGCCCCATCGGATCGTGACCCGCTGGCTTCTCCGCCTCTGGCGCCGCTGCGCGTGGCGACGATGGATGGGCGCCACCCAATGGCAAGCGCCCCTGCGTGGAATTGAAACTCTCGACCCGCAAAAGATCCTGATCCCGAACCGGTGTGAACCCGAACTCCGCCTCCAGTAGCCGCAAGGCCGTCTCAGCTTTACCCATGAAATCAATGTTCGGATGCGTGCGAATGACCGTCTCACCATCACCCTTCACAACCTTGATGGCCGCGCCGCCTTTCGGCAGATCCTTGCGAAGCTGCTCACTGGCTGCCAGGAAGAATTGCTGCCAGATGCAATAGCGGGTCAGAGCATGCCGGTACGCCGGACGCCTGCGGCCCGCCCTCAACAACACATCCGACTGATGCCGCCAGATCTTGATAGCCATCTGGTAGTAAGCCGGTGCAGTCGTAAAAACCTCAGGCAGCGGAAACGGATCGTCGGCAGTCGCCGCAACCTCGGAAGCTGCCCTCGCTACCGCCTCGATTTCCTTTTCCACAGCGCCACGCCTGCGACCCGGAAATCCTTTTGCCGCTTGCTCCAGCGGATCACCCTTGCGCCGTCCCATTGATCCGCCTTCACTTCCAACGCCAGACGCCTCCCCCAATGCCGTCCGGTACAGAAAAAATTATTTCCCGCCAAAAATATCGCGCCCCTTTTTTGTGTGGGGGGCCGCCGGTCCGGCGCTGCGGGGGTGTAGACTTTTACCGGGGGGGGTGGGGTTCCGGGTTTTCGATGGCGTCCGTTCGAAGGCCCGCCGCGACCTTGAGGGCCGTGTTGCTATTGAGCCACAGCTCATTGATGCCAATGCGACCTGCTGCGTACATCAGTTCAAGCCTTTGCTTGACGCTGTCGTGATGCCACTTGCAACAGGGCTGCCACATAGCTGTGTCCCAGAACTTATCGGGATCGCCATGGTGCGGATCAACGTGATCGACCACACTTGCCGCTTCCGTCCTGCCTTCCGCTAGGCAACCAATGCAGAGCGGACGAGAGCGCAGGAACGTGTCTCTGGCCTTGGACCACCGATGGTTATAACCCCTACTGGCAGCACTGCCACGCCACTTGTCCGCAACCTGCTTCTGCTCTTGCCGGGATGGCATGCCGGATGGGCGAAACTGTTTGGCGCGCTTCATACTCTTTAACGACAAAAGGCGACCGCATTGGTCGCCTTGTCTGTCAATCATTTGGGCATGGCTTACGCACTGGCCCTGAAACACATATCGCCTATTGGCTAGGTTCAGGGCTGGGAGCTGACCGGCGACTCATCCTCGGTATTTCTACCCGCCATTCTCAGGCGTTTTCAGAGGTTCGCTACAGGATCATCAGCTGTTCCGTGGCATATGGCTCTCACAGTTTACCGAGCATTGCAAGTGGCATCGTCACCGGCACTTGTGCGCCTAGTATCTCTACCGATACCACCACATCACCCCTGCCCCGTGTCCCGCCAGATATGACCTCAGCAGCAAACCCAGAGAATGGCCCATTCACCACGCGGCAACGTTCGCCAACCTGCAAAATAATATCAACAGGTGCATCAAGGTCATAGGCACCACATACAGCTAATTCCTTGAATACGTTAACTTCCTTTGCAAGGATCGGCTTTGGGTTATCATACCCACCAATGACGCCTGACACCCCATCCACACCCAGCAAACCGGCTAGGATCACCCCGTTTACAGGCAGGCAAACCAGCACATACCCATGGATAACAGGCACCCACCGCTCTGGGAAAACGCAACGACCACGTCGCCTTTCCGGTATCCGGCGCAGTGGAACCAGCGCCTCAATCCCGTAACCATCCAGAGCCTTTTCCACAGCCTTTTCCCGTCCAGATGCCACCCGAACCGCAAACCAGCGCCGCACTAACCCGCAATCAGCCCTGCCAAGCGCAAGTGATTCGAGCTTGATGCGCCTGTCGTTGCTCACGCCACTGCCAATCACTACACCGGAAATCTGATTAAGCTGCATCATCGTGTGCCCCTCGTTCCAACAGTGAGCGCGCCGCGCGCTCGAATTCATCAAGGCCCTGCGGCCCACCTTTCGGGAAATAGACCACACGCATCGCGCCGGTATCCGGCACGAAGGGGAGGAAGTTCTCAGCATGCCAGTCCCGCCATGCGTCCCACATGGCAGAGCCAACCGGCACTGCCTCGCAGAGCGCTTTCAGTGGTTCCAGGTCGGGATTGATCGTCACGCTGCCACGGTTGCCCGCTGCGTTGTGCAGCCGGTTCGCTTCAGGGTAGCCTTCGGCCATCGTCAGGCGCTGGTGTTCCATCGCCTCGAAATCAGCCGGGAAGATCAGTTCCCCATCGGCATCGATCCCAAGGCCACGCCGTTCGGCATACTTCTGCGCTGCCAGCGGTCCACGCCGGGTGCAGGCAGCATAGGCAACCCGCACGGTTTCACGAAGATCCTCAGGCAGTTCGATAGGGCATGGCCCTGCCAGAAACGCCATATGCCTCGCTGCTGCCCAGGCAGGCCCGAACACCGGCACGGCGATCTTTCCGCCAGCCACAACAGGAGCAACAGCCGCTGGCTTGGCAATCGCATCCAGCTTTTCCCAACGCTTTTCCGAGAGATAGGCACCAGCCGAGCAGACGAACTTGCGTCCCGACGCCTTGGCAGCCTCGACATAGGCTGCACTCAGCTCCGCCGCCTTTACCCGCTCCGCCGCTGTCAGGGCAGCCCAGGCCTTACGGGCAGCAGGCTCGCTATCGGTCACAAAGGTTGGCCAAGTCGCATACCAGCGCTTGAAGGCCTGCTCGACTGCTTTTGGATTTTCCTCTTCTGCGCTCTCGCGCTCACGCTCTCTCTCAATTACTGGTTCTCTTACTGGTTCCCTTACAGAGTTACTGTCCAGATTCTGGACACGGCTTTCGCCATTTTCTGGACACGGCTCGCCTGTTTTTCTGGACACGGCGTCCTCTTGTCCGTGTCCAGATTCTGGACACGGCTTTTCTGAAACCTTGGCAACGAAATCCCGTTCAAAAGCAAAGCTGTAGAGGGTAGATTGCTGCCGATTGCTGCCCTGTTGGCGGCGCTGGCGACGGGCGATCAATCCGGCCCCTTCCAGCGCTTCCAACTGCACATTGAGCGACGATCTCGACAACTCGCAATCCTCGGCAAGACGATCCTGCGAAGGGAAGCAACCATTGTCAGGATGATAACGGTCGCATAGATGCCACAGCACCAGCTTGGCCGCAGGCTTAAGCCCACGCTGGCGAATGGCCCAATTGGTGGCGTCGTGGCTCATGCCGTCACCTTCATAGCAAGAAGCCGAGCTGCGCTGGCGGAGCCTCTCGCGGCAAGCCGAGCGACAAGAGTGCGGAACGCATACGCGCCTTCCAATGGCACAACGCCGTTGCCGAGCAACCTAAGTCGGTCCACGCGAGCAATGTCCAACCTGGAGGCCAGCCCATCAGCCACTCGACAAAAAGAGGGTTCAAGCTCCGGCGAGGCCGCAAGTGCGCTTCGCCAACCGTCGAAATCATCAGGCCGAGGCGGGAACAAAGTAGTTCGGCCTGACCATTCATGAGTAACTCGCTGCGACGATCCCCGCTTCTCGACTTCCGTCCGCCCTGCACATCCGCTACCGATGGAGTGGACCAAAGGGCTGCCACCTCGTTCAAAGGTGGCGTCCTGCTCCCCCTGTCGCACAAATTCTGCTGGTTCGCGCCCTTGCCATCCCTCGCCTGTGGCGTCGGCCACAACGCCGCTACCGTCGAAAGGCTCTCTTGCGTCCCCCGGCTTGCCGGGTTGCTGCGGTCCCGAAACCCCAGCCGCGCCTCGTTCGCCAATACTGTCGGCCAAAGGCTTCCTACCTGTTGCGTCAACGATGCACCGGTCATTAATTCCGTTATCGTCCCGCCCCGCGAACCGTCGCTCGCCGATGGCGTTTGCCACCGCGAGGATGAAGAGCCGTTCGCGCTCATGTGATGCGCCAACTTCTGACGCCCGGAACAATCCGCCCTCAACCGAGAAGCCCAATCGCTGAAAGTCTCGCCAGACACGCTCCGCACCGCCCGAAGACAACATCCCACGGACGTTTTCGATAAGGACGAACCACGCGCCTGACTGGACGATGATGCGCCGGGCGACCGACCAGAGGTCGCGTTCGTCTTCCTGACCGCGCCGCTTTCCTGCAAGGCTGTGAGGCTGACACGGGATGCCGCCAATGAGGCCATCCACAAGGCCGCGCCATGGTCTGCCGTTGAAGGTTCTGGCATCGCTCCACACAGGCGCTGGAGCCATGAGGCCCGCTTCCATTGCTGATACCAGCGCGCCGCAGGCAAAGCCTTCCCTCTCGACCATGCAGACTGTTCGAGCGCTTGGAACTGCCAGTTCGACGGCGAGATCGAGGCCGCCGCCTCCGGTGCAGAGACTGATGATGTTGGTGTGTTGGGGATGTAGAGCCACATTCATCTCGCCCCCCCAATCCGCACAATTTCCCGCATGCGCGATTTCTCAAATTCCAGCCGAGCAACAACCGTTGCGGGCAAATCACCGTCCGCTAGGCGTGGCGCATTGAAAGCCTCGACATGGGCGGAAAGGGCCGGAATGCCATCACCAAAGCCGCATGCGGCCAGCCTGTGGCGCGCCGGGACTTCGAGCCGTGACAGCACCGCATGCGGCGTTGTCAGTAGCCATGAGGCCCTGTCTGCCTTGGTGCTGCACAGCTCAAGCCGCGACAGATAAGCAAGATCATCAACCACGGTCGCCACCCCGCTTCCATACGCCACCGTAATCAACGACGATGGATCGCACAGCCTCTTCATCGCGAATAAAAACAGGCGGTTGGCTACGGCCAAAAAACACCGACAGGAACAAACGTCCGGTCCTGTTGACCTCCGCCAGTTCGTCCGCCGTCAGTTGCCAGCACGAGACAGAGCAATGGCCATTGGTATACGTGTACAGGTCAGAAACCGTTTCTTCCTGTCCGGCAGGCGCACGCAGCACCATGTTTGCGCCGTCAAATTTCACGGGTTGAGCCATCACAATGCCCCCTTGATTTTATCTGTAAAAATAGTGCGTCGGCCCGCCGCGTCCGGTTCGGAAACCAGCCCCTCGGCAATCAACCGCGCCACGATGGCCGCCGCCTTGGCATGGCCTAGTTTCAACTCACGCTTGAAATAATCGACCGAGGCCTTGCCCGTGCGTGACACGAGATCGAGGGCATTGGCATAGAGAGGATCGGCCTCAGTGGGTGCTGCGGCATCATCCGCCGCCACATCAACAGCGCCCTGAAATTCATCGCCTATGACCAGCGAGGCCTGCTTGCCGGAAATGGTATCGGGGCCGCGATTTGCCGCCCGTGCGCGCCATTCGCGCGTCGCAACCACGGCGGCCACATCAATCGCGGAACTGATGCCCTTGCTGGAAATCACCCACTGGTCATCACCGGCAGGCTCTATCAGCCCATTGAACTGCATGGCGTCGAGCAGCGCCTTTGCCACATCCTCACGCACTGCGACGTTGCTACGGAACCGGCGAAGGTCGAACGGCTCCATATGCTTGATCCAAAGCATGGCGCGCTCGAATTCTTCCTCAACCCGCTGGTCAATGGTTTTGACGGGCGTGGTTCGCTTCGGCTCTTCCTGATCGACGACCGGGCGGCCCACCGGCCCCACATGCCCGCCAGCACCGGGCGGCAATGCCGCCACACCCTCGAATTTCCGCCAGTCAATCCGAATAAGCTGCGGAAAGCCTTGGCCATAGGAACCGTCTTCGTTCTGTTCCCAAACGAACCAGGCCGTGTTCATCTGGCTACTGGCTTCAGGGCCGGTCCAACCTTCCTGATGCATCATTGGCAAGCGGCGGGTGAAGACATAGATCCTGCTTGGCGGGCATTCCTCCATGGCAAAGATGCGATCTTTATCTTCGCAGCCGCACATGAAGTTGAGGTTCAACAGCAGCGCCATCTTGCGGGGGCGATGCGTCCGCAGCGCATGCGCCACGAAACGGTTGAGAATTTCCTTGCCGTAGGGCGGATTGGTGACGATATCCCGCCCCAGATCGGTGGGCCGCGATTGCAGGAAGTCTTCCACCCGCTGCAATTCGCCATGCTGGTTTGCAAGGCCGCGATCAACGATATCGGCCAGCTCCATGGTATAGCCAGCAGCCTGCATAGGCCGGGAAATGCCGCCATCGCCGCAAGCAGGCTCCAGCACGTCGGCTGAAAACGATTCCAACGCCAACAGGGTCGCCACGGCGCATTCGTGGGTGAAGTAGGCATTTACGCCGCGCTCTTCCTGGCTGCGGCTCTTCGTGCCGATGGCATGGCCCGCCGCTGTCTTGATCGAGGCGCGGCTAGGTTCCAGCCCCTCATTCACTCGAGCCTCAACCACCCGGTCGATAAAGCCCGGCTGCGCCCGCTCCGCATTGCGCAGATGCCGCGCCTCATGCAGGCGGCGCTTGTCAATGCCGACATCTTCAAGCGAAAAACGGTCCTCACCTTGGACCGTTTCGGGCCGTCCGCCGCGAGAGAGCTTGCCTTGCGTTTGGGCCTCATCCACCGCATCGGCCATGGCCACGGTGCAAAGGCTCTCGATTTTCAGGGCATCGGCCTGCATACGCCGCGCCTTGTCGATCATTTCGCGGCTGGCCTTGACCTTCTCCGCATACCGGCCCGCCGCCTTGGCCTGTTCGTAAGCGCCGGATGACAGCAAAAACGCCGCCTGCACGTCGCCAGCGTCAAACGCCAGCCGCGCCCGCTCGATAGTGATGACCAACTCGGATGTATCGGCTGTGATGGGAGTGAGTGCGTTCATCGCGGCGCCCTCACACCGGCAAGCTTCGCAACTTCCCGCATTCGTCCAATATCTTTCGAACGATCGTCTGCGCTGCCGCCATCAACGATAAATCGACCAGCGCTGAAAGTTTCTTCTATTTCAAGGCATTCTTTAACGACCTTTGTCGGCATTCGCCCCGAACCGTCGCACCAGGCGCAGTCAAAGTTGAATAGCCGAACCTTGCCACTCCCCTTACATGCCGGGCAGCAAATCTTCGTCACACGCAGTTTCACCCGTGCAGCCATCACCATCCCCCTCGCCCGGCATCATCCAGCAGGTCGCAAACGTCCTGCTCGGAAAGCCCAAGCTCATGTGCAATTTCAAACGTGGATTTCTTGCCGCTGTGAAACAGCTCAACCACCAGCTCCATGCGGCGGCGGCGCGCCGTGAGCTTCAAATCCGGGTGGTCGCTCAATTGCTTAAGGCCGCTCATGATGCGGCCCCTTTGCATTCTTCTGTCAGCAGCCGGGCCGCCAGCGCCGTTGCATTGCCACAGGCTTTCAGCGCGTTGACCTTGTCGTCATCAACAGTGGCCGAAAAGATTGCGTCACAAGCATAGGCGCTCTTGTAATGGCCGCCGACGTTCACAAACACGAGCCTTTTGGATTGACAAACCGGGCATTGCTCCAGCCTTCGCAGCCGTTCAATATGCGCCTCAGCCACGCTGCACCCCCTGGCATGCAATGCAATGCCGCTCGATAATCTCCGCCATGGTCAGCACCGCGCCGCAGCGCTTGCACTGGCTTTCGTGGCTCACCCGCACGGGCTTGTGCGCCGCAAGGTTGGTTTCGCGGCAATGGCGATGGATGGATTTGGCAACCACGTGTTCGGCGAGCGTCATGGCTCAACCCCTCGCTTTCAGCAGGATCTCTTCCACCTGCCGCACCAAGGGCAGACCGGCGCGGATAATATCTTCGCGCTCGCGGGCATCGATCCGGTTGTCCGCCGTGGCATCCGCCACCACGCCTGCCAGCTTGGCCGCACCCAGCGAAAGCATTAGTGCATCGTGTTCGCACAAGCTGGTTTCATTGGTGCTGCCATCATCTGGCACCAGCCGGTAGCCAAGCTGCCGGGCCATTTCCGCCAGGATAATAGGTTGCCTAGCCCGCTTATCCGCCTCGACAGCAATATCGATCGGTATCAGCGATTGCGCGTTTTCAGGCCCAAGCCCGGCATATTTCGAAAGGGTAGAAACGCCGACCCGTGTCAAAACTGCAAAGCTGGTGACACCGCCGCCCAGCACATAGGACGCTTCTGTTGCGCCCTTGAGATCACCAATATTCTGTTCGCTAAGAGCGCGCATAAAACCTCCAAAACCCGTCAAGGAAACATTTCGGCGCATCGATTCGGTGACGCGCAAACCGGAGAGCCTTACGCAGCGTCAACCAGATCAACCGACCCGGAACGCCATGCGAAAGACAGAAAACCACCCACGCAAAAAGCGGCCCGAAGCCATCGCCTCAGGCCGCTCGCGCATTGCCCCAACGCAAAACCAGCGGAGCGAAGATCAAAGGGGAAGCTGGCCGCAATGGCGGTCGCGGCCAGCACCACAACCCGGCGAAGGATTGGAAAGGACAGCGCCGGGCAATGGTAAAAAGGGGAAGCCGCGCGGCGATGTTTCGAGGACCGCGCAGCCCCACACACGCCGCGAAGAGAAAACGGCGCGTATTGGAATAAAAAGGCAGCCGGGCGTGAAGGTCCGCCCGCCCGGCTGCAATGACCGCGCAAGTCAGGGACGAGTGGCGCGGTTTGGGAACGGTAAATCGAAGCCGTCATTGTGCGGCCTCTTTCGGGGAATGACGCTCACGCAACTGACCAATGAGAATGGTCGCAGAGCCGCGAGGCTTGGCGGTTCCGGTTTCCCATTGCGAAACCATACTCTGGCTAACCCCGACTTCGCTTGCGAACTCAGCTTGCGTCATCTTTAGGTCAGCGCGGATGGCTTTAACGTCGATATCGTTGCTCATACCAGCACTATTAAAAACTAATAGTTCAAAGTCAACGAGTTTCTAATAACCATCTATGGCATTTTCAGAATCATGAACAGCATTGGTGAAAGATTGAAGATGGCGAGGCTCGCCGCTGGCTTTGCAACCGTTGAAGAAGCAGCGGAGGCAATGGGCGTGAATTATCAAACCTATGCCGGGCATGAGAATGGGCGATCAGGCTTTAAGTCTGATTCCGTGATCCGCTATTGCAAAAAATTCAAGATATCGACTGATTGGCTTTTGACAGGAAAAGGGAAAGGCCCGCGTGGCGAACACGACGCAGCATGGGAAATATTCTTGATTGCGAGCAGCTTGCCGGAAGAAGAGCTGGATCGAGCTAAGCGCATTATGCAGGCCGTTGCAGAAGGAGCTAAGACCGGCTGATTAATATCAAATCACCGCCATCCTGGGATGTCCATTTACCGCCCCGCTCGGTCGAAAGCATATTCAATAGCCTATCCATGTCGCTAGACTTTGCCTTTGCCCCTGAAAAATCACCTTTATTCGTAAGATCCCCCGTTATCGCCACACTTGCCAGCCCTCCAGCGACAGAAAACAAAGCGCGCCTCTTATACATAAAACTCCCCTAGAAACCCTTTATTCATCAAGTTTCTAGTCCCCATTTCAGGACGGCTTCAAGCTTTATATTTACTCCATTTTAAACAATTCCCGGCGGCAATCACTTAAGATAAACCTAAAACGCACCGTCAAACCGCACAATTCCCGTGTTTTAGAGCCCGCGCAGAAAATTAGAAGTTTCAAAATTATAACTGACAGACTGAATCTTTCTTATTTATGAGTAGATCCTCATTTAGCCGTTACCCCCTATATTGTCATAGGTTTTTAAAGGGTGGCGCATGGCAAAGCAGATCGATCAGATCATTAAAGCAATGTCCGACATGGGTGTTGATGAGCGTAAGCTCTACGTCATCACGCTTGGCTGTCTTGCGTGCCGCCTTTACGTCGCATGTGACTATGGTCAGAAAGCTGTTGAGCAACCCTCACGGCTTCTTGAACTCTTTCCGGGTGCGTCCGCACAAGGCGAGCCAGAGAGGAAAAAATAGCGGCAATTTCCTCAAGGTGTTCAGGATCATTTCCACGGACGATCCGGGAAAGTTTCATGCCGCCGTAGGTGACGGGATTAACGGCGACTAATTCAGTCGTTGTGCAGCTCAGAGCATCCGCGAGCTTTTCCAATGTCACGCTGTTGAACGCCTTGCGGCCCAACTCGACATTCGAAAGATGTTGCAGGCTAATACCAGCTTTAGCCGCGAGCTGCTTTTGACCAAGGCGCCGAAACCGCCGCCACTCCGAAAGATAGGTGTGCATCTGGACCTACCAGCGGCAAGCTTGGCGCAGAGGCGCAATGTCATTTTGCAAACCTGCCACCTGGAAAGTAGCAACCATCGGCGCGCCGTTAAATGGGGTAAATCGAAGAACAATGACGTTTGCCGCCATGATCTTCTTAATCAACGGAACAGCTGTTCCGCCAAATAAACCTAGCCATTTATGATCGGTTGTCGATGTGAAGCCCTGCGTAAACGGTGCGCCACTATCCAGCCTTATGGTAACTTTTCCAAAGCTCTGAATATCCGCAAGGAAATGATTACCGGCGCCGATAAGAATCGACGTTTTCCCCTCGAAGCACCTCAATAGAAGGGTGGCGTTGATCTTCTTGAGCGAAAATTTATCGTCAAATTCTTCATCGGAATCAGAGCCGAGAACAACGGTCTGACTATCATCGATCTTCGACTTATCAATCACAATCGCCCAGTTGGACGCACTATTGTTTTTGGTGACCGTCTCGGACTTAAAGACGGCGTCATAGCACAACAAACGCTCCCCCGCGTCCGTAACTTTTGCGCAATCTACCCCCGTTTTTGCGTACCCATACATCGGCCAAAGCGCCCAACCGGCAAGTATCGTTGCCATCATCATAATCCGCTTAATCATTGCGCCCCCACACAGTAAACAACCACAGCCCACGCTTGCATAAATTTCGCACGCTGGAAAGCGGACAGCTGGTCTGCGCCAACCTTCTCGATATGGCAAATTCGTAGCAGTTATTATTTTCTAATATTTTCGCTTGACGAATAACTATTAGTTTTTCATAGTGCAGCCAGCCAATCGAATTACCCCAGAGGTTGGCAAAAGCAGACGCCGCCGGATGCCACCTGTCCCCACAACCCCACCATCCGGCGGCGTCACCAGAAGAAGAGGATCAAGAAATGAAACCGGCAAAAACGCTCAATGCCCAGATCGCGCAGATGGAAAAAGCTGCGCGATGCAGCGAGAACGCCGGTCTCTTCTGGAAACAGATCGCTTTGGTTCTTCAGGTTTGGCAATCCACCAAGCAAGGCTTCATGCCGACTGTGCAATTTGATCCTCGCTATCAGGGTGGCCTTCGCGATCTGGCTGCCGCCTACAATCGCTTCAAGTCA
The DNA here is from genome assembly GCF_000016285.1 of Allorhizobium ampelinum S4. Taxonomy (NCBI): domain Bacteria; kingdom Pseudomonadati; phylum Pseudomonadota; class Alphaproteobacteria; order Hyphomicrobiales; family Rhizobiaceae; genus Gillisella; species Gillisella ampelina. Next base: position 1,176,970 of record NC_011988.1, on the reverse strand, counting down.
GCTTTGGTTGATGCGGTGAATGTCATCGCTTTTGAAAATCAAGCAAAGCCCTGATCCCCTCCGGTTTCCGCAGCCCCACCCCCTGCGGTTTCCCGAACGGATCTTTGAGGAAACGCCAATGCGACCAATCCCTTTGCATGCCGACAACAGTCTATCAACGGAGCCAGGACCAGCGCCGATGCTGCAATGGGTTCCCATTGCCGATCTGGTGGTTGATGACGCTTATCAGCGCGACCTTGACCGCAAAAACTGGACAGCCATCCGGCGCATTGCCAGCAATTTCAAGTGGTCGCGCTTTTCTCCGGTATTTTGCGCGCCAGTCGAGGGCGGAAAATTCGCAATAATCGACGGGCAGCACCGGGTTCATGCGGCAGCTTTGTGCGCGATTGATCAGGTTCCGTGCCAGATTGTGCCTATGGACCGCGCCGAACAGGCAGAGGCATTTGCTGCGGTCAATGGTGCTGTCACCGCCATAACCAGCTTCAATATTTTTCGTGCTGAATTGGCCGCAGGTAATCCGGCGGCGGTTTCTCTCAAGGCCGCCATAGAGGCAGCCGGATGCAAGATTGCCACCAGCAACGGAAGCAAAGGCAGCAAGCCGCCAAAGACCATCTATTTCGTTGGCGGCGCCAAGGATTTGTACGGAAAATATGGCGACCGGCTTACCCAGGCGCTTTCCATCCTCGTTCGATGCGATGGCTTTGACGATAATCAGGATTTGTGGGCAGCCGGCATCTTGCGCCCAATACTTGAGGCGCTTTGCAGCGCTCCGCCGTTCCTGTCTCATCCCGATATCGTCGCGGCAATCGACAGTTTTGATGTTTTTGCCACCATCAGCTCCATGGATCAGCAGCGCAAGAAACGTATGCGTGACGGCCTGCCAAATGTCAGCAGCATGGAAATGCTGCGCACCGAGTTTTTCAGGCATTTGGCAGCCGAGCTTAAGGCCGCTGGATCATCCCATCACCCCAAGACCATGGAAGCAGCGTGATCCCCTCCGGTTTCCGCAGCCGATCCACCCCCTGCGGTTTCCCGAACGGATCAATAAAGGCACCCATTATGCCCAAATCCCTTGACCACACCATTACCCGCATTCCCATCGACGTGCAGGCCATGCTGGCCAGCGATGCCGAGGCGGCAAACCGCGATGCAAAGCGCATCTGCTACGGCCTGGCGCTTGGCATCGCGCTGTTCACCATCATCGTCAAGATCTTGTGAGGTGGACATGATCACACCATCCACCCCGCAGGAAGAGCAGCCCTTGCGCGCCGAAAATGACCGCATGCGCATCATCCTTTCCCGCATTGCCCGCGAGATCGACCCTTGCACCGACATCGGCCCCACCAGCCCCGTCGAGCGCTTCGCCACCATCCCGCAGGATCTGCGCCAGCAATTCCGCCTGCTGCATATGGAGCTTGTCAGATGATCGACATCATCAAAGATATCTGGGACGCCTCACGTCCGGTTTTCCCCTACTGGCCAATGGTGATTTTCGGCGGCACGACCATCGCGCTCGCCTTGCGTCTGGACGGTGAAAAAGCCAAATCCCACCGCGAACGCCTCCGCCGTGTCCGCACCGACGCCGCCATATCCTTCGCCGCCTCACTGGAGCGCGGCACGGAAGCCCGCAAATTTATCCTGTTGTGGCGGGCTGGCTTCATGCACGAGATCGGCGAACAGTTCCCGGCCTTCCAAGCTCACATGGATGCCCGCATTGCAGCGGCAATGGGTGGCCAGCCATGAGCGAGCGTAAAGAGCTGAAGGATCTCCGCATCTCAGTGATGATGACGGAGTCCGATTTGAAGGCAATCGACAACTGGTCTTTTGAAAACCGTATTCGCTCCCGCGGGGAAGCCATAAGGCGTCTATTTCGTATGGGCTTGGAAGCAACCCCTCAGGATGGACAGCCATGACCACCCAATCCACCGCCACCATCCTCCCTTTCCCGCGCCGCCGCCCACCCTTGGTCGTAGATAACGACACTTCGACCAACCTATTCAACGCTGAGATTTCCATCGCCAGCCTGTCCCACGAATTTGACATCGAAGCCGAAAACGTCCGCCACGGCGCAAGGCTTTCCCAAAACGGCGGCATCATCAATGGCCGGGCGCTGGCCTGGGCCTGCCATGCCGCGCTGCACATCATCAACCTGCGAGGCAACCTGCACACCGACCACGCCTTGAGCCACGCCATCCGCACGTGGCTGCAAGCCCGGAGGCAAGCTGATGGCTAAACCAGCCCAGCCCACCACACTCTTCCGCCTCCATTACTCGGATGGCACCACGGCGGATATCGAGGCCACCAGCGCCGCCGAGGCCCGCAAGTCCGGCCACGTCCCCGGCCTGCTGATCACCAAATGCAAAACCCTGAGGGAGCATGCGCAATGACCCACCATGCAGCCTACGCCAACCGCCCGACAGACGCCGAGCTGCGCACCATGGCCGCCGCCAGAATGACCACGGCTGATATCGCCGCCCATTGCGGTTGCGGCAAGCACAGCGCCCGCAAATGGATGAATGCCGCAGGCTGCCAAAGCGACCGCCAAGGCGGCTGGAATATCCCCTCACTCGACCCCGCCCAGCCCGCACCCAAGCCGACAGGCAAAAGCGTGCTGGAAGAGCAATTCCCCTTCATCCGCACCCACCGCGTCAAAACCATCACCGGCACGATTGCCACCCTGCCCGCCATCACCATGCAGATCGCCTACCGCGAAAGCGTGCGCGGCGGACGGCAAGCCAAAGGAGTTTGAAATGGCAAAAATTCACCCAGACGAAGCTCTTGCAGCTCGCCGCCGTGCAGATGTCCGGCGCGTTTACAGAATGATTGCTCTCGGAGAAGACAAGTTGGATATCCTGCGAGAGTTTTACGACCTGCTCCCCGACGCAGACATGCTTCTGCCAGAAGCAGAACTCCGCATTGCCGAGGCTTACGCGAAGGAAGCCCCCCCTCATGGCTGATACCTTCCTGTTTCGCGTCCATCGCTCGCAGATCCTGCCTGCCCTCAATGCAGTATTCGAGGCGGTCGATCCGCGCTCGAATATCCCGATCCTTCAAAACGTCCTGCTTTCCCCAAATGCAGAGCGCCTTCGCTTGTCAGGCACCAACATGACAGTGGAGGTTGAAACATCCTGCGATCTGCTGGAAAGCGCATCAGGCAATCCACTCACATTGTCTGGCAAGGCGCTGCTCGATATCGTTAAAAGCTTTTCCGAAGTGGCGGAAATCGAGTTTTCCTTTGATGATCTACGCGGTCAGGTCCGCGTAAAGTCGGGCCGCTCTCGGTTCCTGCTGGCCACACTCCACGCCGATCAATTCCCGACGATTGCATCGCTGGCGTCCGGCAAGTCGGTGGCGGTCGATATGCCCTCGCTGATTTCCGCCATCGCCCGTGTCAAATATGCCCTGTTTGACCATAAGGACAGAGCCTATCTGTCGGGGATTTTCATCCACCCGGAAGAAGGCGAAAACAAAATCGCCGTAGTTGCTGCCGATGGGCACAATCTCGCAGTTGTGCGTTTTCCGTGTGAGGCTGGCACAACCTTCCCCGGCGCAATCATCCCCATCAAAGCTATTGATGCAATCAGAAGACTGTTTGGCGAGACCAAGGCGTCTGCCCAAGTCAAAATCTCTGACGAAATGATACAGATCTGCTGTCATGACGTACGCCTCACATCAAAACTGATCGATGCCGTCTACCCAGACTATGACGTTGCAATTCCTAAGGACAATACCAGCCGTATCATCGTTGATGCCAAGCATCTTATCAATGCAGTGCATCGCGTCTGCCTCGTCAAGAAAGATGATAAGCGCGACACGATCAAGCTTGTCGGGTCAAATGGCATGTTGCAGGTGTCCATGGCCGCGACTGACGGCGAAGAAGCCGTGGAGGAAATCGCAGCTGAATATAATGGCCCGCAAATCAGAATCGGCTTTAATGGCGACTATCTGAAAGATGCCCTATCCAGCATTAAGACGACTGATGTAGCGATCAACCTGCTGACAGAATCAAGCCCAGGCCTTTTGACGCCAACTGTCGGCACGGACGAACTCTATGTCGTCTATCCACGGGTCTTGCCACATGACTGACCGTGAGGCCCGCGCAAAGCAACTCGAAGAAATCCGCCGCGTCGATGCCCTTGCATCGACCGAATGGCTGCGGGGCCTCGACCCCGCCAGCCGTGCGCCGGTCTTGAGCGTGCGCGAGGCCGGATCATCTACCGTGCAGGATATCGCCACCCTTCGCCCAGGCATCAGCTTTGACGATGAACAGATGCTGATCAAGGGCCGCGCATGGATAAGCTTCCTGCTGTCAATGCTGGATGCCGCCATTGCGCGCATCCACGCCCAGAACATGGAAATCAGGAACCTGGAGCGCAAGGCCGCAGGCAGGGAACCACCCAACTACGCCGCAGAATGCGCCATGGCCACCCAGCACAACAATTTCCGCCTCTGGCTGATCGACCAGCACGGCATGGACCCATCCGCCGACGCCGACCGCATCAAAACCCGCGTCCGCACCATGCTGCAAATCAAGTCGCGGGCCGAACTCAACACAGACCCCGCCGCCGCATCCCGCTGGCAGCGCATGAAAAAGGATTTCGAGACATGGAAAGCACGGAAGTAATTGCGCAGGGTGAGGATCGTCGTCACGGCGATTGGATGCAGACCTATTCCGGTCGCAAGTTCTGGCCATGCGATCCACGGCCCGAAGAAATCCATATTGAAGACATAGCCCATGCGCTATCCATGGCGTGCCGCTACGGCGGCCATTGCAACCACTTCTATTCCGTGGCGGAACACTGCGTACTCATCAGCCATCAAGTGCGCAGTGAAGATGCCCTCTGGGGCCTGCTGCACGATGCAGCGGAAGCGTATATTTCCGACATCATCCGCCCGGTAAAGCCCCATCTGAGTAACTACAAGGCGTTTGAAACAAACCTGATGACGGCCATCTGCCTACGCTTTGGCTTGCCGCTGGTGACGCCCGAAAGCGTGCGATGGGCCGATGAAGCCATCCTCGGTGACGAACTGAGCCAAGTCATGGGTAAGCCACCCGAACCCTGGGGCCTGCGGTATCGCCCGATAGGCGTGGAAATACACGGATGGTTTCCGCAACGGGCAGAGAAAGAATTCTTGGAGCGCTTTTACCAACTTGCCCCGCGCGAATGCCCGATCTGCGCCACCCCATTCAAGCCCGAAGACATCTGCGCCACCGATGTTGAAATGGGAACGTGCCACGCCGCCTGTCTGGAAGGATCGCCTGTCGTGGACCTCGATAGCGGCGATGTTCTGCCGGATGGCGAAGTTGATACCTTTCAGTGTGGCGATGCTGCGGAGGTTCCCCAATGACCATCACAAGTGAAATCATCGCCAAGTTGAAGGAAGACATGGGTGCGTCTCCAGTGGACGACATAACCGTGATCGACCGCAAGCAGCTTGAAGCATTGGAAGCCGCCCTTCCGCAGACGGCGGCAACGCACCGCCACAAAAAGCGCGGCAGCACATACGAGTTGATCGGCATCGGCAAAATGCAGACCGAGCATTGGCACGACCCGAACCTTGATGCTGAGTATGACAATCAGGCAGTTGATATGCGGGAAGTCGCTATCTATCGCGCCACCGAAGACGGCAATCTGTGGGTGCGGCCCCGTGAAGAATTCGAAGATGGGCGGTTTGAGGAGCTGCCTGTCGCAACCGTCACCACAGCGCCAGCGCAAGAGCCGGTCATCACCCTAGATGATCGCATGAAGGCTGCCGGAATGCTGACAATCGCGGAAATGATGGGCGCTACACCCCTCACGCGCTTTATGTCAAATCCAGCCATCAACACAATCCAGTATTTTTCGGAGTGGCTTGATCGGAAGGTCTCTTCATATCTTCTGATGAAGGCGCCCTACGATCTTGGCGATAAGAGCGAGGATGACGAGCTTTATGAATGGGTACTGGCCCATGCTGGTGTTTTCTCCGCGATCCGGGAGCAGTTTCGCGTTGTGCTGTCAGCCATGCCCGACCAGCAGGCCCGCATTGCAGAGCTGGAGGCAGCGCTTGCTGATATGCTCCCGCCCAACCTGCCTTGGAAACGCGATGCAGATGGCGTCCTAATTCATCACAAGGTCGCCGCAATAAATGCAGCCCGCACCGTCCTCAACAAAGGAAAGGCAGAGTGATGTCTGAGCCTATGTTCCCAATCCTCAACGACCCAATTATCAAATGCATTCCATGGGCGCTAATTCAGCCACACGAAAAGCAAGCGCAAACTAATCATAGCCAGACCTTGCGCGGTCTCGCTGGTCGAGGTGGCTTATCAATATGCGAGGCCTACTACATCCTCAGCGATAAGCCGTATCCAATACAAGGACTCAGGCAGACACATGAAGTCAAGGCTTCATATCGGTCCGCGCTGATGCGGATCGCGCTCGAATTCGAGAAAGAGAAAACCCTTAAGGAGGCGCTGGCCAGCGATACCACGGAAGGCAGCGCCGATGCCTGACGAGAACCGCCGCGAAGAGATCCGCGAACGGATTATGTCTCGCGTGATTGAAAAACAGGAAACGGGTTGCTGGATCTGGACAGGTCCGACCTCCGGCAACGAAGGACGCGGCGCGGGCTATCCGCGCATGTCGCTCAGTGGTCAGACGGTAGCTGTCCATCTTGTCATGTGGACCAATGAATTCGGCTACATCCCCGGAAAGAAGGAAATCGATCACGTATGCCGCAACCGGCTTTGCGTGCGGCCTCACCCCGATCATCTGGAGCTTGTCACCAAGAAACGAAACGCCCTTCGGCGCGAACAGGCGAAGCGGGCATTCGCTTGTATGGAGGTGCAATAAATGATGAAGCAACGCTTCTGTGAAGTGTGCAGTGTCGATATCAGCGGTCGTCTAGGGCAAACAAAAGTATGCTCTGAAGCTTGTAAGGCCGCCAAGGCAAAAGCCCGATATGAGGCAAACCGAGCGCAAATTTTGGCGCGAACCAAAGAATACCAAGCGGCGAACAGAAGTAAGATTAACGCCAAGAAGCGGGAACGCTTTCAGCGCAATCCAGAAGAGCGGATCAAGAGAAGAGACCGAGAATCCGAGAAGAAAGCTCAAAATCCAGAACTTTTTAAATTCAAAAGACGCGAAGCTGCAAGAAGAAGGCGAGAACAGGACCCTGAAGCCTATTACGCCAAGTCTCGCGGTAAGCAGCGTGACATTCGCCGATCCGATGAATATCGAGCGAAGCGCCGCCAAGAATACGCCGAGATGTCGGCGGCACGCAAAGTTCTAAAAGAAATGAACTTACTCTGAAAGGAAGTCAGATGCTTGATGCAGGTACATACGGCGCGAAGGTTCAGTCGTGGAAACGATACAACCCACGAGAGCTACTCATCAGGGTTATGGATGATCATGCTGGAGCCGACAAACAGGCCATTCTTAGCGCTTTGCGAGATGCGCTTTTATTGGATGATGGCCCTGATTATCTCGATGCTATCATCGAATATTGGTTTTCAAACAACTATAACAGCATCGTCACCAGACCATCCCTTACCGTGGAGAGGAAAACTACTGTTTCCCTCAAGGCAAGGGCTGATACCTTGAAAGCCAAAGTCAAGGCGAAGATCATCGAAGAAGCCAAAATGATCTTAATGGACATGATTATGCCCAACGGAAAGCCTCTCCGAGATTGCACGGCGCGGGACTGCGAGGCTGCTGGGGGTTGGCTCCAGAGCCTCGCAAGCCTAGTGCCCCCTGATGAGAAGGTCGGTTCGGCTCTTACCGAAAATGACGTTCGTAAGGCATTCCAGGGCGCACAAGAGAGCAGATAATCGAAAGCCCGCCAGGCAAGTAGCCTTGGCAATTCGGCCTTCCGAGCTAGAGGGTAATCATAATGCGAACCGAACCATACCACCCAAAATCAGCCTTGCCGTTGCCATCCCAACGGATGCTCAACCGTGTCCAGGCGGCGGCCTATGCCGGTGTTGGCGTCTCAAAGTTTGACGAGATGGTGAATGATGGCCGCATGCCTCAGCCGCGTAAAATTGATGCGCGGCGTGTGTGGGATGTACGCCAGATTGATATTGCGCTGGACGCACTGCCATCCGATGGCGATATTTCGTACCCAGACGGCAACGATTGGGATTGAAGAATGAAGCAAATGCACAGACCGCCAAAATACTGCCAGGGCTTTGAGGATCGGCATGGGAAAATTCGCTGGTACTATCGGCGGAAAGGATTTCCGATCAAGCCCCTTTCAGGGTTGCCCTGGAGTCCAGAATTCATGGCCTCATACGAAAAGGCGATGGCCGGTGAAAAGATAGAGGTTGGCAAATCCAAGAGCGCACCCGGCACGGTCTCTGCGCTTGTCGTCAGCTATTACAAAACATCTGATTTCCAGAGGCTATCAGAATCCACCAAGACCACATATCGCGGCATCATCGAACGATTCCGGGAAGAGCACGGTGCCAAGCGTGTACATCACATGCAGGCCCAGAACGTCAAAAAAATCATTGGGGAGAAGGCAGCGACACCAGCCGCCGCAAACAATCTACTGCGGATCATCCACATACTGATGCTGCATGCTGTCGATCTGCAATGGCGTCGGGATGATCCCACCAAGGACGTGAAGAAAATCCGGCACAAGTCCGAAGGCTTTTTAACCTGGGAGGAACACCACATCGAACAATTCACCGCATACCACAAGCCAGGCACCCGCGCGCACTTGGCGCTATCGCTCCTGCTTTACACAGGCCAGCGCCGCAGTGACGTTGTCCGCATGGGTCGCCAACATGTGCGCGATGGATGGATTTCCATCGTCCAGCAGAAGACAGGCCAGTTGGTGGAGATCCCATTTCACGCCGCCTTCAAAGACGTGCTCAATGCACTGCCCCTTAAGAACATGACGTTTTTGACGACCGCTCAAGGCAAGCCATTCACTCCGGCTGGCTTCACCAACTGGTTTCGAGACATGACAAAGGAAGCGGGCTTGCCGGACAAACTATCACCCCACGGCCTACGCAAAGCCGCATGCCGCAGGTTGGCCGAGGCCGGATGCACACCGCACCAGATCATGGCCATCAGCGGCCACCAATCCCTGGACGAAGTGACCCGCTACACCGTCGCCGCCAGCCGCCGCGAACTCGCCACACAAGCCGCCCCTCACCTTCAAGGCGGGGGTAAAAGTAGAACATAAAGTGTCAAACCCAACCCAAAGGTTTGACACTTTTGCTTGTAACTATCTGATTTTATTGATCTTTTTTTCAGCATGGCGGAAGAGGTGGGATTCGAACCCACGGTACGGTCTCCCGCACGCCGGTTTTCAAGACCGGTTCCTTAAACCACTCGGACACTCTTCCTAAGCCCGACGCCGTATTCCGACATCCAGACTCTGTCTGGTTTTCAACAGAATCTCTGGCAGGCGTTATATCCAGCCGAACAGGAACGTCAACCACTTTACAGCGCGTCAATGACACAACATGCGGACCGGATTTGCCTTCAGCGCTGCTTTTGGGAGGAATAGTCCTCAAGCATCGGGTAGAGAGCGGCAACCGCCAGAGGTATCGCCAGAAACGCCGCTGCGGAAACGCCGATTCGTTGAAACAGGATAGCCCCGACCACGCCGCCGCCGAAAAATAATCCAACCATGCGCACCAGCAGCCAAAGCTTCGCTAAATCGGCCCGGACCGGTGGGTATGTGACTTTACCATTTGAGTATCCGTTCCAATACAATAGCTTGCCAAGTTCGATACCGGTATCGGTAACCAAGCCCGTCACGTGGGTCGTTCGAATGCGTGCACCGGAGAGTTTTGTGATGATGGCATTTTGCAAGCCCATGATGAAGCAGAGAAGCATGACGACGAACACCACCGCGTCGCCCTTTTCGCTGAAACTGATCGCCCCGGAAAGGGCAAACACACCCATCAGCCACGCCTCAACCGCCAATGGCAGCGCATAGACCGACCTCAAATCTCGTCTGCGGCCCCAATTGATCAAAATTGCGGAAAAGCCAGCGCCAGCAAGAAAGAAACAAAGAGCGAGCAGCCCCATCAGCAAAAGTTTTAAATCGCCCAGCACCAGATTGTCCGCCATGGACGAGACAATGCCCGACATGTGAGAGGTATATTGACCGACCGCCATAAAGCCGCCGGCATTGGCCGCGCCGGCAATGAAGGTCAGATAAAATGCCAGATGGCGGTCGCTCGTCTCGGTGCGGTCGCGATGGGCAAGACTTTTCAAGTGGCTTTTCATGATGGATACGAGTCGGGCAAGCGCCTAGTCGGCGGGTTAAAGATGCGATTTTCCGTCCGGCCTGATTGATTTGCAAGCCCAGTCATGGGCGGCTGGAGCCAATCCGATGCGCCGTGACATGATGGCGGCACTAAACGAGCATGAATAGCCACCACATGTCTGCACAACATCTACCATAAGCACGTAAACTTATGTAAAACTTGAACCCCTTGGTCGATTTTCACTTATAACAGGCCACCGCCACGAAGAGCTGAAAAATGACGCGTGTTCTTTTGATTGATGACGACCTGGAATTTACCGGATTGCTTTGCGAATATCTGACGGATGAAGGGTTTGATGTACTCTCGACAGACGATGGCGCCAAGGGCCTTGCTTTTGTCGACAGTGGTGCGACCGATATCATCGTTCTCGACGTCATGATGCCGATCATGAATGGTGTCGATGTCTTGCAGAACATCCGAAAATCCAGTGAAATTCCTATCGTCATGCTGACAGCCAGGGGGGATGACAAGGATCGGATTACCGGGCTAGACCTCGGTGCCGACGACTATGTCTCCAAGCCCTGTTCGCCAGGTGAACTGGTCGCCCGGCTCCGGGCAATATTGCGTCGTACCGGTAAAACACCGCCCGAACACCCATCTCAACCGCTCAAAAGCGGCGAACTCGTTCTTTATCCAACAAGCAGGCAGGCGCATATCAATGGTGAGGCTCTCGCCTTGACCGGGACGGAATACAATCTCCTGGAGCTTCTGGTTCGCAATGGCGGCAAGGTCGTTTCCAAACATGACATTTCCCAAAGCGTATTCGGCAGGCCCCTGACGCCTTTCGACCGGCGTATCGATGTTCATCTCAGCAGTATCCGCCAGAAACTCGGCCTCAGAAAAGACAGACAAAGCTGGATCCAGTCTGTTCGGGGGCAGGGTTACATTCTGCTACAGGATAGCTGATGCCTCGGCTTTTCTGGCGTTTTTTCGTCATTGTCTGGCTGACAATCACGCTGACAACCATGCTGGGCATATCGCTTCCACGGTTCAACGGCCAGCTGCCACCGCATATGCGCATCGCTGAGGTGCAGAACGAGATCATTGCCGCGCAAATCGCCGAGATGCTCCAACGGGTCGGGCCGCAGGAGACACAGGCGTTTATCCGCAGCATAACACCCAAAGGAGACGATGGGCATTTCCAACTCCAGGCAGTGCCGGCAGCGGCCCCGCAAACCTGCGCCAAGGATCAATTTCCAGGCAGCATTGCCATATCCTACGCCAACCAATGCTATACCCTCACTATCGATGAATCGTCTATCAGCAATGACTGGCCACTTGTGTTGCCTTGGCTGATCGGCCTTGTCGCAAGCCTGTTTTCCGCTTACCTGCTGACGAAATACCTGCTGACACCCATTGAGCGGCTTCGCCATGGGCTGAAAATGCTGGCAGAAGGCCACTTCAGCATCCGCATCCACGATCCTGTCAAAAATCGAAAGGATGAAATCGGAATTCTGACACAGCATTTCGATATCAGCGCCATGCGCCTACAGGAACTGCATGAGAGCCGAGAACGACTGTTTCATGATATTTCCCACGAACTACGCTCACCCTTGTCACGCCTGCAAGCCGTTACCGGTATCCTGAGGAAGAACCCAGGGCGCCTACCCGGCCTGCTGGATCGCATGGATCATGAAATCGAGCGGCTGGACAGGCTGGTCGGTGAGATCCTGACCATGGCCAGGCTGTCCTCCAAGACAGATGAAGAAAATCAGCTCCTGGTTATCGATATTCTCGATATTCTCGATGAGATTGTTCAGGACGCGACTTTTGAAGCGCAGGAAAAAGCCGTATCAATTGACTTTCAGCGGAGTGGCAGTTTTGTCGCCGCTGTCAATGGAGAGCTTATCTATCGCGCCATCGAGAATGTCTTGCGAAACGCAATCAAATATACCGGAGAAGCGACAGTAATCCGGATTTCGGCAACCGTTTCACCGAATGGCCTGACACTCACCTTCACGGACGAAGGTCCTGGCGTCAAAGAAGATGACCTTGAAAGTATTTTTCGCCCCTTTATCAGTTCAGGCAGCAGCGGCAGTGCCTCCGGATACGGTCTTGGCCTGGCAATTGCCAAGACGGCCGTCGAACGGCACGGCGGCAAGGTCTTTGCCGGCAATGTCAAGCCGAAAGGCTTGCGGATCACCATGATATTGCCTGGCGATAGCGACACACGGTCGGAATGCCACAACGCTATGCGGCAGACCTGATACCAAGGGCCATTTTCAATGGCCCTTGGTATGACGCAAAGCATTTTTGTCGTTGGAAAAGCCTATTCTCCGAAGACCATGCCCTTGGTCAACTCCAACGCCTGGCGCTCGAAAAGACCACGGTAAATGCCTGACTTCATCCTGATCAGGCTCTCATGCGTCCCCTCCTCAGCGATCCGTCCGTGATCGAAGACCAGCAGCCGGTCGAGCGCCCGCACGGTCGACAACCGATGCGCCACGACCAAGGTGGTTCTGCCTTGCATAAGCCGTTCCATAGCTTCCTGGATCAGCATTTCCGATTCCGAATCCAGGCTTGACGTTGCCTCGTCCAGAATAAGAATCGGCGCATCTGCAAGGAAGGCACGGGCGATCGCAATCCGCTGGCGTTCACCACCTGAAAGCTTGATGCCGCGCTCACCGACCAGCGTGCCGTACCCCTTCGGCAAGGCCTCGATAAAGCCATGGGCGCTGGCAAGCCTTGCAGCGGTTTCGATGTCCTGCTGGCTGGCCGAGGGCCTTGCATAGGCGATGTTTTCCGCAAGCGAGCGATGGAACAGGATCGGCTCCTGCTGCACGATGGCGATCTGCTGGCGTAACGAGGTTTGGGCAACGAGTGCGATATCCTGACCGTCGATCCGGATCGCCCCACCGTTGACGTCATGCAAGCGCTGAATGAGCTTGATGAACGTCGTCTTGCCAGAACCGGAATGGCCAACCAGCCCAACCTTCTCACCGGGCTGGATCACAACGGAAAAGTCCTTGTAGAGCGGCGCAAAATGATTGCCGTAATGAAAGGACACCCGATCGAATTCGATCTTGCCGCGTTCGATGACAACAGGTTTTGCACCGGCCACATCCACGACGCCAAGGGGTTGACCATGCAGGAAAACCAGTTCCTCCATATCATTGACTGACCGTTGCAAGTTACGGATATGCATACCAATTTCCCGCAGATAGCCCTGTAGGATGAAAAAGGCCGTCAGCACGAAAGTGATGTCACCAGGGCTGGCCTTTCCAGCACTCCATAGCCAAAGGGCCAGACCCAAAACCCCACCGCGCAGCACCATCAGCAAGGCTGCTTGCAGGCTGCCATTCAGTGTGCCGCGCGTCCAGGTGCGACGCGTCCTGTCCTGCCATTTTTGCAGCACCCAGCTCAGGCGGGTTTCCTCACGGCTTTCCCCACCAAAGGCCTTGACCACAGCATTACAGGTCACCGCATCGGCCAGAGACCCACCCAGCTTGGTATCCCAACTATTGGCCATGCTGGCCATTGGCGCAACGTAACGCAGAGCCATGATTGCTGTAAACAACACGAAGCAAACGGACCCGACCCCGACCAACAGGCCCATCATTGGCCAATGCCACGTCATCAGCACTGTGGAACCGATCAGCATGACCAGCGAGGGAAACAGCGCCACGAAAACCGTATCGTTCAGCAGATCGAGTGCCCACATGCCGCGCGTCACTTTGCGCACCGTCGAACCAGCGAAGCTATTGGCATGCCAATCGCTGGAAAAGCGTTGAATGCGAGAGAAAGCATCGGCAGCAATGTCCGACATGGAGCGCAGCGTAAAGCCGATGATGGCCGTAAACGTTGCATGGCGCAGCAGGACGGCTCCGGCAGAGAGCGCCATCAACCAGGCGAAAGCGGCAATGGCGCTGTCCCAGGCTAGGCTGTCATCGGCGCGACCGGAGACGACCGCGTCAACCAAACGACCGGAGAACAGTGGCGTTAACACATCGGCCAAAGTGGAAAGCAATACGGCAAACAGCATGAAGACAACACGCCCCGGCTGCTGGCGCCAATGCACCGCACAGAAACCGAAAACGCTGCGAAATGCCCCGCCACGGCGAGATTTATAACCTAAAGCCATAGGAAAATTCCGGCGCGAGCCGGCTCCGACATATGAATAGAATGGAAACCGCGCGCAAACGCGATAAAGTGGCGTTAGAGGGAGAAAATTCTATTCCCGGACAAACCGGATTCAACACAAGGTAACGGACTGACCGTTACGCACACGCAGCTTAACTGCGGATGGCGCCTGCCAACATGAAATTGGCGCTGGCCACCGGGGAGGTGGAAAAATATGCCATAAAGCCTCCCTGATTGGTGTTGAACATAAATGGTTTTTAGATCGACTCGATTCTGAAGCCAATAAGTGATTTGCAATTTTGGGATAAAACGCACTGACTGCGGTATTTCTGCAACAGCCGCCCTTTCTAAAAGGAAGACTGTTGCGCCGAGAGTGGATGATTTCAGAAACGTCATTGACGAAGAGCGACTGCACGACAATGCATTGTTTTCGCTTATATATCTGAAATATCTACTTCTAGCATCTCGCTCAGATGCTGAAAGAAAAGATTACGGATTGGTTTGGCTGGAGCTGTTGAGTGGGTTTTCTGGTTCCACTTCACCGGGATGATAGCCAATCACATAGTAGCCACCGATAAGGCAGCCAATGATGAAAAGGGAGCCGACGAAAATCTGCATGCGACGTCTTGGTTTGCTAGCGTGTTGAGTCATGTCACCTCAAAATTGTGTTTGGATTTATTGGTTTTTGTCGGGCGCGCTTACCCACGCTCTGAAACGCCACCATCCTCTCGGCTCCGCCTCAAGGAAATGCATCAGAGCTGTTACTTCCTGTTCATCAACGCCTGCATTTCCTCGAAACGGCGGCGGCGGTCGTCGGCGCGCTCACCTTGCGAATAGCAGGTGCTGGAGATGCAGAATTTGGTCAGACCGAAAGGTGCGGTCGATTTTTGAAACTCGCAATCGATGACGTCATCCATCTTCGTGGCGTCGACATCCTGTCGCTCGGAAAAGCTGATTCGTGCTCCTGGAGGGGTCAATTCAGGAAAGCTCTGTGTCTGGCCGATTTTCACATCCGGCTTCATCAGAAAATTTTGCAGCACCGTATGACAAGCCTGCTCGAGCTGCGGCGATTGGGCCATGGCTGGCATGGCTGTGGCCAATAGAATTGGGAGAACATATTTCATCGAGAACCGCTCGCGTTTGTGAAGTCCGCAATAAAGCCTCCACAGAGGATTTTGTTCCCGAAAAGCTGAGTTTTACGCACGCTTTT
This sequence comes from Allorhizobium ampelinum S4, assembly GCF_000016285.1. Lineage (NCBI taxonomy): Bacteria > Pseudomonadati > Pseudomonadota > Alphaproteobacteria > Hyphomicrobiales > Rhizobiaceae > Gillisella > Gillisella ampelina. The sequence continues at coordinate 1,161,413 of NC_011988.1, read as the reverse complement.
CACCTAGAGGTAAGACGCCATTCCTTATGCATCGGCATATTCCCTAAAATGCGAGACCCTAAACTCGCAGACCAAGGAACTTTTCTTGCTGGCAAACAGTTTACGGGTGAAATCAAAGACGGAAACAGGTGAGGAAATGAAAAAAATTGCCGCAATTCTGCTGTCAGCCGCGACACTGCTGACAGGTATGGCGCCGGTTGGCGCATCCGCCGCACCAACATCGCTTTCGCAACCTGCACAGACGCAGAGTGTTCCCGGTGCCACAGCACAGGGCGGCGTCCAGGTCGCGGAAAATAGTTGGGCTGACGATCGTCGCCAGCGTCGCTATGTTCCTGGACCACGTCGCCATAGCGATCGCAATTGGGATGGGCGCCGTAACTATAACCGCTATGATCGTGACAGATATCACCGTCGCCATAACCGCAGCAATGCGGGCGCAATTATCGGTGGATTGGCCGCAGGTGCCATCATTGGCGGCGCTCTCAGCGCACGGCCACAAGGTGGAAACTCGCATACTCAATGGTGCTATAATCGCTACCGGTCCTACCGGGCCTCGGACAATACGTTCCAGCCCAATAACGGCCCACGCCGCCAATGCGTTTCACCGTAAACATCTCCTAATAACTGGAAAATGGCGCGAGACTCGGTTTCGCGCCATTTTTGCATGAAAATTCCTATCGCATCGCGATGGCTTTGCTGATTTTTCAGAAAATCGCGCTAATACTTCCCAAGGCATAGCATAGCCGGATGGCTAAACGCCGGGGGGAAGAGATGACACAGCTTATCGCAAGGTGCCGGCATACCGGCCTGATCATCGCCATCCTCCTCACAAGCCTCTTCAGTGGATTAATGTCAGGGGTTGCCGCGCAAGACAGCGCTAAGGGTCCGGCCAAAGCTGCAGCGGAACAGAACAATCTAGTGCACCAGCAAGCCCTACCCGCAATCACCCCTGTATCGTCCCCGTCACCCGAAGTAACCACTGCCCAAACTGCGCAGACGGGTTCCGCCACCATGGAAGCCGACATGATGATGGCTGCCTACGGGGAAGTGGCAACTGCCCTTCGGCGCGGCGGGACCGTCGCATTGACCGGCCTACAAAGCTTGCCAGCGGCGTTTAGCAACAGCATGCAATCTTTGCATGAAGAGCAAACGGGTATGAAGGAACTCAGCCTGACGGCCGCCAGCGCGATCGTTGCCGGGCTCGCGACAGCAGCCGTGTTCCTGATGGCGTTCGCAAGGCTCATGCCCCGTCTTAGGCCGGACCGAGGGCTAGTTGCCAAGGTCTCATTGGCAGGACTGCGGCTCGCGGGAGATCTACTTGCGGTGGTCATCTTCGTGGTTTTGGCGCGCAATGGCGCCCATATGGGCATGGTCTCCGGCTCATTTGGCAAGGAGGTCACCTCCGGCTTCATTCACATTGCCATGACCACAGCGATTTTTGCCAGTTTCGGACGCCTGCTCTTTGCCAGGATCAATGGTTTCGAACCGTTATTCGATATTGCCGACCCGTCCTGGCATTTAAAAATGATGGTGGGCTTCGGCTTTCTGTCCGGCTTTACCCATAGCAGCCTCAGTCTGGCCGATGCCCGCGGGCTTGCCCCGATGGCGGTGGATGGCTGGCTGTTCCTCAGCTCCACCATCATCACCGCCTATCTGCTGGTCTGGTTTATCGTCGGACGGAGCGACATCGCCAATTCTCATTCCGGCCATGCCAACGGATGGCAGCGTATTACCGGCAATCTCATCGCCAATTTCTACATCGTCTCCACAATAATTATATGGCTGCTCGGTCTTCTGGTCGCCGGCACGGCTCAAAACGTCCTCTGGGTGCGCGTGTCGGGCATCAGCCAGATAGTGTTCATACTGATTCCCATCCTGCATCGCGGTGTCTCAGGCTTGTTTCAATATCTGGCAATACGACGGGAAGCCGTCTATGGTCCGGGCTTCCATTCGGTCCTGCTCTGGGCCTTGCGCATCCCGTTTTCCGGGGCAATCTGGCTGATCGGAATTCATATCACCGTCATCTTGTGGCAACCGCTTCTGGCCAATGCCGGGGTGGATGCCTCCTACTGGCTGAACCATTTACAGCAATTTGGGATTACCATTGTCTGTAGCGCCTTTGTCTGCGGTTTCCTCTGGAAGTTTTTCGAGACCATATCCCCGGTCAATACCGTCAAACTGCCGGGTCACGAGGATGATGGCGAACAGAAAACCACCAGCCGGTTGTCGACAGTTCTGCCTGTCGTGCGCAATCTGGTTATGGGCGCGGTGCTCGCCGTCGCACTTCTGGTCATCCTGTCCTCACTCGGCGTCAATGTCGCGCCGCTTCTCGCAGGCTTCGGCGTGCTTGGCCTTGCCGTCTCTTTCGGATCGCAAGCGCTCGTCAAGGATGTCGTTTCCGGCATATTCTTCCTGGCGGAAGACGCCTTCAGGATCGATGAATATATCGATGTTGGCAAGCTACAGGGCACTGTCGAGCAGATTTCCCTGCGCTCCGTTCGTTTGCGCCACCACAATGGGCCTGTGCATACAGTACCTTTTGGCCAGATCGCCGCCGTTACCAACTACAGTCGCGATTGGGGCACGATTAAATTCGAATTGCGCTTCGACCGCGACGCCGATCTGGAAATGATCCGCAAGACGGCCAAGAAAGTCGGTCTGTCACTGCTGGAAGAGCCGGAATTTGCGGGTGATTTTCTTATACCTCTCAAAATGCAGGGCATACAGGAGGTCAATGAGAATTCCATGGTCATCCGCTTCAAGTTCACTTGCCGGCCCGGCAATCCCAGCCTGATCAAGCGCGAAGGTATCAAGCGTCTACTCGCCGCCTTCAAGGCCGCAGGGCTCAATCTCGCTTCCAATGCTGTCGTCGTACGCTCCGATGGAACGACAATCAGTGATGCTGCTGCGGCCTCAACCCTATCCGCAAAGGCCGCCAACGCGCCTTGATAGGCGTCTGGATTAGCCCTCCCAAATCAACGTTTCCGTTCTCCACATTACAATTCGTTGTGATCCGGAACGCAGAACCGGTTGCACCCATAATGCGATAGCGTGCGATAAAAGGGCATCGAGCCCTTCATTCCCACGGCCATAGGCGTATCCAACAGTCGTTTTAGGCGCCGGATACAGCTAAGCCGTTCAGCGGCCACACACTTCCCAACCGAGAGTAACTTGACTTTAATACTCAGCTTACCTAACCAAGGTCCAGATTTGTAACTTCCTTCTGCCCTTCGACAAGGAGACTGACTTGAAAATCTCTCGTATTTCCAACCTCCGCGCTATGGCTGTTCTTTCCGCCCTCTTCGCCACGACTGCAATTGTGCCGGCTTTCGCCGCCGACGGCGACGGCATTGTGGTTTACAATGCCCAGCACGAAAGCCTAGGCCGGGAATGGGTCGAGGCCTTTACCAAGCAGACGGGCATCAAGGTGACGATGCGCCAGGGCAGCGACATGCAATTTGCCAATCAGCTCTTGCAGGAAGGCGAAGCCTCACCAGCCGATGTGTTTCTGACGGAAAATTCGCCAGCCATGACGCTGGTCGATCAAGCTGGCCTGTTTGCTCCTGTTGATGCCGATACCCTGGCGCAAGTGCCGGAAGAGTTTCGTCCAGCCAATGGCCAATGGATCGGCATCGCCGCCCGCTCCACGGTGTTTGCCTATGACAAGACCAAGCTCAGCGAAGATAAGCTGCCAAAGTCCCTGCTCGATCTTGCCGATCCGGCGTGGAAAGGCCGTTGGGCGGCCTCTCCATCAGGTGCGGATTTCCAGGCCATCGTCAGCGCCCTGCTGGAGCTGAAGGGTGAGGAAGCGACCGCCAAGTGGCTGAAGGCCTTGAAGGAAAATGCGACCTTCTACAAGGGCAACAGCGTTGCCATGAAGGCCGTGAACGCCGGTGAAGTCGAAGGCGCGGTGATCTATCATTATTACTGGTTCGGCGATCAGGCCAAGACCGCAGAAAACAGCGGCAACGTGGCACTGCATTATTTCAAGCATCAGGACCCGGGCGCCTTTCTCAGCATTTCCGGCGGCGGCATCATCAAGTCCACCCAACATATGAAGGATGCCCAGGCCTTCTTGAAATTCATCACCAGCAAGGAAGGCCAGGCGATCCTGAAAACCGGCACGTCTTATGAATATGCAGTCGGCAAGGGTGCTGAATCGAATGCCAAGCTCGTCCCGATCAAGGATTTGGATGCACCGAAGGTGGAGCCGACCAAGCTGAACAGCAAGAAGGTCACTGAAATGATGACGGCGGCCGGGATTCTCTAATCCAGCTATTCTCTAAAGCAGTCGGCACGCGTTACGGCAACCGGCCCGGTCGGTTGCCAGACGTCGCCTTCACTTCGAAACTATTGTCTTTCCCTCAAGAAAGGCTTAGGGCAATCGCCAATCGGCGATTGCCTTTTTTAGAGTCAATTTGACTTTTCCAGACACGCCCGCATCGATATTGCCATAACAAGAAGATCGAATACCGTTGTTGCAGGACAATAGGCGAACAGCGCCCAAAGCGCAGACAGGGATGACGGCAGGGCGCCAGCACCGGCCTGCCGGGCATATCGGTCTTCTGGCGATTGCAGGAATCGTCGCCGCCTTCAGCCTTGTGCCACTTGGCTTTATCGCCTGGGTGACGGTCGATGTCGGCTGGGAGACGGTGAAGGCCCTGGTCTTTCGCGGTCGTGTCGGCGATCTGCTGATCAACACGGTCCTGCTGGAAGCGGCAACCATTCCCATTACCATCGTGCTTGCCGTAGCCCTCGCCTGGCTGATTGAGCGGACACGCCTGCCCTGGGCCGGGCTTTGGTCCTGGCTGATGGTGACGCCACTTGCTGTTCCAGCTTTTGTGCACAGCTATGCCTGGATCGGCATTTCCCCCGGTATGCATGGGCTGTGGAGCGCGGTGTTCATTTCGGTGCTCGCGTATTTCCCGTTTCTCTACTTACCCGTCGCCGCCTCTCTTCGCCGGCTCGATCCGGCCATAGAGGATGCAGCAGCCTCGCTCGGCCTTGGACCATGGCAGGTCTTCTTCCGCGTGGTCTTGCCGCAATTGCGTCTGGCCATTCTCGGGGGCGCATTGCTGGTGGCGCTGCACCTGTTGTCCGAATACGGCTTGTTCGTGATGATCCGGTTCGACACCTTTGCGACCGCCATCGTCGATCAGTTTCAATCGGCCTATAACAGCCCTGCCGCCAATATGCTGAGCGGCGTTCTGGTGTTCTGCTGCTTGCTGCTCTTGGGTCTTGACGGAGTTCTGCGCGGCAGCGAACGCTATGCACGCGTCGGCTCTGGCGCCATCCGGCCGTCTCCGCGCCACGAGTTGGGCGGCTTTGTCGTTCCAGCCTTGCTGCTGCTGCTCACCGTAACGGTTCTGGCGCTTGGCGTGCCTGTCTATACGCTGCTGCGGTGGCTCTATATTGGCGGTTTGCGTGTCTGGCAGAATGACATGGTCGGCGCAGCCTTCGTCGAAACCATCGTGCTGGCACTGACCGGCGGCATACTCTCGATGCTGGCCGCAGCGCCAATGGCTTGGCTGTCGGTGCGCGCACCGGGACGCCTGCAAAAGCTGCTGGAGGCCTGCCATTATTATGTCGGCTCTCTGCCCGGCGTCGTCGTGGCGCTGGCGCTGGTGACCATCACGGTGCGGGTAGCGCTGCCTTTCTACCAAACATTCGCCACGCTCATCGCTGCCTATATCCTGCTTTTCCTGCCGCGTGCCATGGTGGGTTTGCGCTCCAGCATTTCGCAGGCTCCGGTGGAACTGGAAAGGGCCGCCATGAGCCTTGGTAAAAGTCCGACCCGAGCGGTCTGGCTGACAACAATGCGGTTGGCAGCACCGGGCGCCGCCGCAAGTATCGCGCTGGTTGCCATGGGCATCACCAATGAACTGACCGCAACGCTGATGCTGGCGCCCAACGGGGTCGACACACTTGCCACCAAATTCTGGTCACTGACCAGCGAAATCGACTATGTGGCAGCGGCTCCCTTCGCCTTGATGATGGTGGTCCTCTCCCTGCCCCTTACCCTGCTTTTGCAGTCGCAATCCAAACGCACGGCTGGCCAATGACCTTTCTCGATATTCAATCCGTCAGCAAACAGTATGGTCATGTGCAGGCGTTGAACGATGTCTCGCTGGCTATTCCCGCAGGCAGTCGCACCGCCATCGTCGGCCCTTCTGGCTCAGGGAAAACCACACTTTTGCGGTTGATCGCTGGCTTCGAAATGCCGGACGCGGGCCGGATCAGCCTTGGCGGCGCCCTTCAAGCCGAGCCGGGCTTCATGCAGCCAGCCCATAAACGCGGCATCGGCATCGTCTCTCAGGACGGCGCGCTTTTTCCCCACCTGAGTGTTGCCGACAATATCGGCTTCGGCTTTGAACGCGGGTTGAAGAATCGCGTTGAGCGGATCAGCAATCTGGCCGAAATGGTCGAACTCGATCCCACCATGCTAACCCGGCGTCCTCATCAACTCTCAGGCGGCCAACAGCAACGGGTGGCGTTGGCGCGCGCCCTTGGCCGTCAACCGCGACTGATGTTGCTGGATGAGCCGTTTTCAGCACTCGACACCGGCTTGAGAGAAACCATGCGCAAGGCAGTGTCAAAACTGCTGGCCGCCGCCGGGATCACCACCATTCTTGTCACCCACGACCAGACAGAGGCACTATCCTTCGCGGATCAGCTTGCTGTATTGCGTGATGGCAAGTTGGTGCAGGCTGGCGCGCCCAGAGAGCTTTACGAGCGACCGATTGACCGCCAAACAGCCCTTTTCCTTGGCGAAGCCATCGTTCTCCCAGCAGTCTTATCAGCTGGGAAAGCCACTTGCGTGCTTGGAACGATCCCGGTGGAGTGTGCCAACACTGGCAACGGCGATATCATGTTACGACCGGAGCAGATCTGCATCAAACCGGCAATGACAGATGCAAGCAGACCAGTGCGGGTGCTGGATGTCGAGTTTTCAGGCGCAAGTGGAACGGTGACCTTGCAACTGCAGGGTAACGATGTGGCAATGTCGCCCCTTTCCGTGAGGATGTCACGCCTTGATCTGCCAAGGCCAGGAGATCTGTCTTATTTGACCGTCATCGGCAGCGCCCACGTCCTGCCGCGCGAATAATCCGGTCCGAATAGCCGTTAAAATGCAAAACGCCATGCCCCTAGCAGAGGCACGGCGTTGGTATCTATTATGCGCCTAGACTCTGTCAGGTTCAGATTGAACCAGACAGAGTCTTGTTTCTTTTGTTTTCGTTTGGCTTTTCCGGAAACCCGGGTTCCACTTTTCCCTGACAAACTCTAATCATCTCCATCATCAGGAGTGACGCAGTCGTCATCGGTCTCTCGCGTCAATCGACGTCATCAAAACCAATGCCACTACCAACTGGTTCAGATGAAGAACCGGCGATAATTTCCCGCTTGCCGACATGGTTTGCCGGACCGACCAGACCTTCTCGCTCCATGCGTTCCACCAGTGAAGCGGCGCGGTTATAGCCAATCGACAGGCGACGCTGGATGTAGGATGTCGAGCATTTCTGGTCCCGCAGCACCACCTTGACGGCCTTTTCGTAGACCTCGTCGCTCTCTTCGCTACCACCGCCAACCGGGGCACGATCATAGGTCTCTTCAACGGCCGGTGCACTGGCCATGGGTTCGCCGCCGTCTTCCTCAGTCACCGTGCCGAGATATTCAGGACGGCCCTGTGTCTTCAGATGCGCCACGACTTGCTCGACTTCGGCATCCGAGACGAACGGACCGTGGACGCGGCAGACCCGGCCACCGCCAACCATGTGCAGCATATCGCCCTGGCCCAGCAAATGTTCCGCACCCTGCTCGCCCAAAATGGTGCGACTATCGATCTTGGATGTCACCTGGAAGGAAATCCGGGTCGGGAAATTCGCCTTGATCGTGCCGGTGATGACATCAACCGACGGCCGCTGGGTCGCCATGATCAAGTGAATGCCCGCTGCACGCGCCATCTGCGCCAGACGCTGGATCGCGCCTTCAATTTCTTTGCCCGCCACCATCATCAGGTCGGCCATTTCGTCGACGATGATGACGATATAAGGCATATGCGACATGTCGAGATCCTGATCCTCATAGAGGATCTCGCCCGAATGGCGATCAAAACCGACCTGAACGCTGACGGTAATGACCTCGTTCTTTTCGCGAGCCTGGGCGGCGCGAGCGTTATAACCATCAATATTGCGCACGCCGAGCCGCGACATCTTGCGGTAACGGTCTTCCATCTCGCGAACCGCCCATTTCAGCGCCATGACGGCCTTTTTCGGATCGGTCACGACAGGGGTCAGCAGATGCGGAATGCCATCATAAACAGACAGTTCCAGCATTTTCGGGTCAACCATGATCAACCGGCATTCCTCCGGCTTCAGCCGGTAGAGCAGCGACAGGATCATCGTGTTGATCGCAACGGACTTGCCTGAACCCGTCGTGCCTGCCACCAGAAGATGTGGCATCTTGGCGAGTTCAGCGATAACAGGTTCGCCGCCAATCGATTTGCCGAGGCAAAGCGCCAGCTTGAACCGGCTTTCCCAATAATCCTCGCATTCGATCAGTTCGCGCAGATAAACGGTTTCGCGCACGGCATTGGGCAATTCGATGCCGATGACATTGCGACCGGGTACAACAGCAACACGGGCCGAAAGCGCCGACATTGAGCGAGCGATATCATCAGCAAGGCCGATAATCCGCGATGATTTGATGCCCGGGGCCGGTTCGAATTCATACAGCGTTACGACAGGGCCGGGGCGCACGTCGATGACCTCGCCGCGAATGCCGAAATCCTCCAGCACGCTTTCCAGCAAACCGGCGCTCTGCTCCAGGGCTTCCGGCAACATGGCTTCGGCGCGAGCAGCCGGCGGTTCCTGCAACAGGCTGATCGACGGGAAAACGAAATCACCATCGAACGGATGATGACGGTTCATTTCCAGGCCGCCAATGGCACGATTGGCCCGAATGGTTTCCGAAATGGGACGAGCAATTGCCACCGGTGCCAAAACGATCGGTTGAGCTTCAACAAACGACAAGGCTTGAACAACCTCAGCGGGCTCGACCGGCTCTTCCCAAGGGACGAGATCGACAGGAGCCGCTTCCGTTACATCAACGACAATTTCAGGCTCTGCGGCGAGTTCGACTGTCTGCTCCATGACTGGCTCAGCCGGAACGGGCTGCTCGGCATTCTCATCGACAACGATGGCAGGAGCAGGCACCGAAATCGCCTGTTCCGCACCATGGCGCACCCGGATTTCCCTATAAAGCGCTGCCACCGAGCCACTAACCGGCTGCGATACAGATTCCTTTGCGGGAATGGGCGCCCATACCGGCGCCAAAGCAACCTGGGGAGCCTCCACCTCGACGGGAAGATCAAAGGGAACGGCGAGCATTTCAAAAAACGCAAAATCGGACACCGACAACTGCGCTGTAGCGACCGCAGTCGCCGCCTGCCCTAGATCGGCTGGAATTTCGGCAGCAGCAGCCACCAACAGGCTCTCATTGCGCAGGTTCAATTCGATATTCTCTGCCATGCGCATGGCTGCCGCCGCCTGACGCAAACGCAGCGCCTCAGGCAATTGCGGCAGTTCCGCACCGATAGATTCGGCTTTCTGCGCGTTCGGCAAGGGCCGCACCAGTGTCTCCGGCGAAAATTGTGGAGCGATAACGATCTGTGGCACTTGAACCACCTCAGCTTGAGCAGCCTCATGTTCCTGAACAGGTTCAGCCACTGACACATCGGCAACGGGCCGCGGCGGGCGCGCATTCACCGGCCTTGGCGGCGGCGCACGGCGCGGGACGATCAACGGACTGCCCGTCTTCGGCAATCCGAAAAAGCCCGTATTCTGCGCTGCGGACTCAGGAGGGATAGAGGCAGGCATCGCCGTGGTCGACGCCAGATCGGGGGAAACGGAGACCATAGGCGTAGACACGCGAGCCTGATCGACAGCCTTCTGCAAGGCTGCAACGACTGCCGCCTGTTCGGCTGCCGCTTCAGCTTCCCGGCGCTTGTTGATGGCGGCTTCCGGCGTACGGGTAAACCGCACATTCGGCCCCAAGACGAAGGCCGACTGCCAAGGCTCAAGCGGTCCATTCGGACCGGACTGACGGCCCTGATCGGATGAAGACACCGCGCCAGACTGCGGATCGTCATGACCGGACTGATCGGAAGAACGGGGACTATTCTGTGTTGGAACGCGCATGATGCCTAACAGTTCATTTGGAATGGCTCTTGTCCCCTATAGAAGTAAAAAATAAAGGTTAATCACTCCTTTCCAAGCCGCATCATAACTGGGCGAAACCTTGCGAAACCCCGCGTATAACCCATTGTTTTTCAATGCGTGACTGGAAGAGCACAGATCAAAGCCCGCCCTCAGCGCCTTGAAAACAGGGGATAATCGCAGTCAGATCTTTTTTCGCCTCGGATAGGCCTGCGGACGCATTTTATTCGTCCGGCGAGAGGCACAGCGATGGGCCACACCCCATTCTTCATCCTTCTCGAAGGAATGCCGCTGGTTTGCCCATTCATGTCCCAACCAGCTTAGACGAATCGACAGTAGCCACGCCGGACTGGACATGGCAGATTCCACGGCACTGATAGTGAGGAGACAATCATGACCGAACCATTCACCGCAATCGTCATCGATACCGTTGACGGCAAGCCAAAAGGCGTCTTTCGGCAACTGACACTGGCCGATCTGGCCGATCACGATGTGCTGGTGGAAGTTTCCTATTCGACCTTGAACTACAAGGACGGATTGGCCTTTACAGGCACCGGTCGGATTGCCCGGCGCACCCCCATCATCGCCGGTGCCGATCTTGCCGGAACCGTGGTGGAGTCGCGCTCGCCGGGTTGGAAACCAGGTGACCGCGTGATCGTCAACGGGTTTGGCATGACCGAGACCGAAGGCGGCGGCTATAGCCGCTACCAGCGGGTCAAGCCGGAATGGTTGCTGCGTTTGCCCGAAGGGTTTTCCTTGCAGGAAGCAATGGCCATCGGCACAGCTGGCTATACCGCGGCCCTCGCCGTGCTGGCTCTGGAGGATTGGAGCGCAATCCAGCCGGGGAGTGGCGAGGTTCTGGTAACAGGGGCTGGCGGCGGCCTTGGCTCCATGGCCGTCAGCCTTTTGGCTTCGCAGGGCTATCAGGTGACGGCATCCACTGGCAGGCCTGAGACCCATGATTACCTGAAAGCGCTTGGGGCCAGCCAGTTCGTGGATCGTGCCGAGTTGGCGCAAAAGGCCGGCGCCTTGCAAAAAGAGCGTTGGACCGGTGCCATCGATAGCGTTGGTTCAACCACACTTGCCAATGTCATCGCCCAAACCGTTTACAATGGCGCTGTCGCAGCCTGCGGCCTGGCGGGCGGCGCCGACCTGCCTGCTACAGTCATGCCGTTCATTCTGCGTGGCGTGGCCCTGCTGGGTATCGATTCCGTCATGACGCCGATGGAAAAACGCATCCGCGCCTGGGAGTTTCTCGATAAAACCCTCAACCGCGACCACCTCGCAGCCATGACAACCATCGAACCAATGTCCAATTTACCCGCGCTGGCTGAGGCGATCCTTGCTGGAAAAACCCGTGGCCGGGTGGTGATTGATGTGACGAGATAATCGCCCTTGCAATCGACGGACATCGTTTTTCCGCTTGATATCAGGCCAATTTGCCAAGCCGGGCAATGGCAACGATCAATTGCAGACCGGTTTTTGTGGCGGCCCCTGTCGCCACAACCATCTGCGGCAGCAGCAACCATTCCAAGGCCCAGGCAGCGCCGGACCGCTCCTGTTCATGCACAAGGCTTTGATGCAGGCCAGCGATCTGGACGGCATTGAAACGGGCAAGCGTCACCAGCGTTTCAGCCCCGACCGGATTTTGCTTATGCGGCATGGCCGAGGAGCCGCCGCCGCCGGTCAATTGAATTTCTCCACCCATTTCCGCCAGAAGCGCCACGTCCTGGCCGAATTTACCAAGGCTGCCTGAGATCATTGACAGGAGATCGGCAAAGGCAACGATCCGGTCGCGCTGGCTATGCCATTGGGGCGCATCCTCAAGGCCAAGCAGTTCAGCCAGTCGGGCGCGCACCGCAGGGCCTTTATCGCCGAGCTTTTCCAATGTTCCGGCAGCACCGCCAAATTGCAAGGCAAAACCATCGGCGAGCAAAACTCGCAGACGGGCTTGGTGTCGTTGCAAAGGTCCAGCCCAAGCGGCGATCCGGTCTGAAACGGTAATCGGGATGGCCGCTTGCATGCGGGTATGGCCCATCAGCGCATTTTGTCCAAATGCCGCATCGAGCTGTTCAAACCCGACAATCAATGCCGCCAACCGCTCATCAAGGTGTTCCGCCGCCATCTTCAGGCGCAGCACGAGGCTGGTATCGATGACATCCTGACTGGTGGCACCGAAATGCAGCTTTGCAGCGCTTGTCCCGCCGACAGCTTTGCGCATCTGGCCGACCAATTCGGGAATGACCACGCCATCGCGTGCCGTGGCCGTTTTCAAGGCATCGAGATCCGCTGTGAAGCGGGCGAGGCCCGCCTGGATCGCCGTGGCATCCCCCACTTCGATCACCCCGGCCTCACCTTGAGCCGTGGCCAGCGCCGCCTCAAAGGACAACATGGCCGCAATATCTGCCTGCTCGGCAAACAAGGCAGAAAAGGCCTCATCGCCAAACAGGCCGGAGAGGAAGGGGTGTTCGAAAGGAGAAATGCTCATGTTACCAATCAAATATCGAAGAACACAGTTTCGTTTTCACCTTGCAGGTGAATGTCGAACACGTAGTCATTGCCCTGCTTTTTGGCAATCAGTGTCGGAACCCGTACCTTGTGCTCAATACGCGCCAGAAGCGGATCTTCAGCATTAGCTGCCTCTTCCTCCGGGAAATACATGCGTGTCTGCAAGCCGATATTAATCCCGCGTGCCACGACCCAGAAGGTCACATGCGGCGCCATCCATCGGCCTCCGGCAAAGGGAACCTTGCCCGGCTTGATGGTATGAAACACGAATTCCCCGGTTGCCATATCACCTGGACAACGAGCCCAACCGAGGAAATTCGGATCGGCCTTGCCGCCGGTTTCCGACGGACTGTTATAAAGCCCATCGCTATCGGCCTGCCAGATTTCGATCAGCGCGTCTTTCAGCGCATTCCCGCCGCCGTCATAAACGAAACCGCGAATGGTGATGCGTTCACCACGGGTTTTGTCGTTATAAAGCGGACCAGACCCGAGATCTTCTTTGAAGACCCCTTCAATGCCGGAGAAATTCGGTGTGCAACCGATATGCACGTACGGACCCGCCGTCTGCGAAGGCGATTCCTTCAGATAACCGAGTGGCTGCACCATATCAGTTGCCCTCCTTGCGATTCTCAAACAGTGTGGAGCGGCGTCCGCGCAAGACGATATCGAATTTATAGGCGCGCATGTCCATCGGGATGGCCGCATTCATATCCAGCGGAGCCACCAGACGCTTGATCGCCTCTTCATCCGGAATGGTTTTGACGATCGGACACAGCCAGATCATCGGATCACCTTCGAAATACATCTGAGTGATCAACCGCTGGGCAAACCCATGGCCGAAAATGGAAAAATGAATATGCGCCGGACGCCAATCATTGACGCCGTTCGGCCAGGGATACGCACCGGGTTTGATGGTCTTGAACCAGTAATAACCGTTCTCGTCGGTGATGGTACGCCCTACCCCGCCGAAATTCGGATCGAGCGCCGCCAGATAGGTTTCCTTCTTGTGGCGATAACGCCCACCGGCATTGGCCTGCCAGAATTCAACCAAAGCGCCGTTTACACCGACCCCACGCTCGTCCAGCACCCGGCCATGCACCAGAATGCGCTGACCAATCGCCATTTCGCCCGGTTTTGCATAGTTTAGGATCAGATCGTTATCGGTCTCGTTCAACAGGCCGTGCCCGAAGACCGGGCCGGTAATTTCGCTCTTGGTACCCTCAAGCGAAATCAACGCCCGCTGCGGCGAACGCAGCACGCTGGTCTTGTACCAAGGGGCATAGGCCGGCGGATGCATATCCCGGTCACGGGCAAAAAATGGCCCGGTTTCCGGCAGGGAATTCTTCATATCTTTCCTCCTCAAGTTTCTCCGTTGCTGCCTTCCTGATGCCGGTTAGGCTGAGGCTGCATCGGCATCCATCTGCGCGTAAACGCCCTTGGCAATCTTGAACGCATGGTTAGCGGCCGGAACGCCCGCATAGATCGCCACATGCATCAGCGCTTCGCGTATATCCTCGCGGGTTGCCCCGGTATTGACCGTGGCGCGAATATGCATGGCCACTTCCTCGTCCTGACCAAGTGCGGCCAGCAGCGCAATCGTCACCATAGAGCGCTCGCGTTTCGTCCACTGCTCACCAGACCACACCGTTCCCCAGGCGCTTTCGGTAATCAGCGTCTGGAAGGGTTGATCGAAGGCGGTTGCCGCCGCTGTTGCCCTATCCACATGGGCGTCGCCAAGCACGGATCGCCTGGTTTTCATACCGCGCCGATGTGCCTCTGATGCTGTGTCTGTTTTATCCGTCATGTCCGCTCTGTCTCCGCGACGATGTCGTTTGTTGTTTTTTGGTTAGGCCAACTCATCCAAAAACGGCAGCAAGGTCGCCACATAGGCGTCCGGTTGCTCAACGCAGGGAATATGGCCCGCGTCAGCCACGACAGAAAACCGGCTACCGGCAATCAAGGCCGCAAGCGATTGCACCAGAGCCGGCGGCGTAGACCCATCTTGGTCGCCAACGACACAAAGCGTGGGAACGGCGATGGCCGATGCCTGCTCCGTGAAATCGGCATCGCGCAGCGCAGCGCAAGTGCCGCAATAACCTTCTGCTGACTGGCGCAGCAACATGGTGCAGCACCCCGAATAGACCGAATTATCCGTCGTGCGGAACGGCGCCGTGAACCATCTCTCCATGATCGGTTCAAGCAAGGCTCCGATGCCGTTGTTTTGAATGGTCGCGATGCGGGTGTTCCACATTTCGGCAGAGCCGATCTTATGGGCGGTGTTGCTGAGAATAAGCGCCCGCACCAGATCGGGCCGGCTGGCATAAAGGCCCTGGGCAATCAGACCGCCGACAGAAAGCCCAACGACAATCACCTGTTTCAACGAAAGATGGTCCAACAGTGTGGCCATGTCATCGACATGTGTCGCCATTGAGTAGGGAGGATTTCCGAGATCCGACAGGCCATGACCGCGCTTGTCATGCAGCACAAAGGCGAACCGATCCTTGAGGCGTTCGATTACCTCGTCCCAGATCCGGAAATCGGTGCCGAGTGAATTGGCAAACGCAATCACCGGCTTGTCACTCTCCAGGCCAATCGCGTGGTAATGAATAACTGCGTCCGTCGTCTTGAGAAATTTCATCACTTATCCTCCGAAAGCGATCTTGCAGCAGCCAATCGGTTAAGTAAAATGACATTATCGCCACCAATGATAACCTGTGGGTTATGAGAGTTATGATCGATCAGCGCATCAAATTTCGTCATCTTCAGACCTTTGTCGAGGTTGCGCGGCAAAAAAGCGTGGTGAAATCCGCCAATCTGCTGCATGTCAGCCAACCCGCTGTGACCAAAACGGTTCGTGAGCTGGAAGAAATCTTAGGCGTCAGCCTGTTTGAGCGCGAGGGGCGCGGCATCCGCATCACTCGCTATGGTGAGGTCTTTCTGCGTCATGCGGGCGCAACGCTGGCTGCTCTGCGTCATGCGGTTGATTCGGTTTCGCAGGAGGCCGCCAAAGCCGGGCCGCCGGTGCGGGTCGGCGCGCTACCAACTGTTGCCACCCGCATCATGCCCCAAGCCATGACGGCGTTCTTGGCGGAGAACACCGGAAGCCCGATCAAGATCGTCACCGGCGACAACTCGGTTCTGCTCGAACAATTGCGCATTGGAGAACTGGATCTCGTGGTCGGAAGGCTGGCGGCACCGGAGAAAATGGCGGGATTTTCCTTCGAGCATCTCTATTCAGAACCCGTGGTTTTCGTCGTCCGGGCGGGCCATCCGTTGTTGACGGGAGAAACGGCGCCGTTTGAGCGGATGCGTGATTTTCCGGTACTGATGCCGACCCGCAACTCGATCATCCGTCCCTTGGTTGACTATTTCCTGATCGCCAACGGCGTTGCCACCCTGCCCAACCAGATCGAAACGGTCTCCGATTCCTTCGGTCGCGCCTTTCTGAAAATCAGCGATGCCGTCTGGGTCATTTCCGAGGGTGTCGTGGCGGGCGACATAGCAGAAGGGACGATTTGCGCCCTTCCGATAGACTGCTCCCCGACGCGCGGCCCGGTCGGATTGACCGTCCGCGCCGATGCCATGGCAACGCTGCCGCAATCACTGCTTATGCAAGCAATCCGTGATGCGGCAGCAGCCATTATGCCTTGATCGCCTGATCAGTAAGGCAAGCCGACATAGTTTTCAGCCAATGACGTAGACGCCGCACGAGAATGAACGAGATAATCCAGCTCGGCTTCCTGAATGCGCTGCCCGAAATCGCCGGTATCAGGAAAACGGTGCATCATGGTGGTCATCCACCATGAGAACCGCACAGCCTTCCACACGCGAGCCAGCGCCCGTACCGAATAATCATCAATCCCGGCACTCGACTTATCGCCATAGAATTCAATCAGGCCTTCGCTGAGATAATGGATGTCACTGGCAGCGAGATTAAGCCCTTTGGCACCGGTTGGTGGCACGATATGCGCGGCGTCCCCAGCCAGGAACAACCGACCGAACCGCATGGGTTCGGTGACGAAAGAGCGTAGCGGCGCAATCGATTTCTCGAAGGATGGCCCGGTCACCATGGCTTCGGCATGTTCTGCCGGAAGGCGACGGCGCAACTCATCCCAGAACCGGTCATCGCTCCAGTCTTCAACCTTATCGTCCAGCGGGCACTGCACATAGTAGCGGCTACGGGTGTTAGACCGCATGGAACACAGCGCAAAGCCACGCGGATGGTTGGCGTAGATCAGTTCATGGGCCACAGGTGGCACCTCGGCCATCACACCCAGCCAGCCAAAAGGATAGATCCGCTCGAATTCCTTGATTGCGCCCTGGGGCACGGATTTGCGGCTAACGCCGTGGAACCCGTCACAGCCAGCGATGAAATCGCAGTCGATCCGGTGGCTTACGCCATCTTTTTCATAGGTGACATAGGGGCTTTCGCCCGAGAAATCATGCGGTTCAACGTTTGCGGCATCGTAGATGGTCAAAGCACCGGCAGCGTCGCGCTGGTCCATCAAATCGCGGGTCACTTCGGTTTGGCCATAGACCATAACCCGGTCGCCGCCGGTCAGATTGAAAAGATCGATGCGGTGATCACGCCCATCGAATGCCAGCGAAAAACCGTCATGCGGCAGACCTTCGCGATGGAGGCGATCGGCAGCACCGGCCTTTTCCAGCATGCCCACCATGCCCTGTTCGAGCACGCCGGCGCGGACCCGACCAAGAATATAGTCGCGGCCAACACGGTCGATGATGACGGTCTCTATGCCTTTGAGATGCAACAATTGTCCCAGCAACAAGCCAGAGGGGCCTGAGCCAATAATGACGACTTGAGTACGCATGAATTCCTCCCGAATTTGCTCGTGGTCAAGAAATTGATCGTTTCGGGTCGTCAGCTCAATGGACTTTTCAATCCAAAACTTGCACTATTTGACCATCAACGAAGGATGCTGCGACCATGGCTGCCATACCGACTTACAAGCTATATGGCGAAAAAACCGAGGTTTCCGGTGAGTTTTTGCTGCATTGCGAAACACTTTTTTCCCGCAGCAGCCTCTATCGCTTCGAGATCGACCTCCACCGCCATGAGAACTTTCTGCAAATTCTGTACATTTCAGAGGGTCAGGGAGATGCAACACTGGACGGCAAGGTGATAGCCATCACCCCACCAGCCGCCATCGTCGTTCCACCGCTGTTTAGCCATGGATTCCGGTTTTCGCGTAGCATTAAGGGCATGATCATCACCGTTTTGCCAGCCGCCCTGCCGCTTGCCGTTCGAACCAGCCTGAAACAGGCTTTGCCCCTGCCTCTCCATATGCCTTTGGAAGGCGAGCCGTGCGCAATCGAAATCAGCCTGTTGATGGAGCGGATCGCCGACGAATATGCTGGCGCAAAGCCGGGCCGCAACGGATTGCTTGAGGCCTATCTTGCGACCGTCGTGCTTCTGCTGGCAAGGCAGGCCGCGCCGGACGCATCCCAAGACCTGATGACACTGACGGCCAATGACCGGCGGATGGAAAAGCTTGCCGCACTGATTGCTGCCAATTTTCGCAGCCACAAGACTGCTGCTTTCTATGCACGGGAAATGGGCCTTTCGCCGACCCATCTGAACAGGCTTGCCAAAGCGGGAACCGGCGCAACTCTGCAACAATTGATCGCTCGCAAGCAGTTGGAAATCGCCCAGCAGGAGTTGATCTTCAGCCAAACCAGTATTCAGGCTATCGCGCTCAACCACGGCTTTACCGATCCCGCCTATTTCACCCGTTTTTTCACCCGGGAAACCGGCCTCACACCACGGGCCTGGCGCCTCGCGGAACGACAAAAACTCCAAAACCTGAGCGACCGCGCGCAGGCAGAGATCAGCGCAGCAACGGCTTCAGAATAGCTTGTGTCGCCAGCAGCGCTGGAAGGTAACGCTCAGCCATTTCCGACGCGGGGATAAGAGCGGCTGGCGCGCCGATATTGATCGCCGCTGCCATCTGGCCGCGACTGTCATAAACCGGTACGGCAATAGAGCACAGGCCGATTTCCAGCTCCTGATCGATGATTGCATAGCCTTGGCGCCGCACATGGGCGATTTCGGCCATAAGGTCTTCCGGATCGGTTCGGGTGAAAGCCGTATTGGCCTTCAACACCGACGCCTCCAGAACGGCCATGACCTCGGCATCGCTCACTCCGGCCAGCAAAACCCGCCCCATGGAGGCGGAATAGGCTGGCAAGCGGCTTCCCGGCATGAGGTTGATGGACATAATGCGCCGTTGTGACGCTCGGGCGATGTAGACGATCTCCGTCCCATCCAGAACGCTCGCCGACGCGCTTTGACCGACTTTCTCACTGAGCTGATCGAGATGCGGCTGTAGAATGGCAGGCAATGGGGTGGCGGAGAGCCAGGCGTGACCGAGCCGCAGGATCTTTGGCGTCAGGGAGAAGAATTTCCCATCGTAATCAGCATAGCCCAGCTGGGAAAGCGTCAGCAGACATCTGCGGGCTGTTGCCCGGTCCAGGCCCGACAGCTTTGCTGCCTCTGCGATGGACAGGCGCGGTGCGGCCTCCTCGAAAGCCTCGATGATCTTCAGGCCTTTGGCAAACCCGCCCATGATATCCGTTTCGCGCATCATGCCCTCCTCGTTGACATGCAGTTTGTGCGTTATTCGAACAAATGTCAATTATCGCACAAATCTGTTGCGAGGTCATCGGTCCGGTCCTATCTTCCATGTCGGAGGCGCGCCCGACTTTCCTCTGGCGCAATCGCAAACGGGAGAATCCCATGGATAAGACTATCGCCAGCACGGCAGACGCCGTTGCCGGTATACATGATGGTGCCGTCGTCATGATCGGCGGCTTTGGCGGCTCCGGCGCGCCTATTGAACTCATTCACGCCCTGATCGACAAGGGGCCGAAGAACCTGACGGTCATCAACAACAATGCCGGTAATGGCCGGATTGGCATCGCCGCAATGATTGATGCGGGCATGGTCAAGAAGATGATCTGCTCCTTTCCGCGCTCTTCCGATCCACGCGCCTTCACTGACCGCTATCTGGCCGGCGAAATCGAGCTGGAGCTGGTGCCACAAGGCACGCTCGCGGAGCGCATTCGCGCTGGCGGGGCTGGAATTCCGGCTTTCTATACGCCAACCGGTTACGGCACCGAACTTGCCGAAGGTAAGGTGATTGCCGAGTTCGATGGCCGCCATTACGTACAGGAACGCTGGCTGAAGGCTGATTTCGCCATTGTCAAAGCCCATCTCGGCGATTTGCATGGCAACCTGACCTACAGCAAGGCTGGCCGCAATTTCAATCCGTTGATGTGCATGGCCGCGACCAAAACCATAGTACAGGTTTCGAAGATTGTTGCCCCTGGCGAGATCGATCCCGAAATTATCGTTACGCCCGGCATTTTCATTGATGGCGTCGTTGAAGTCGCCAATCCGCAACAGGAAGAAGCGCTGATCCGCGCCGGAGTGGCCTACGCATGACAATAGACACCCGCGAAGACATCAAGCTCTCCAACGCCCAGATCGCCTGGCGCGCCGCTCAGGATATTGCCGATGGCGCCTATGTCAATCTCGGCATCGGCTTCCCCGAAATGGTGGCGCAATACCAGCCGCCGGGCCGTCAGGCGATTTTCCACACGGAAAACGGCATCCTGAATTTCGGCGAAGCCCCGCCGGAAGGCGAGGAAGACTGGGACCTGATCAACGCAGGCAAAAAGGCGGTTACGCTGAAACCGGGCGCTGCGTTTTTCCACCATGCCGACAGCTTTGCCATGGTGCGCGGCGGCCATCTGGATGTCGCCATTCTCGGTGCCTATCAGGTCGCGCAAAATGGTGATCTCGCCAATTGGCGTGTTGGCTCCAAAGGCGTGCCTGCCGTGGGCGGTGCCATGGATCTGGTGCATGGCGCAAAACAGGTTTTCGTCATCACCGAACATGTCAGCAAGAAGGGTGAGTTCAAGCTTTTGGACAAATGCACCTTCCCGTTGACCGGCGTCGGCTGCATTACCCGTGTCTATACCAGCCATGCCGTGATCGATATCGCCAAGGGTCACTTCGTGGTGCGTGAAATGCTCGCCGCCATGACGCTGGACGAATTGCAGGCAATGACTGGCGCAAAGCTACACGTGGATGGGCCGATTGTCGATCTCACTGTACCCGCGCTTTGAGGAACCCCAATGACCGAAGCATTTATCTGCGATTATATCCGCACCCCCATCGGCCGGTTTGGCGGAGCACTTTCCTCCGTTCGCGCCGATGACCTTGGCGCGGTACCACTCAAGGCTCTCCTTGCTAAACACGCCAATCTGGACTGGGAAGCCGTCGATGACGTGATCTTCGGCTGCGCCAACCAGGCCGGTGAAGATAACCGCAATGTGGCGCGCATGTCGTTGCTGCTGGCAGGCCTACCGGTTTCAGTGACCGGCACGACCATCAACCGGCTTTGTGGCTCAGGCATGGATGCCGTGATCGCAGCAGCCCGCGCTGTTAAATCCGGCGAGTCGGAACTGATGATTGCCGGTGGCGTCGAAAGCATGAGCCGGGCGCCTTTCGTCATGCCAAAGGCAGAGACCGCCTTTTCCCGCAATGCCGAAATCTACGACACCACCATCGGCTGGCGCTTCGTCAATCCGCTGATGAAAAAGCAATATGGCGTCGATTCCATGCCGGAAACCGGCGAAAATGTTGCTGAAGATTACAAGATCTCCCGCCAAGACCAGGATGCGTTTGCCGTCAGAAGCCAGAACAAGGCATCGGAAGCGCAGGCCAATGGTCGTTTGGGGCAAGAAATCACCCCGGTCACCATTCCCCAGCGCAAGGGCGATCCGGTCATCGTGGACAAGGATGAGCACCCCCGTGCCACGACAATTGAAACGCTGGCAAAGCTTGGCACGCCTTTCAAGAAGGAAGGCGGCTCAGTCACCGCTGGTAATGCCTCCGGTGTCAATGATGGGGCAGCCGCGCTGATCATTGCCTCTGAAGCTGCCGCCCGCAAATATGGCCTGACCCCGATTGCCCGCATTATGGGCGGAGCGACTGCCGGTGTGCCGCCCCGGGTGATGGGCATTGGCCCTGCCCCCGCCAGCCAGAAGCTGCTGGACCGACTCGGCCTCACTCAACAACAGTTGGATGTAATCGAGTTGAACGAGGCCTTTGCCTCTCAAGGGTTGGCAACCCTGCGCCAGCTTGGCATTGCCGATGACGATCCACGTGTCAACCGCAACGGCGGCGCTATCGCCCTTGGCCATCCGCTCGGCATGTCCGGCGCGCGGATTACCGGCACGGCGGCACTGGAATTGTCTCTGACGGGCGGACGCTACTCGCTGTCCACCATGTGCATTGGCGTCGGCCAGGGCATCGCAGTGGCGCTGGAGCGGGCGTAATCCGGTATCCAACCGGCAAGACGACAGATGAAGGTGGAGGATGATTTCTCCACCTTTTTCGTCTTTAGCGTCGTTTGATCAGATCTTACGAATGCCTATCTGCGCGATGGTTGTTTGCATTTACACAACAGCACTTGACCTTGCTCGCATGGCTGGTAGTTAACATATGCTGCCGCATTGCCAGACATCGGTCTCTGCGGAGTGAACTTATGGTGCCGGGCCCCTCTGGCGAGAGTTTACGGCGCTCTCGTGATGTCGGTACCGCCAGCAATCATGGCCGGCGGATTATAACGCAATGACAATTTCATCCACGTGTTTTTCGCGTGATCCATCCGGCATGGCCGGTGGTCGTTCACGCGCCACCCCGCGTTTCCATCGTGTTTTGGAGGTGCGGACATGAGCACGGCAACCTCGTCCAATTCCGTTCTCAGCTATTTCAAATGGGCCTTTATTGTCACCATCGCCGGTCTTGCTCTCGGTGCCTGGCTCGGCTGGAACATGACAGGCACGCTTGGCGGCATGGCCAGCGTCTTTTTCATCTGTGCGGTTCTCGCTGTTCTGGAAATCTCGCTTTCGTTTGACAATGCTATTGTCAATGCGAACAAGCTGAAGGAAATGACCCCGGTTTGGCAGCAACGCTTTCTGACCTGGGGTATCCTGATCGCCGTGTTTGGTATGCGGATCATTTTCCCCTTGGCAATCGTCGCCATCGCGGCCCAGATTGGTCCGATCGAAGCGCTGAAACTGGCAGCCGCTGAACCGGCGGAATACGCCAGAATCATGAATGAAGCACATCTGCCGATTGCTGCTTTCGGCGGCACATTCCTGATGATGGTTGGCCTTAACTATTTTTTCGATCAGGAAAAAGACGTCCATTGGATCGCCTTTATCGAAAAGCATATGGCAAGATATGCGAGCATCAAGGGTATCGAAGTGGCCTTCGTCCTGGTGCTGATCCTGCTGTTTTCGTCCTTTCTGGAGGGAGCGGAAGCGATTACCTTCCTTTACAGCGCCATCTATGGCCTGTTGACCTTCCTGGCGGTCGAATTGGTCGGTGGCCTGCTCGATGCGTCGCAGCAGACGATGAGCGCGGCGGCCAAAGGTGGTCTTGGCGCTTTCATCTATCTGGAAGTGCTCGACGCCAGCTTCTCCTTCGACGGTGTGATTGGTGCGTTTGCGCTCACCCAAAACCTGTTCGTGATTGCCATCGGCCTTGGTGTCGGCGCCATGTATGTGCGCTCGATGACCATCATGTTGGTTGAAAAAGGCACACTCGCGGAATATCGCTATCTGGAACACGGCGCTTTTTACGCAATCCTGATCCTCTCGGTGATCATGTATTGCCAGACGCTGGTGCATATTCCCGAAGTAATCACCGGCCTCGGCGGTGCAGCGCTGATCGGCATCTCGCTCTGGTCATCGATCCGTTACAACAAACGCGAACACCAGAAGGGCTGAAAAGCTTCACTGCATAAGACAAAAGCTTTTCCTACAACAAAAAGCCCGCCAGTTGGTTCAACTGGCGGGCTTTTACAAGCGGATATGAAAAAAATCAGTCAGCGCGTTTGATATTGCTGAAGCTTAGGGGATCGATACCCAGAAGACGCAGGTCGCGGTCACGCGGCTGGCGATGCCCATCAACAGCCGCGGCAGCGGCGGTTGCTGCGCCGAACACGGCGATGGCACGACCGATAAAGCCTTTACGGGGGAGGGAAGCCATTTTCGTTCTCTTTCCTTGTTAAATCTTACAGAGGAAAAATGGGCCTTCCATTAGCTTGTTTCAATGCACACAAACGCACTGTAGCCATGCAGCCTGAACAGATCGAACAGATCTACCCCTCCGATTTTATGGGTATAGCCAATAACATCGCTTCTTTCGCGCATTGAAATGCCTGAACTCGCCCATTTTGAGAGAGATTTGCAGAGAATTTGCTCGAATGAAACAGAACAGCCCCCTGCGCCATAATGGCGCAGGGGGCTGTTGGCTGTTCATTTTCGCCCGGACTGAAACTCAATCTTCGTTGGCAGCAAGCTGCGAAAGAACCTGCCCACGCCCTCTGATTCTCATGATCAGCGGAATGAAGAAGGCCGCGGCAGCCACGAGGAAAAGACCAACAGCAATCGGCGACATAAACAGCACCGTAAAGTCGCCCTGCCCTATTGCCAGCGCCCGACGCAATTGCTGTTCTGCCAGTGGTCCAAGAATGAGGCCGATAACGACAGGCGCGATAGGATAACCGAAGATGCGCATGACATAGCCAAGAATTCCGAACGCCAGCAACATGCCAAGCTCAAACACCGACGGATTGGCACCAATCGTGCCGAGTGTGGCAAACAGCAGGATGCCAGCGTAAAGCCAGGGCTTCGGGATGGTCAGCAGCTTGACCCAGAGACCAATCAACGGCAGGTTCAAAACCAGCAGCATGAAATTGGCGATCAACAGGCTGGCAATCAGGCCCCAGACCAATTGCGGATTGGTGGCAAACAGCAAAGGACCAGGTTGAAGGCCGAACTGCTGGAAACCCGCCAGCATGATGGCAGCGGTTGCCGTGGTCGGCAAGCCAAGCGTCAGCAGAGGCACCAATGTTCCGGCAGCCGAAGCATTGTTGGCCGCTTCAGGACCAGCCACACCCTCGATGGCACCATTGCCAAATTCCTCAGGATATTTCGTCAGCTTTTTTTCGGTAGCGTAGGACAGGAAGGTGCCGATCTCGGCGCCGCCAGCCGGCATAGCCCCAATCGGAAACCCGATAGCAGTACCACGCAACCAAGGCTTCCAGGATCGCGCCCAATCCTGCGCACTCATCCAGACCGATCCTCTGACCGCCTCGACCTTATCGGGGCCAAGATTACCCTGGGCGACAATGTACAAGGTCTCGCCAATGGCAAACATGGCAACCGCCAGCGTTGTAACTTCGACACCATCAAGCAGGTCTGGCACGCCGAAACTCATTCGGGTCTGGCCCGTCAGTTGGTCGATGCCGACAATCGCCAGCGTGAAGCCAATGAAAAGCGAGGTCAATCCGCGCAATGCCGAGTCACCGAATGCAGAGGACACGGTCACGAAAGCCAGAACCATCAGCGCGAAATATTCGCGTGGGCCAAACACCAGTGCAAGCTTGACGATGGTCGTGGCGACAAGCGCCAAGGCAATCGTTGCCAGAAGCCCGGCCACGAACGATCCGATGGCAGCCGTTGCCAGAGCGGGGCCACCGCGCCCGGCCCGAGCCATCTTGTTGCCCTCCAATGCCGTGACAATCGAAGCGCTTTCTCCCGGCGTGTTGAGTAGGATCGACGTGGTTGAGCCGCCATACATGCCGCCGTAATAAATACCGGCAAACATGATCAGCGAGCCAGCAGGATCCAGCTGATAGGTCACGGGCAGCAGCAGCGCCACGGTCAGGGCGGGTCCGATACCCGGCAACACGCCAACGGCGGTTCCAAGCGTCACCCCGATCAAGGCATAGAACAGGTTCATGGGTTGCATTGCAACGACAAGACCCTGCATCAGGAATTCAAATGTACTCATGAAGGTAAGTCCCTGTCGGGTATCAGAAAAACAGATTTTCCAGCGGCCCGGCGGGCAGCGACAATTGCAACAGGCCAGCAAAGACCAGCCAGACCGCAAGGCTGAGCGCTATACCTATTGGTATCGAGAACCACAATTTGCGTTTGCCGAAGGCCCTGGCAGTGGCAGCAAAAAGAAGACCGGTCGCAATGGAGAAGCCCGCAACATCGAGCAGAAGCATCTGCGCGGCCAAACCACCCACGACCCAGATCACCGGGGCGATTTCCTGCTTTTCGCGTTCAGGAAACTCACCGCGCCATGCCTCAAACACGGTCCAGATCGCCAGTCCGATCAAACAGATCGCGATTGCATAGGGAACGGTCGCGGGGCCGACGGGCGAGTAGCCTGCCACAGCGCCAAGCCGGGCAGAGTCCCATAGAATGACACCGGCGATGGCAACGAGAAACACTGCGATTGCAAGCGCCGCCCAGTCAGGGCGGCGCTTCTCATTGGTCAAGGGGTTAGGGCCGGTGCTCATTTCACCAGACCGATATCTTTGAGGATTGTCGAGGTCGCGGCGATGTCCTTGTCGAGCTGCGCGTTGAAAGCATCGCCCGCCAGATAGGTATCCTGCCAGCCCTTGGTCTTCAGCAGGTCTTTCCAGCCTTCGGACTTGGCCAGTTTATCAATATCGGCAGAAACAGCAGCTTTCTGTTCGGCCGACAGCCCAGGAGCGGCAGCCACCATGCGCCAATTTTCAACCACGACATCAAGACCGGATTCTTTCAACGTCGGCGCATCGATGCCAGCGATCCGCTCGGCGCTCGAAATAGCAATCAGCCGCAGCGTTCCCGATTTGACCTGGGATTCGAATTCCCCGTAGCCGGAAATACCCGCCGTCACCTGCGCACCGAGAATAGCGGCCAATGCCTCACCACCACCGGAATAAGCGATATAGTTGATCTTGGTCGGATCGACCCCAGCGGCCTTGGCGATCAGGCCAACTGCGATATGATCGACACCGCCGGCAGAACCACCTGCCCAGGAAACCTTGGCCGGATCTGCCTTCAGCGCAGCAACCAAGTCCGCAGCATTCTTGATCGGCGAGGAAGCAGGAACCACGACCGCCTCATATTCGCCGGTCAGGCGGGCAATCGGCGTTACGTCCTTCAGCGTCACCGGCGCATTGTTGGTCAGGATTGCGCCCACCATGACATAGCCGCCGATGATCAGGGCATTGGATTTGCCCTTTTGCTGGCTTGCGAATTGCGCAAGACCGATGGTGCCGCCAGCACCTGGCACATTCTGAACCTGAACCCGCTTCGAAATGCCTTCCTTTTGCAGGACGGTCTGGAGCGAGCGGGCCGTCTGATCCCAGCCGCCGCCGGGATTGGCAGGTGCGATAATGGTGTAATCGGCCGCTGCGACCGGCAGCGCCATGGCCCCGGCCAGGATGGTTGCGAGAATGAACTGCTTCAAAATAATGTCCTCCTTCGAGTGCGCCTCTATGCGCAATGTTCGTCGATGCCGAAGGAAGAGTGTGTCACGGGACCCTCCTGCAAGCCGCGGCAAGACACCGTGCTCGTCCATCCCTTGAGTATCCTCCCTCAAGCCGCAATCATCCGCCTCCACGGATAATCGAGACCTGGAACGCACCATACAAAGCTGTCATCGAGCTGACATTGCACTGCGTTTTATCAAGCGGCGGCGCACGCCCCACAATTCAATGGGTTATTGCAATCGCAAAACCTCGTTCCAGCGGGCGATGAGACGCATACGCTTGACCTGATCGAGATAGACCATCAATCCGGGACTGACGGGCACGGGCCGCAGCTGTGCGCCCAGCAGGGATTGCATGGTATTGGCAGTGTTTTCGCCGCCGACATCGGGACTAACCGCCGCGATATGCAGCTCACGCGCCATGATGCCCTGCCCTTCCTTCGACATGAAGAATTCCAGATAGCGCCGACCAAGTTCCGGCGATGCAGCCGCCTGTGGCACAAGTCCGATACGTGACATCACCACGGTATAATCCTTGGGCAGCACGATGCCGACATCGGGATGGCGCGACGCCCAGTCGGCAGCGTAGGAGCCCAGAATATTATAGCCAAGCACGAATCGCCCATCGGCGACGCGCTCCAGAATGGCCGAGCTGTTGGAGTAGAGCTTGACGCCCGCCGTGCCCATGCTGCGGATCACCGACCAGATATCGCCAAATTGTTCCTGGTCGCGGGCCATGAACAGAAAGCCGACCCCTGAACGCTCGATATCGTAGGTTCCAATCCGGCCATAGACGGCATTTCCCTGGCTTTTCAGGTAATCCACGAACTCCGCCCGCGTCGAGGGCGGCTTCTGATTGGCGAAACTCGGCTTGTGGTAGACGAAAACCGCAGGTTCGAATGTGAGAGCATAGGCGGTGTTGCGCCAATTTGCCCAGGCGGGCCAGCTTGCGCTCATCGGCAGGTCACTGCGCTGGGCATAGCCGTCATTGCTGAGCTTGACTTGCAGATCCATCGCCGATGAAAATGCAAAATCCGCTGTTGTCTTGCCCGCATCGGTTTCCTGAACGATCCGGTCGTAGATTTCGCTGGTCAGCATGTCCTCGTAGCGCACCGCGATATCGGGATTTTTCGCCTGGAAGCCCGCAATGATCTGCTTTGCCATCGGCTCATCAAGCGAAGAATAGACAAGCAGCTCGGGAGCTTTCGCATTACCCGACAAGGCAGGAAATAATACGGGGCTGGCAACCGCTGTCCCGGCCACGTATGGCAAGGCTAGGCCCAGCAGGATTGAAATACACAAGATAAAACGCATAGACGGATCATGCCGCAGCCCAGCGTTGTTCACAAGCACCATGGACGGCACCAGAGCATAAATGCTTCAAAAGACCTCGAGGTGGAATGCGAAGTGTCATTTTCAGCGTTTCATCGTATTCCAGACCAAATATAAAATGCTAGAGCAGTGACTCAGGAGGTATTCCCCGGTGCGCATCTTGCTCGTTGAAGACAATAAGGCTCTGGCCGATGGCCTGTCTGCCATTCTGCGCGGCACCGGCTATGCGGTCGATACCGTCAGCGACGGCGCGTCTGCTGACGCCGCGATTGCGACTGAAAATTTCGATCTTGTCATTCTGGACCTCAACCTGCCGGAAATGGACGGCATAGAGGTGCTGCGCTGCGTACGCGCCCGCCATGATAAGGTGGCAATCCTGATCCTGACGGCGCGCGGCACACCGGAAGACAAGGTCAAAGGCCTGGATCTCGGCGCTGACGACTACATGATCAAACCTTTCGATATTGGCGAATTCGAAGCACGGGTGCGCATGTTGTTGCGTCGGCAGGCCGGACTGCGGTCTTCGATGGTCAGCTACGGAGCGGTTTCGCTCGATTTGAATTCGCGCAGCTTTTCGGCAGCAGGCGTGCCCCTCGACATTCCCGCCCGGGAACTGGGACTGCTGGAAGTGCTTTTCATGCGGGCGGGCAAAGTCGTGGCGAAGGAAGCTATCATTCAGTCGCTGGCGGCCTTTGACGACGATCTCAGCGCCAATGCCATAGAACAATATGCCAGCCGGTTGCGCAAACGGCTTGCGCCTCACGGCCTCACCGTGCGCACTGCGCGCGGCATCGGTTACTACCTCGAAAAAACCCTGACCGAGACGGCATGACCGGGGTCGCCTACTCGCTCCGTCGCCGTTTGCTGGGCTGGTTGCTGCTATCAACTGCACTCATCGGTGCCGTCGCCCTGATCGATACCTATTACGAGGCCGTCAAAACTGCCGATACAGTCTCCGACCGGGTTCTGGCCGGGTCCGCATTGGCGATTGCCGAACGGGTCATCGTCTCGGAAAATGGAGAGTTGGCGGTCGATATCCCCTATGTCGCGCTGGAAATGCTGACATCAGGAGCGCAGGACCGGGTATTCTACCGCGTCGACGGCCCTGGTGGCCGCTTCATCACCGGTTACCAGAACTTACCGACAGTTTCCGATTTCAAGGGGCAATCGGCTGTGTATATGGACGCTGCTTTCCGCAACGAGCCGATCCGCATCGCGGCCCTGCAACGGTCTGCCTCGACCGGTATCGATTCGCTGCCCTTCGTGGTGACCGTGGCTGAGACGACGATTGCGCGCAATCAGCTCACCCAGGCCATTCTGTTGCGCTCGGCTTTGCGGCTTTTGCTGATGATTGCCGGTGCTGGCGCGATTGTCTGGGTCGCTGTCACCTATTCGCTACGCCCGCTTTACCGGCTAGGAGAGGCCATTGCCGAGCGCAGTCCGAACGATCTGCATCCCATCGAGCAATCCGTTCCAAGCGAAGTCGAAAACCTTGTCGAAACCGTCAATTCCTTCATGGTCCGGCTGCAATCGGCGCTGGATGCCCTTCGCCATTTCACCGGCAATGCCAGCCATCAATTGCGCACGCCGCTGGCGATCATCCGGACACAGTTGGCGCTGTCTGCCCGCGCCACAAGTCTTGGTGATGCGCAATCGGCAGCGCGCAAAGGCGATGAGGCGCTCGCCCACGCTGAACACATTCTGGCGCAACTGCTGTTGATGGCCCGTATCGACGCTGCCAGTTCCAACGAGCCACAAATATCGCCCCGGATCGATCTTGTCCAACTGTCTCAATCGATCACCGCTGATCATGTGCCACGCGCCGCCGATGCCGGTATCGATCTCGGGTTCGAGGGGCAGGATGGCCCTGCTTTCGTGCTGGCTGAACCCTTACTGATCGGAGAATTGCTCAGCAATCTGATCGCCAATGCCCTTGCCTATGCAGGGAATGGCGCGGAAGTCACCGTGCGCATCCGCCACGACATGCGAAACGTTTCCCTGATCGTCGAAGACAATGGTCCGGGTATTGCTCCCGATCGACGCAGCATCGTGCGCCAACGGTTCGCCCGGGGGGAACACAACCCCTCCCCGGGTTTGGGCCTTGGCCTGCCAATCGTTGAGGAAATCGCCAATCTCTTCAATGCCAAACTCACGCTTCAAGACACATCCGAGGGGCGCGGCCTGACAGTATCGGTCACATTTCCCAATGCCGCAAAAGCAGCGCAGGCATAAGCCTTCCAAGGTCTTGCAGGAGCATCAAAGCACCCTCCCCGCCCTCGACTGCTTGCGAGTCTCGGCCAGCTTACTCGCTGTCCAGATGCAATCTGCAATCAGTCTTGGTGTCAGTTTAACCGGGACAGAGTGAATGACGCTGGCTGGAGCCATAGCAATCTCACCGACTTTCAGCAGGTCTTCCGCTGTGACCGTCTCCAGCCCGAGATCGCCAAGCATTGTCGGCAATTTCAGGTCCTGGCAGAAGTCGATGGCCTCGTTGATCTCATCCAACGGACGGTTTTCCAGCACCAGCAGGCCGATAATGCCGAAAGCAACCTTTTCGCCGTGGAAGAAATGATGGGTCGGCTCCAGCACGGTCAGCGCATCATGGATGCCGTGGGCACCGGAGACACCGCAATTTTCAAAGCCAAGACCGCTCAAAAGCGTATTGGCCTCAATGATATTTTCCACCGCAGGCGTCAGCTTGCCATCAATGGCGGCAGCGTAAGCGGCCCGGCCATCACGCATCAGGACCTCATGGCAACGCCGGGCAATGGCTGCCCCCGCCGCCGTGGTTCCATAGCCATCGCCGATATAATTGTTTGAATGGCTTTCAAAATTGGAGCGCGCCTCATACCAGGTCGATAATGCATCGCCCATGCCCGCGACCAGAAACCGGACCGGAGCCTTGATAATCAAGGCGCTATCCACCAAAACCACATCCGGATTGCGGCCACAACGCACCACCCGGTCGTAGACCCCGTCCTCGCTGTAAATCACGCCCAGCGCACTGGTTGGGGAATCAGTCGAGGCGATGGTGGGGACAGTTACCGTGCGTGCACCAATATGAAGCGCGGAAATCTTGGCCGTATCGAGCGCCTTGCCGCCGCCAATCCCAATAACAACGCCAGCACCAGCTGTTTTGCCGAGGCTCACGGCCCGCTCAACTTCCTTATCCGTGGATTCGCCGCAAAATTTCATGAAATGGCTTTTCACCCCATGGGCATCAAGGTTTTTTTCCACTTCTGGGCGAAGAGTATCCCAGAAAAACCCATCGATAACGATCAGTGCCGAGTTTGACAGCGGCGCGATATAAAGCCCGATTTCATTGATGACACCCGGTCCCTGAACATACCGCAGCGGTCCACCATAGCCTCTTGAAGTCATGGTTTTATCCTTTTTCTAAAAATGCAATGATCAACGCAGCGTCAAGCCGCCATCGATCGTGATGATTTCGCCTGTGGTGAAGGAACCGGCATCACTAGCCAGATAGACCACCGAACCGGCCAGTTCCTCGACGGAACCGATTCTGTTTTGCACGGCACCTTTTGCCCAATGATCCCTGACCACATCGGGATGTTCCCGCAGCACGTCGTCGGTCAGCTCGGTGCGAATATAGCCCGGCGCAATCGCGTTGACGCGGATATTGTGTTCAGCCCATTCCGTTGCCAGCGCCTTGGTCAGCATATGGACGCCCGCCTTGGAGACGTTATAGGCGGCGTGACGAAAGGGCCAGTTGACGATCCGCCCCGACATCGAGCCAATATTGATGATCGAGCCGCTTTTCTGCCCGATCATTTGCCGTCCAACATGTTTGGAGACAAGGAAAACGCCATCCAGATTGACCGCCATGGTCTGGCGCCACTGGTCGAGGCTGCAATCCTCTGCTGGCGCGGGCAGCACAATACCAGCATTATTGATGAGAATGTCGATACGCCCGAAGCGATCAACCACCGACTGGGTCATGCGCTCGACATCTGCCTCCTGTGCGACATCGGCTTGCAGGGCAAAACTGTCGCGCCCTTGCGCGCTCAGGCTGGCGGCCAGTTCTTCGGCACGATCCAGCGTTGAGCGCACGACAATGGCGACATCTGCCCCATGGGCCGCGAGCGCCTCGGCCAGCGCCTTGCCAATGCCCCGCGACCCACCGGTCACAATGGCCTTGCGTCCGGTCAGGTCGAACATTTGACGGTAATCGGATGCTGTGTTTGACATGTAGGCTCCTCCCTATCTGTCTTGTTTTTGCCGATCAGGCCACGGTTGGTGAAGCCTGTGGCGTAACGGCGGTTTCGCCCCATTGGGCCAGAATATGTTCGGCGGTCCGCTGCGCCTGCGCGACAATGGTCAGCGACGGATTGACGGCGGTGGAGGACGGCAGGAAGGACGCATCGACGACATAGAGATTATCGACATCCCAAACCTTGCAATGCGTGTCCAGAACCGAGGTTTCCGGTGCCTTTCCAAAGCGTGCGGTGCCGCATTGATGCATGGACACCTTGATGTCCATCTTGTTGGTGATGATCAGCGGATAGCCCAACGCGCGCATATGCCGTGACCAAACCTTCACCAATTCATTGTGCGATTTGAGATTGTTGGCCGTATAGCTCAAACGGATGCGGCCATCCGGATCGACGGTGACGCGGTTTTCAGGATCGGGCAGGTCTTCCGACATCAGCCACCAATCGACACTGCGGTCGGCGAAGATCGACATCAACCATTCCGGCGCCCAGGCCGCACCAGCGGTCAGCATGCCGCCCTGCAATTTGCCAAGCCCCTGGATATTGCCAAGCGGATAAGGTTTTTCGGTATTGGCGAGATAATAATCGTTGATTGCCATGGATTTCTGGAAGATGACCCGGTTCTTCTTGAAGGGCGAAATCGCCATCAACGCCGTATTGTTATGCGCCATGTAATTGCGGCCGAGCTGGTCGGACATGCTGTTGCCGATGCCGCGCTTATGGGCCTGATTGGCTGATCGCAGCAGAAGGGCTGCCGAATTGATCGCACCTGCACTGGAGACGAACAGGTCGGCTTCGATCAGCTTTTTCTCACCCGCATGGGTCAGTTCAACACCCGTCACCCTCTTGCCAGTCGGATCGGTCAGCAAACGATGTACAAAGGCTTCCGTGACAAGCTCGATCTTACCTTTGCCACGGGCGAGCGCCGGATTGACGAGGCGCACCTCCGCATCCCCCTTGGCGCCGAGCTTGCAGGCAAAGCCGTCACAGGTCCGACATCGGATACAGCTGCCGCCCTGATGGTAATCAATGGCAATCGGCAACGGAAAGGGATGCAGTCCCCTTTCCTTCAGCTTTTTTTCGAAGAAGGCGATTTCCGGTTCATGGCCAATGGCCGGATGCGGCATGGGGCCGGAGCGTGGCGGCTCGGTCGGGTCGATGCCCGCCGTTCCATGCGTCCCCATCAACCGTTCGGCCACAGCATAATAAGGCTCAAACTCATCGTAGGAAACCGGCCAGGCCGGGGCAATGCCGCCTTCATGGGCCAAATCCTCGAAATCCTCCCGGCGAAAGCGCAGGGTCGCCGCACCGAAGAATTTGCTGTTGCCGCCGACATAATAAAACGTGCTGGGGCGGAAAGATTGACCATCCTTGTCGCGCCATTCTTCGGTCGTTGCATATTTTTTCTGGTGAAAAACCGCATCGACGCTCCAGTTGTCGTCTTCGCGTGGCAGCCGTGGGCCACGTTCGATCATCAGGATATTGCGGCCCGATTCCGCCAGCCGGTTCGCCAGCGCGCCGCCGCCGACACCTGATCCAATAATGATCACGTCGTAAAATCGCTTCAACTCACTCATGTCTCTCTCCCGTGCCTGCTCTTGCTTGCACCTGCGTCCGAATGAATACCTTTCTCCTCCGAAAGGCGCTTTTCTACCAAGGCTTGAAGATGCTCAAATGCTCGTTGGTGTTACATGATCGCGCCGACCTGCCAGGGGACGAATTCGTTGTCGCCGTAATTGTAGATCTCGCTCACTGTGCGCTCGCCCGAGGCTGTGGCGATCACGGCTTCGAAAATCCGTTGCCCGACCGCCTCCACCGTCTCATCGCCGGTGACGATGGTGCCGCAATTGAGGTCCATGTCCTCCTGCATCCGCTCATACATCGGTGTGTTGGTGGCAAGCTTCAGGGATGGCGCCGGCTTGAAGCCGGAAACCGAACCACGCCCAGTGGTGAAACAGATGACATTGCAGCCGCCCGCCACCTGGCCGGTCACGGCAATCGGGTCATAGCCAGGCGTATCCATGAAGACGAAGCCGGGTTCCACGATGCGCTCGGCATATTCATAGACGGCGTTGAGCCTGGTCGTGCCGCCTTTGGCCACCGCACCCAGCGACTTCTCCAGAATTGTGGTCAGCCCACCGGCCTTATTGCCATGGGATGGATTGTTGTTCAGCTCCGCCCTGCCCCGCGCCGCATAATCGCGCCACCATTCGATGCGCTCCAGCAGCTTTTGTGCCACATCAGGGCTTTTGGCCCGCCGGGTCAACAAATGTTCGGCACCGTAGATTTCCGGTGTCTCGGCGAGGCAAGCGGTTCCACCATGGCGCACCAGCAGATCGGCAGCATAGCCAAGCGCCGGATTGGCGGAAATCCCGGAATACCCATCCGATCCGCCGCAT
Source organism: Allorhizobium ampelinum S4 (assembly GCF_000016285.1). Lineage (NCBI taxonomy): Bacteria > Pseudomonadati > Pseudomonadota > Alphaproteobacteria > Hyphomicrobiales > Rhizobiaceae > Gillisella > Gillisella ampelina. The sequence continues at coordinate 1,126,354 of NC_011988.1, read as the reverse complement.
TCGAGCGCCAATTTCAGCTTCGACACCGGTTGCGGCGTGCGCTCCAAGGCATCGACGACAGGCAACATTGAATTGATGGCTGCAATCGCGGCTTCAATGGATTTGCGTGTGCCGCCGGTCGCCTGAATGGTCAGCGTGTGAAATCTATCGCTCTCGGTGAGGCCATGAGCGGCAAGCAAAGCCGGAATCTGGTTGGTTTCGCAGCCAAGGCCGATCATCACCACGCCGCCGACATTGGCGTGGGTGGCATAACCGGCCAGCGTGCGGGTGAGATAGAGATAACCCTCGGTCGCGGTATTGATGGCACAGCCGCCTGCATGGGTGAGCGCAATGACCCCATCGACATTGGCGAAATCGTCAAGCCTGCCCGGTTGTGCATAATGCTGCGCCACGGCCTTGGCCACGGTGGCGGAACAGTTCACGGAAGAGACGATGGCGATGTAATTGCGGGTGCCAGCCTCGCCATTCTCTCGCCGATACCCCATAAACGTCGCAGGCTCTGGCACAAAAACAGGCTCCTGCGCGTCCACGCAAAACTCGTGGGCCAGCTCCACATCCCCCATCGCCATATTGTGGGTGTGAACATGGTCACCAACCGCAATCGGCTGCGTGGCAAAGCCAATGATCTGGCCATATTTGATGATGGCCTGCGCCGGCTGAAGGGCCGTGATGGCAACCTTGTGTCCCTGGGTGATCCGGGTCGAGAGCTGCGCGCCGCCAAGTTCGGGCAGCGCCACCGGCTCCAGCGTCAGCCGGGCAACGGCAACATTGTCGCGCATATTGAGCCTAAGCAGCGGCGAAGAAACCGAAGTCACTGTCATGAGCCTTCCTTTCCATCAAAGAGTGCGCCCTGGTCCTCATGCATTTTGGCCATGACGGCGAAGGAGGAATCGAGGTGGATGCGCATGGCCAACTCGGCCTGATCAGCGTTGCGGCTGGCCAGCGCCCGCACGATCGTGTCGTGCTGCTCGGTCACCACAGCCAGATGGCCCGGCACAGGTGCGCTGAGCTGGCGCATCCGGTCGAGATGAACCTTGGCGAGCGTTATGAACTTCCAGATACGCGGATAGCCGCTGATCGTGGCAATGGCACTGTGAAAGGCATCGTCACAATCCAGGTATTTGTCCAACTGGTCGCTATCGAGGATGGCCTGCATCTGCGTGATGATCGACTTCAGCTGCGCAACGTCGCGATCTGTTACATTGGCCACAGCCTTTCTAACACTTTCGATTTCCAACGCACGGCGAATGACAAACCCCTCTTCCGCGACGGTGAAGGAAATACGGCTGACATAGGTGCCGGAATGAGGAAATACGTCCACCAGACCCTCATCCGCCAGCCGCTGCAAGGCCTCTCTGACCGGGGTACGCGACACACCAAACTCGGCGCAGAGGTCCTTTTCGGAGATAATCGCGCCCGGTTGCATCTCTAGATGGACGATGGCTTGCCGCAACAACCAATATATCTGTTCAGCCTTTGGAATTGTCTTCATTTTTTCCGTACGCATATCAATCTCGTTATTATCAGGGCTTTTAGCACGAGAAGAGAAGTTTTCGAAAGCCTGTTGACAGGCGAATAATCATCTGACTTAGATAACTCATATATTGGTTGAGGGCGCAAGTGAAATTTTCAGCCCGCAGCCAGGAGGACTAAACCGAGCTGGCGAGGAGGCCGGCAGGCGCTTTCAAAATTTGGGAATGACGATTCTGGCCGACACTGTTTGCGCGTTGCGTGATGCAATGGCGACGGGAGATCTGTGTCTCACCTCGGCTGACAAACAATGGATACAAGCGGATCATGGCGACAATCAATTATTTGACGCGGATTGAATTCAACGAGGGCGCAATTTCCACATTGCCTGCGTTGCTGGCTGAACTCGGCGTGAAAAAGCCGCTGATTGCAACCGACAAAGGACTGGTTTCGACTGGTCTGGTTGCGAAAGTCCTCGGCCTGTTTGATGAAACACCCGCGGTGTTTGACGGCACTCCAGCCAATCCGACGGAAGAGGCTGTTACCCAAGCTTATGACCTCTATAAAAGCGCCGGATGCGACGGCATTGTCGGGCTCGGCGGCGGGTCATCGCTGGACCTGGCAAAAGCCCTCCGGCTTTTGACTGGCCACGCCGCACCACTGGCGCAATATACGGCGGTCGAAGGCGGTGCCTCAAAAATCCATGGGCGCATATGTCCGATGATAGCTGTGCCGACCACCTCAGGCACTGGCTCGGAAGTGGGCCGCGCTGCCGTCATCATCACCAAGGAAGGCCGCAAGCTTGGTATATTGAGCGGCCACATGCTGCCCTCCATTGCGCTCTGCGATCCGGAACTGACCTATGGCCTGCCGCCCTTCCTGACGGCGGCAACCGGCATGGATGCTCTTTCCCATTGCCTGGAAACCTATATGGGACCCTCCGTCAATCCGCCTGCCGACGCCATTGCGCTCGACGGATTGAAGCGGGGCTTTCCGGCCATTCGCAAGGTGGTTGCCAATGGAGGTGACCGGCAGGCCCGCTGGGACATGATGATGACTGCGCTCGAAGGAGCAATGGCGTTCCAGAAAGGTCTCGGTGCTGTCCATGCCCTGACCCATCCGCTGGGCGCGATCCGCGAGCTTAATCTGCACCATGGCACGCTGAATGCCGTGCTGATGCCCGCCGTGTTGCGCTTCAACCGCTCGGTCATCGGCGAGAAATGGGAGATGATGGCAGACATCATGGGCGGTGCGCCGGATGAGGTCACCGCAGCGCTGAACCAGGATATCGGCATGCCCTCCGGCCTGAAAGCCATGGGTGTGACGGACGCGATGATGGAAAAAATCGCCGGAGAAGCCCTGAAAGACCATTGCCACGCCACCAATCCCCGGCTCGCCAGCCGTGAGGATTACCTGGCGTTGCTCCAGGAATCGGCCTGAAAACCGAGGCAAACGACAACAATCGAGTGGGAGGAGAACATAATGTCTGAATTCGAGGAAACCAAGGATCGCGGCCGGTTTATGGGTGATCTGAAACTGAGCCGTCGTGGCGTCTTGAGTGCTGGCGCAGCACTCACGGTGGCTGCCGCCCTGAGCAGGCCACGGCTGGCCGGTGCAGAAGACCTGAAATTCTGTGCCTCACTGGGCTGGACCGTCTGGGAATCGGGTCGCCATATCGTCAATGGCTATAAGGACGCCGTCTCGCGCCTTGGCGGAACCTTGACTATCGCCGATGCCAATTACGACATCAAGAAACAGGCCGATCAGATCGCCTCCTTCGTGGCGTCAAAACCAGCGGCCATCTTCATCACACCAGCCGATGCCGCCGCGATCTCGCCTGCCGTGCAGGCTGCGGTTGCCTCCGGCATTCCAATTTTCTGCGGTGACAGCTATGTGCCCAACACCACGGTAACATCCACCGCCATGTCGAATAATTTCGGCCTCGGGGCAGCCGGGGCGGAATATATTGCCAAACGGCTGAACGGCAAAGGACAGGTCGCGCTCGTCAGCCTGCCTTCCAACGAATCCTGGGACCAGCGCACCTTGGGCGCAAAATCGGTCTTCGTCCGCTTTCCCGATATCAAGATCGTCTCGGAAATCGCCTTTGCCTTGGGCGGCACGACGACGCCCCGGCAGGTGGTGGACAATATCCTGACGGCCAATCCTGAGTTAAACGCCATCTGGTGCGCCTGGGATGGCGCAGCCTCAGAAGGCACGCTCGCCATTCGCGCCGCAGGCCGCAAAGTGTTCATCACCGGCATCGATGGTGGCCGCCAGTCGTTTGAATATATCAAGGCCGGTTCGCCCTTTGCCATGACCATGGCGCAGAGCTTCTACGAAATGGCCTATATGAACGCCTTTTATGCCCATGAAGTCGTGGCAGGCCGCAAGGCACCGCGCTTCGTCATCACGCCGTCCTATGCGGTGACAGAAGACAGTCTGAAGCCCCTCAAGGATATTCCCGACAATTACGACCAGCCGGGTGAAGCCATCAAACTTGGCTGGGCGCGCGCGCTTTGATCTGTCACTCCGGCAGGCCCACCAGGCCTGCCGGCTACAGAAATACAGCCGGAAAGGCGTAGGTGCAGGATATGACAGCCATTCTCGACATGAAGGGAATCGAAAAACGGTTCGGCGTCGTCAAAGCGCTGGACAATGTCGATTTCTCGCTGGACGCGGGCGAAATCCACGCTCTGCTCGGCATCAATGGCGCGGGCAAATCGACGTTGATCAAGATCCTCTCCGGCGTCTATTCAAAGGATGCCGGTACAATCGCCATCGCCGGGGCGACGGTGGAACTCGGCAGCCCGGCAGCGGCAATTGCCTGCGGCATCGCCTCTGTGCAGCAGCATCCGGAACTGGTCGATGACTTTACAGGGGTGGAAAACATTTTTCTCGGTCAGGAATCCAACAGGATGGGTCTTGGCCGCCTTATAGATCGCAAAGCTCTGAAGACCGAAGCGGCTTTGCTGCTGAAACGCTTTCCCATCGACGTCGATCTTGACCAGCGCGTCGGCGAAATGCCCGCCGTTGACAGGGAAATTGTTGCCATTCTGCATGCGCTCAGACGCGAGGATATCCGCATCCTGATTCTCGATGAGCCAACCTCGACGCTGACCGAGCGCGAAAAGACCTCCCTGTTCCAATTGATGCGGCATCTGAAGGCGGCAGGCATCGCCATTATCTACATCACCCACCGGTTGGAAGAGGTTTTCGAGATCGGCGACCGCTTCACGGTGTTCCGGGCAGGAAAGCGCGTTGCCACCTTCACCTGCCGTGAGGCGCGCGACAGCAACATATCCATTCCCGAACTGATGCTGGACGAAAAGCCGGGCAATATCTTTCCTCCCAAGGCCGCGAGCGCCGCAGGGGAAGCACTTCTGGAAGTCGAAGGTCTTGAACGGCCTGGCCTATTTTCCGGCGTAAGCTTCACCCTGCGGCGCGGCGAGATCCTCGGCATTTTCGGCCTGGTCGGCTCCGGTGCCGATGAATTATCAAAGGCGCTGTTCGGCGTCATCCGGCCAGACGCAGGCACGATCCGCATCAAGGGCAAGTCGGTGACGTTGAAAGACCCGCATGACGCCTTACGCAAGGGTATTTTCCTGGTTCCCGGTGATCGCCGCACGGAAGGCCTGACCCTGTCACGCAACGTGATTTTCAACATGACGCTGGCGCATTTGAAGAAAGCCTCGTTTTTAGGCGGGCTCCTGAAATTCTCCTCCAGCCGCAAGGTTTCCGAACAATTGGCCCGGCGCGTCGCTCTTCATCCGCTGACGCTGGACCGCCCGGCCAGTGCCTTTTCCGGCGGAAACCAGCAGAAGATCGTGATCGCCAAGGGCCTCTACCGCGATGCTGACATTTATATCTTTGTTGAGCCGACGGTGGGCGTCGATATCGGCGCAAGAGCAACGCTCTATGCGCTGATGCGGGAATTGTCGCAGCATGCGGGCGTGCTGGTGATTTCATCTGACTGCGACGAAGTGCATGGCGTCGCCGACCGGATGATCGCCCTTTACAAGGGCCGCCCCGTCGCCGTCGCCGACCAACGCCCCAGCCGCGACCAGCTTCTGTCTGCCGGAATCATGGGAGCACGTACATGATTGCCTCGTTCAAATCCTCACCACTTGCCTTGCGGCTGGCTGCCTTCCTGATCCTGCTCTGCGTCATCGCTGTGGTCTTCCAGTCTTTTGCGCCCACCTATCTCAGTGAAAACAACCTGCATGCCCTGCTGCGCCATATGTCGGTCAACGGCTTGACGGCCATCGGACTGACCTTCGTCATCGTCGTTCGCCATTTCGACCTCTCCTTTCCAGGCGTTGCCTCGTTGGGCGCGATGACACTCGGCTGGCTGCTTGCCAATGACTACAGCCTGTCTGCGAGCGTGCTGGGCGGCATCGGCGTCGGGCTGATGGCCGGGTTGATCAACGGCACGGTCATTTCCTATCTGCGCCTGCCCGACATCGTCACCACCATCGCCACCGGCGGCGTGGCTGTGGGACTGTCCTATTTCTACAGCAACGGCACATCGATTTCGGAAAACTTCTTCATGTCGGGCATTCTCGACCTGAACGATTCGAAATTCCTGGCGCTCGACATGCCCGTGGTCATCCTGCTGGCAACGGCCATCGTGGCTTTCGTTATCCTGCACTGTACCCGTTTTGGCAGGGCGTTTTATGCCACGGGCGAAAACCGGCGTTCAGCAGTGTTTTCCGGCATCCGGGTGAAGACCTATATATTGACGGCCTTCGGCCTTTGCGGCGCGCTGAGCTGTCTTGCCATCACGCTGCTGGTTGCCTCATCGGGGGCGGCCAATGTCACGGCGGGCAACCAGCTGATGATGCCAGCCTTTGCCGCTGTTTACCTGGGGGCTGCCCTGTTCGGCTCCCCCTCCATTCCAGCGACGCTTGCCGGGGCGCTCTTGATGTCGGCCATGCTGAACGGCTTCACCCTGCTTGCCATCCCCTACTACTACAGTGACGCCATTGTCAGCACCGTGCTGATCCTTGCCATTGGTATTTTCGATCCGAAGCTCACCACACTGCTTGGCGACATTTTTGGCCGCAAGGCCGCGAGCAAAGACGGGAGATAGTGGATGAAAAACGCAACGGATATCACCATGACGACTCTGCAAAGCGCGGCAACTCCTGGCCGTTTAGACATTCAGGGATTTTTCCTGCGCTACGGACTGTTCCTTCTCTTAGTATTGCTCATTCTGCTATTTGCTTGGCTGCGGCCCAGCTTCGTCAGTGGTGGTAACATCAATGACATGCTGCGCTCGGCCAGCATCGCGGCACTGATGTTTCTAGGGCTGACCTGGATCATTGCGGCAGGTGAAATCGATGTCAGCTTCATGTCCGTTGCAGCGCTCGCCAATATGGTCGTGGCAGCGCTGGTTGCGGCAGGCCAGGGCTGGGCCATGGCCTGTCTTGCTGGCCTGTTGGTTGGTCTTGTCTTTGGTCTCGTAAACGGATTGCTTGTCGCGATCTTCAAGCTTCCGGCCCTCGTCATCACCATTGCCACGGGCGGGCTGGCCGGATCGATTGCCGCCGCCATCGGGCTTGGCACATCAATTTCCCTCTCCTCCACGGGCTTCGTCGGCTCTCTCTTGCATGTCAATTTCGGCATCATCCCGCTGCTGACGGTGATCGTCGCGCTTCTCTATGCCGGTGCCTGGTTTATCCAGGAAAGGCTGACCTTTGGCCATTATCTCTACGCCATGGAACAGAACCGCGCCGCCGTGATCGAAACGGGCGTGCCAGTCAACCGGTTATTGCTGATGCTCTATGTGCTGTCTGGCCTTGTGTCGGCTCTGGCGGGTATCCTGCTGACAGCCGATCTCTCGTCCGGTCAGCCCTATATCGGCAGTTCCTATTTCATTGACGGCCTGACCTCGGTTCTGCTGGGGGGCATGGCGCTGAAATACGGCAAACCCAATGTCATCGGCACCGTCACCGCCGTTCTCCTACTGGCCACGCTTTTAAGCGGTGCCGCCCTACTCGGCTGGACGGATGCGCAACGCCAGATCGTGCGTGGCCTGCTCCTGCTATGCGGTGTCGCCACGGTTGTCTGGGCAAGGCGCAAGACACGCGCCCACATTTAAAGCCAAGGAAAATAGCATGAAAGCGACTGAGAAACGCCCCATCGGCAAGACCGGCCTGACTGTCACCGCGCTTGGCGTCGGCACGGCCCCGCTTGGCGGACTATATGCAGCGGTCTCCAAGGACGATGCCACCGCCATGCTGGATCGGGCCTGGGAGGCTGGTATCCGCTATTTCGACACCGCCCCCATGTATGGCAATGGCCGTTCCGAACATCTTGTTGGAGCGTTGTTGCGAGAGAAAAATCCCGAGCAACGAGACTGGACGATCAGCACCAAGGTCGGACGCTTGATGACAACGGAGCGCGCAGGCCGAAAGCTTCCCCCCGCCCCGCCGAAAAACCCGCTCGATCCCGGCTGGTGGAACGGCTTGGATTTCCGCGAGGTGTTCGATTACAGCTATGACGGCATCATGCGCAGCTTCGATGATAGCCAGCAGCGCCTGGGCTTTCCCAAGCCCGACATTCTCTATGTGCATGACATCGGCAGCGTTACCCATGCCGATTTGCACGAGCATCACTGGTCGGCCTTGACCAAGGGCGGCGGCTTCCGGGCATTGACGGAATTGCGCGATGCGGGCGATATCCGCGGCTTCGGCCTTGGTGTGAACGAATGGCAGATTATCCGAGACGCCCTGGAAGAAGCCGATCTCGACTGCTCGATGCTGGCGGGCCGCTATACGTTGCTGGACCAGGATGCGGAACAACAGTTTCTAGCGCTCGCCCAGAAACGCGGCATGGCGCTGGTGGTCGCAGGCGTCTTCAATTCCGGCATTCTTGCCTCCACGACCGGCCGCCGCAAATTCAACTACGCCGATGCACCACAGGACATTATCGATAAAGCCGAAAGGCTGAGGGCAATCTGCGACAGTTTCGCCGTGCCGCTGCCTGCCGCCGCCATCCAGTTTCCGCTGCGCCATCCGGCTGCGACCTGCGTGGTGATCGGCGCAAAAACCGCAGAGCAGATCTCCACCAATATTGGTTGGTTCGAACAGGACATTCCCGAGGATCTTTGGGCGCAACTACGCGCCGAAGGCCTTATAAGTCATTAACCTGTCCTGGAGGACGACCATGCTGAAAACCATCAATCCACTTTTGACCGGCGATCTTCTCGCTATCCTCGCCGATATGGGCCATGGCGATGAAATCGTTATCGCCGATGCCAACTTCCCAGCAGTCACCGCCGCCAACCGTCTGGTGCAGATGCCGGGCATCGACGCTTGTGCTGTGGTGGAGGCCATTCTCACTCTGATGCCGCTCGATGATTTTGTCGAATATCCAGCCGGTGTCATGAACGCGCCAGGCGAACGGCCCTCCATCTATGCCGAGTTCGATGCACTGATTGAACGCGCCGAAAATCGCAAAATCGAGCTGGATCTCATCGACCGCTTCACTTTCTACGACCGGTCCAAAGCCGCCTTTGCAGTGATCTCAACCGGCGAGCGTCGGCTGTACGGCAATATCATCCTGAAAAAGGGCGTGGTTCGTCCCGCATAAGTCAGAGTGGAAAGCTTCAGATGCTCGACAGTCATCAACATTTCTGGAAAGTTGAGCGTGGCGATTACGGCTGGCTGACGCCTGATCTTGGAGCGATTTATCGCAATTTTCTGCCAAAGGATCTGGAACCCGACATGCGCCGGGCCGGAATAACCCGGACCATTCTGGTCCAGGCGGCGGAAACCCAGGCAGAAACTGATTTCCTGCTGGCGCTTGCCGCAAAGACTGATTTCATCGCAGGTGTTGTCGGCTGGCTCGATCTGGAAGCCGATGATTTTTCCACGCGCCTGAAACACTACCGCGCCAATCCTGATTTCATTGGCATCCGTCCCATGCTGCAAAGCTTGGCCGACGACGTCTATATCCTGCGCCCGAAGGTGATCGATAGCCTCAAAGCCATCGCTGACAGCGGTCTGCCTTTCGATATCCTGACCTTCCCACGCCATTTACCGCATGTGATCGCGGCATTGAGACAGGTGCCGGATCTGAAGGCTGTGGTCGATCATATTTCCAAGCCTGACATTGCCAAAGGCACACTTGATCCCTGGCGCGACCATATGGCGGAAATTGCCAGTTTCGACCAAGTCTACTGTAAGGTTTCCGGCATGGTCACAGAAGCCAGTGCCGATTGGGCGCTGGAAGATTTCCGGCCTTATGTGGACCATGTTATCAAATGTTTCGGTCCCAACCGGCTGATGTTCGGCAGCGATTGGCCGGTTTGCACGCTGGCCGCCAGCTATGGCGAAGTTGCCAATCTGGCCCGCACCTTAGTGTCCGCCCATTTCGGCCCTGATGATCTCACGCTGATTTTCGAGACCAATGCGCGCCGTTTTTACGGTGTCTGAGTTATAAGTCTCTGTGAACTTTCGCAACGTCCCTTTACGTCAAACGCCCACCTCGACCTTATAAACAGACCGAGGTGAGCGTTTGATTTTACGCGCTAAAATCAGAACGGTGCATCGATATCCACGACATCAATCAGCTTGTGATTGACGAATTCCTTGATGCCGAGGCCCAGCAATTCACGGCCATAGCCCGAACGTTTGACGCCGCCGAACGGCAGGTCCGCCTTGACCATGGTCGGATGGTTGATGAACACCATGCCCGTGGTGATCCGGTGGGCAAGAGCAACCCCGCGCGCGGTGTCACGGGTGAAGATCGAGCCGCCCAAACCATAGGGCGTATCATTGGCAATGCGGATCGCGTCATCGTCATCCTTGGCGCGAAACAGCATGGAGACCGGGCCGAAAAACTCCCAATAACGGGCAGGATTGTCATCAGCCAGGTCGGTCAGGATTGTTGGCTGCACGAAAGCGCCCTGGTTTGGCACCGGCGGCCCCACTTCAGTTGCCGTTGCCCCATAGGATACTGCTTCGGCAATCTTCTGACGGATCTCGTCGGCAGCCCCTTGCGAGGACAGCGGCGCAAGCGTCGTTTGCGGATCGAACGGATCACCGGCTTTCAGCCCAGCGACACCGGTTTTGTATTGTTCCAGAAAGGCATCGTAGACCGCATCGACGATAATCATCCGCTTGGACGAGACGCAGACCTGACCGCCATTCCAGTGGCGACCGAAGACTGCCCATTTCACGGTCTTTTCCATATCGGCATCGGCCAGAACCAAGAAGGCATCAGCTCCTCCCAACTCCATGGTGGATTTTTTCAGAGCCTGCCCCGCCTGCGCGGCAATCGTGGCACCCGCGCCTTCCGAACCGGTCAAAGCCACGCCATGGACGCGCGGATCGTTGAGGATCATTTCCACCTGGCTCCGCGTCGCATAAAGATTGGTGAAGGCACCCTTCGGCAGACCGGCCTCCAGCATCAACCGCTCAAAAGCGGCTGCGCATTGCGGCACATTCGACGCATGTTTCAACAGCATGGTATTTCCGGCCGACAGCTGCGGCGCGATGATCCGGGCGATCTGGTAATAGGGGAAATTCCAGGGCTCGATGGCCAGCAGCACACCGAGAGGCTCATGCACCAGGATCGCCTCACCTTCAGCCTTGTCGGCGACGGGAAGCTGTTCCGGCTTCAACAGGCGCTCGGCATTGACAGCGTAGTAATCGAGGATATCGGCAGAAAGCCCCACCTCAGCGCGTGCTTCAGACATCAACTTGCCCATTTCCAGGGTCAGCAGCTTGGCATAATCATCCGTCTGGCCGCGCAGGATTTCGGCAGCAGCATGCATGACCTTGGCGCGCTCGACAAAGGATGTCTGTCGCCATTGTTGAAAAGCGGCATCCGCCGCCGCGATTGCCGCCTGAACGGCAGCGTCGGTTGCTTCGGGAAAAGTGATAAGAGTTTCGCCAGTATAGGGATTGGTTGTTGCGTAAGCCATGGAACCGTCCTTTGCAGTCATTGCTGCGGCGCGCTTTACCGACATCGGTCGCGTCGATGAGGCAATGATAGCGCTAAAGGCGGTTCTGGCTGTTGATCCTAATCAAGATCGTAAAAGTTGTAGATTATAGCATTTTCAGGATGCAATTCTCCCAAAACGCTATTCTGCGAAAACATGCGCTGACACCGGATCAAACCCCAGCGCAACAGGCGCACCGATCGTCAATCCCTCCAGTGCGGCATGGCCAAAAGGCAAACGCACGGACAGGGCATGGCCACCTTCACTCAAAACCGCGATGTGAATTGTGTTGCCGAGAAACGTAATGTCTTCAATCTTGGCAGCAAGCATTCCCGGCCCTTGAGCAGAAACCAGCGTCAACCGCTCCGGGCGCAGCATCAGCATGGCATTGCTTCCATTCTGCGCTTTCCCATGCAGCGGAATATTTCCTATGGTCAAATCACTGCCGAGCTGAATTTCAGCCTTACCGTCCCTGGCACCCGTCACCACGCAGGGCAGAAAATCACTGTCCCCGATAAACTCCGCCACAAACCGCGTCGCCGGATTGGCATAAAGCTCGGCACCGGTGCCGATCTGGTCGATCACCCCTTTGGAAAACACCGCAATCCTATCGGAAAGCCGCAGTGCCTCTTCCTGGTCATGGGTGACGTAAAGGATGGTGACATCCGTTTGGTGATGGATGCGGCGGATTTCGTGCTGAATTTCCTCGCGCAATTTCTTGTCCAGCGCCGAAAGCGGCTCGTCCATCAACAGCACCGGCGGATCGTAAGCCAGCGCCCGGGCCAACGCGACACGCTGCTGCTGACCGCCGGACATTTGCGCCGGTTTGCGATCCTCATAACCTTCCAGCCGCACCAATTGCAGCATCTTGCGGACGCGCTCGGTGATATCAGCCTTCGACCAGCCGCGCATTTTCAGCGGAAAGGCGATGTTCTGACCAACAGACAAATGCGGAAACAGCGTGTAGCGCTGGAACACCATGCCGATATTGCGTTGGTGTGATGGGGTCTGCAACACGCTCTTGCCCGATAGCAGCATATCGCCCGCACTCGGCTGTTCGAAACCGGCCAGAATATAAAGTGTCGTGCTCTTGCCGGACCCGGATGGGCCGAGAAAGGTCATGAACTCGCCCTTTGCCACCTCAAGATTGACATCCTGCACCGCGACCACCGGGCCATATTGCTTGCGGATACCGCGAATTTCCAGAAAAGGCGTCATGCTTTCAGTCCTTTGCGCACCAGGGCGGTGATCAGCATCAACGCGATGGTGACGACGATCAGAAGGGTGGAGGCCGCGGCAATCACCGGTGTCAGATCCTGACGCAGCGTTGCCCAGATCTTCACCGGCAGCGTTTGTAGGGTCGGGCTTGCCATGAAAATCGCCAGAACGACCTCATCCCAGGAGGTCAGGAATGAAAACACCGCCGCCGAAAACAAGCCGTGGCCGATGCAGGGCAGCGTGATCAACAGCCGCGCCTTCAGCGGCGAGGCACCGCACAGCACCGCCGCATCCTCGATAGATTTGTCAAAACCTTCCAGCGCGTTGGTCAGCGCCAGAATAGAGAATGGCAGTGCGACAACCAAATGGGCAATGACGAAACCGAGTGTCGTGCCGTTCAGACCGATGCGCAGGAAAAACGCATAGAGCGCCACGGCCAGCACCACAACGGGCAGGATCATCGGCGTCATGAACAGTGCTCGCAGCGCGTCCCGCCCCAGAAACCGTCCGCGCACCAGGCCGAACGACGCATAAAGCCCAATGAGCACCGACAGGATGCTGACGATGACAGCGATGCGAAAGCTGGTCCAGGCGGCATCCAGCCAGCGCGGATCGGCAAACAGCTGGCCATACCATTTTGTGGTCCAGGCCGGTGGCGGAAAAATCAGCCATTGCGAGGAGCCGAAGGACAAGGCGGCGATAAACAGGATTGGCAACAGGAGAAACGCCGCCGTCAGCAGCGTGATGACCAGCAAAATCCATTTCCAGGTGCCAAGGCTGTTGAAATTCAAAAGCATGTCAGCGCCCTCCCTCACCGGCTGCACCGAACAGTTTCAGTTGCAGGGCATAAAGGCTCAGCGTCACCACCAGCAGTACCAGCGCCGCCGCACCGCCCATGCCCCAATTGACCAGCGATTGCACGAATTGGGCGATCAGTTCGGCCAGCATCATATTGGATGTGCCGCCGAGCAGCGACGGTGTGACGAAATAGCCAAGCGACATGACGAACACCATCAACCCGCCCGACACCATGCCCGGCATGGCGAGCGGCAGCAGCACTGTCACCAGCGACTGCCAGCGCGTCGCGCCGCACAGTGCTGCCGCCTGCAACAGCGCCGGATCGATCTTGCGGATCACCCCATAGAGCGGAATAATGATGAAGGGCAGCATGATATAGCTCATCCCGATGGTGACACCGACGAGGTTGTTGACCATCACCAGCGGCGTATCGATCACACCGAGACTGATCAGCGTTTTGTTGATGACCCCGGTGCGCTGTAACAGCACCATCCAGGCATAGGTGCGGGCCAGAAGATTGGTCCACATCGACAGCAACACGATGGCAAAAATCACGGAGGCCAATCGTTGCGGCATGATCGCGAGCGCCCAGGCAACGGGAAAGCCGATCAATAGCGAAATTGCCGTGACCAAGGCCGAGACGAAAAACGTGTTGAAGAAGATTTTCAGATAGGTCGCGCTTCCCAGCAATGCGGCATAATTGCCAAGGCCGAGAACCGGCTCCGTCACCGAGCGCGTCAGCAGAGCCAGCACCGGTAAAACGAAGAAAATCAGGATCAACACCAGCGCAGGCAGGGTCGCGGCTTTATTGCCGAAACCCCACCGGCTTCTATGGGGCTGTTCAATGGTCGAGATCGGGGACGCCATGCCGCTTCCTTGCGAAACCCGTCCGGCACCTTGCATTAAAAGGATGCAACATGCCGTAACGCTGAGGACGCTCCGGCACCGTATGGTTTACGGTGCCGGAAATGCCTTACTTTAGAGTATGGCTTATTTCGACTGCCAAGCGTACCAACGCTCGCCAATCTCGTCGCGATGCTTGGCCCAATAGGCCATGTCGGCATTGACCTGCGACGCGGTCTGCTGGTCCGGCAAGGTCTTGGCGATGGCGGGGTCCATCAGCGCTGGTGACTTGGTATTCACAGGCGCATAGCCAGTGCCCGCCGCCATCTCGGCCTGGCCAGCAGGCGAGGTTGCGAAAGCGATGAACTTCATCGCTGCTTCCTTGTTCTTGGTGCCCTTCGGCACGACCAACGCATCGGCTGCCGTGATGTTCTGCGCCCAGGAGGTTTCAACCGTCACACCGGTCGCGGCCAAGGCCGTCAACCGGCCATTCCAGAAGGAACCGAACGGAGCTTCGGCAGAGGCCAGCAATTGCTGCGACTGCGCACCCCCGGACCACCAGATGATATCAGACTTGATGGTGTCGAGCTTCTTGAAAGCGCGGTCGAGATCGAGTGGATAAAGCTTGTCCGGCGTCACGCCATCCGCCAACAGCGCGGCTTCGATCACGCCTGGTGCCGACCATTTGTAGAAGGTTCGCTTTCCGGGAAATTTCTTGGTGTCGAACAGGTCCGTCCAGCTTTTCGGGCAGGCGGCGACGGCGTCCTTGTTGCAGCCGACCACGAAGGAATAATAAAAGCTGCCGACGGAATAATCCGTCACGAAACGCGGATCGAGCGTGGTCTTGTCGATGGTCTTAAAATCCAGCTTTTCCAGCAGGCCCTTGTCGCCTGCCTGAATGGCATAGTCGCCTTCGACATCGACGACATCCCAGGTCACGCCCTTGGCCTCAACCATGGCTTTGATCTTGCCGTAATCGGTCGGACCGTCCTGAAGAACGTTGATGCCTTCTTTGGCGGTGAATTTATCCGCCCAGGCGGATTTTTGCACGTCCTGCGTGGTGCCGCCCCAACTGGTGAACACCAGGTCGGCAGCCAGCGCCTGACCGGAGACGCCTAAGAGCAAAGCCAGCGATGCGATAATGGTTGTGTTTTTCATGTTCCCTTGTCCTTGTTTGATTGTGCCTTACCCGGATGCCGGTTGCTTCTTTTGGGCCATCCATCCGGGGCATGTTCTTAATCACCGCATCACGAACGGATCGGGAAACGGGTCATCTGAGGTTTTCAGCCAGACGGTCTTGGTGCGGGTATAATCCAGCACTGCGGCCATACCGCCTTCCCGCCCATGGCCGGACAGGCCAAAGCCGCCAAACGGGGCAATCGGCGAAACAGCACGGTAGGTATTGACCCAGACAACGCCAGCGCGAAGCCCGCGTATCATCCGATGCGCGCGTGCCAGGTTTTGAGTAAACACGCCGGATGCCAGGCCATAGGCCGTATCATTGGCCAGATGCAGCGCCTCCGCCTCACCCTCGAAAGACACCACCGACAGGACCGGTCCAAAAAACTCCTGCGCCAGAGACGGAGAGTTGACGCCATCGCAATCGAGAATGGTCGGCGGATAGAAATTGCCCGGACCATCCGGGCGCTGCCCTCCCGTCACCAACCGGGCGCCTGCGGCAAGCGAGGCCTTGACCAGCGCATCGACATGATCCTGCTGGCGTCTTGTGGCGAGCGGTCCCACTTCCGTTGCCATATCCAGCGGACTGCCGATGCGGATTGCTTCGGCCTTGGTCTTCAGCCGGGCCAGGAATTCATCCTTCACTGAGCGGTCGACAATCAGCCGTGATCCGGCAACGCAGGACTGGCCGGTCGCGGCAAATATGCCGGAGACCTGCGCATTGGCAGCACTTTCCAGATCCGCGTCGGCAAACACGATAAACGGCGACTTGCCGCCCAGTTCCAGCGAGGTCGAGGCCAGATTTTCCGCAGAATTGCGCACCACATGCCGTGCTGCCTCCGGCCCGCCGGTAAAGGCGACATGCGCGACCCTGGGATGGCGGGTCAGCGCGGCACCACAGGACGGCCCAAAACCGGTGATGATATTGATGACACCGGGCGGAAAGCCAGCCTCATGCACCAGCCGGGCAAATTCCAGCATCGGGGCCGGACCGTCTTCCGAGGCTTTCACCACCATCGTGCAGCCAGCGGCCAGCGCCGGGCCGATCTTGACCGCCGAGAGAAACAACTGGCTGTTCCACGGAATGACCATGGCGACCACGCCAACCGGTTCACGCCGCAGCCAGACATCCATATCCGGCTTATCAATGGGCAGTGTCGAGCCTTCGATCTTGTCAGCGAGCCCCGCATAATAGCGATAGTAATCGGCGACATAGGCAATTTGTGAGCTTGTTTCTCGGATGATCTTGCCGGTATCGCGGGTTTCCAGCTCTGCCAGCCTTTGCGCATTGGCGGCAATCAGGTCGGCCAGCCGGTAGATCAGCTTGCCACGCTGGGTGGCGGTCATTTTTGCCCATGGCCCATCATAGAGCGCAGCATGAGCGGTCTCGACAGCGCGGTCCACATCGGCTTCGCGCGCTTCCGGCATATCCGCCCAGACCTCGCCAGTGGCCGGATCAAGGCTTTCAAACCGAGCCTCGCCGTCACTGAAGGTACCATCGATGTAAAGCTGAAAACGCTGCATCGCCTTACTCCGCAAAGGCTGGCATGACATTGGCAATAAAGCGCTCCAGCGAGGCTTTCTTGCGCTCGAAGCTCATGCCGGTGTCGATCCAGAAGGAAAATTCGTCATAGCCCAGCGCCTCATAGCGTTTCAGCCGGGCGATGACCTCATCCGCCGTACCAACCGCCATATTGGCCCGCATCACCTCAGGTGCCAGCATGGCATTGGCGTCGATATCCTCCTGGCTCAACCGCTCGATCAGGCCCTGATGGATTGGACGCTCGTTTTTGAACCATGCGAAAAAGTAATTGTAATAGGTGCTCAATTCTTTTGCGGCCTGGGCAATATCGGCCTCACTGGAGCCGACATAGCTGTGCAGCAGCAGCATGATTTTCGGGCGAGGCAGATCGGGGGACTTCTCGCAGGCGGCATTGAACCGCTGCATCAGAGTTTCGATTTCGCCGTCACCATTCCACAGCGGCGTCACCTGCACGTTGCAGCCATTGGCCACGGCAAAATCATGGGAATTGGGATCACGCGCCGCCACCCACAGAGGGATCGGTTCCTGCAATGGTTTCGGTGCCGAAGTGGTCGCTGGAAAAGTCCAGAACTCACCCTCATGGGCATAGTCGCCAGCCCAGACGCCTTTGACGGCTGGAATAAGTTCGCGCATCCGCTGCCCGGCGGTCCAGGCATCAAGGCCCGGCATCAAACGCTCATATTCAAAGGAATAGGCACCCCGGGCGATGCCGATATCCAACCGGCCATTGGTGATCAGGTCGGTCATCGCCGCCTCGCCTGCCAGCTTGATCGGATGCCAGAAGGGCGCAATCACCGTTCCGGTTCCAAGGCGGACGTTTTTCACCCGGTTGGCCAGATCGGCAATGGTCACGAACGGGTTGGGCGCAATGGTGAAATCCATGCCATGGTGCTCACCGGTCCAGATCGCATGCATGCCACCCTTATCGGCGATCTCGCAGAGTTGCAGAAATTCCTCATAGAGGCTCTTGTGGCTCTGGCTGGCATCGAGCCGTTCCATATGGACGAAGAGAGAGAACTTCATGGATCAAGCCTTCCTGGCAATGGAGTGAACCCGGCCTGCCGTCTCGTTGCCAACATAGACGCCAAAATTGCCAATGGAGCTTTCCGCCGCGAACCGGTTGAGAATATCCGCCGTGGCCGCGCCGCCCGGACCGGCAAGCTGGTCAACCGGAACGAAATTGCCGTATTTCGGCGCGCCGGGACCCGCAAAAGCCCGGTAAACGATATGCTGACATCCCTCGCTCTTGTCTTCGTAGACGGAATACAGAAACCCGATGGTAATGCTGAGCCCTGTCTCGTGTTCGAGATGGGCTTTCAGATCCTGCAAAGGCTCGCCGCTGACCGCATGACAACCCGGCAGGCTGCGGCCACCCTCGCCCACCAAAAGAACCTCGCCGTCCCGCTCGATAACGGCGCTCAGATGCAGCGGGCCATCGCTGGCGGCACTGACCGCTTTTTCGGCAAGGGCCGGTGTGAAATAACCACCGCGCACATAGCCAAGCCCGTTCAACTCACTTTTGTCGAATGCCTGTACCCGCCCCAGCAGCACGACATGATCACCTGCCTCAATGACAGTCTCAAGGCTGCAATCGAACCAGGCAGACGTGCCTGAAAACACCGGAGAACCATGAGGACCAAGCTGCCACTCCACGCTTGCGAAACGATCTTCCGCAGGCCTTGCAAAGGTGTTGGACACATCCTTCTGCGCATCCGACAATATATTGACCGCAAAGCCTTTGGCCTTGGTCATCACCTCAAAATTGCGCGAGGTTTTGGCGAGACAGACCAGCAGCAAAGGCGGATCGAGGGAGACCGAGGTGAAGGAATTGGCGGTAAAGCCGATGGGAGAACCATGAGGGTCAAGCGTGGTGACAACGGTGACGCCGGTGGCGAACGCGCCGAAGGCATCACGCAGGCTGCGGGGATCGATTATCGCTTCGCTCATCCGCGCACCTCACTGTTGGTTTTCTCGGCACTCATGGATGTGCCTCCGGCAAAGCAAGCCACGCGGCCATGATGTCATGCACCTCTTGCGGTGCCGTAAGATTGACCATATGGCGATGGCCGGGAACGATCCTCGCAACACCCTGCTGCGCCTGACGCGCCATGGCCTCAGCCATTTCAGCCGTCGAGTTTGGATCACCGGCACCCGTCAGGAACAGCGCCGGACAGGAAACCTGCGGCCAGTAGTCGGCGTAGGTTTCATCCCCATTGGCAAAGGCACGATAGGCCGTGGCATAGGCATCGATATTCATCTGCCGCAGGCATTGCTCGGTCAGGGCGCGGGCGGCCAGACTGACGGCATCGCTGTCGAACCAACGCTTCAACGGCCCTTCAATATCGATCCCGTCAGCGGCAATCGACTCTGCCCGAGCAAGAACAGCCGCCTTGGCCGACGCATCACGCCGATAGACACCATTGACCAGCGCCACGCGCCGGATTTTCTGCGGAAAGCTGGCGACGGCACCACCTGCAATCAACGCGCCCATCGAATGACCGGCCAAGTTGACCGACCCAAGGTTGATTTCCTCCAGGAACCGGTCAAGCCAGGCAACAAAATCCGGCAGCTCACTGCCTTTCGGCAAGGCAACACTCTGGCCATGGCCCGGCATATCGACGGCGATCACCCGATGGCTAACGGAAAGGCTTTCTATCTGCGGCCACCAGGCCTCAAGCCGCATACCGACCCCATGCACCAGCACAAGCGGCTCACCCTCGCCTTGCTCCACATAAGCGGTTCCATCAGGGGTAATGTGGCGCTTGACCGCCGGAAATGGCGATGGGGCCGTGCCACGCATTGCTGCCATCTCCATCTCGCCGCCCCCGCTTATACGCCAGCCGGGTTGGCGACATCCTGGCCCAGATCTTTCAGATCCTGATAGCGGTCGCCGATCCGGTGATGGGGCCTTCCGCCGACAGACGCACCAAGCCCGACAACGATTTCGTCGGCAGCTGGTGCATCGGCAATGGCCGTCTGAATCGTTAGATAATGGGAGCGGCGACCTTCGTCATTCTTGTCCATTAATGGGATCATGATTGGGGCATTGGCCGGACCGCGGGTGTTACAAAATGCGAGATAGGATTTTGCCCCCACCGCCGTGCGGTAATGGTTGCCGAAGCGCAACGTATGGATCAGCGCCGAAGCATGCTCGATCTCGCCATCAAGACCAACAACGGCAACCTTGCCATAGGCCTCGACCGCTTCGCCAGAGCCAACGGCATCCAGAATCATGCCTGTCAGAAGCTCGCCGAGAACCGGGGCGCATTGATGAATTTCCGGTTTCAGATCCTCGACAAAGCCGCGTCCGGCCCAGGGATTTTTAACGACAGCAAAAGCCGCGTAGAGCTTCAATGGTGTCGGCGCTGCCTTGCCGCCTTCCACCAGGGTGGTTTCCACATGCAGAAGAGTTTTGCGGATGTGCAGGGCCATGGCTTACCTCAAATATCAATCTTGGTATTATGGTATGCCAAGCTATTTCAGAGTCAAGCGGCTTGTCGAACAGGAATTATTTTTTCTTTTAAGGAATATATCTATTCGATCTCAATGGCGGATCGGGCCTGCTGCGCAAGCACCGCGACGGCTATAGAGGAGGCGCGCTGAACGTGATCAATTGCCGCCTGTTCGGCGGCTGGTCCATCGCCATTGCGGATCGCCTCGACAATCCGTTGCATCTGGGCTGGTCCCTCCGTCGCCCGGCCATCGGTCTTGATGGTCATAGAACGCAAATGGTTGATCCGCACGGTCATTTGCCGCACCACGCCCCAGGCGACCTGCCTATCAATCCGGGTAAACAAGGTCTCGTAAAATCGCGTCGTTTCCTTCAAGACATCAGCCATATCCTGGCGAGCATAGCCACCCTTGATCGCGTCCAGCGCCTCTGACAAGCCAGCCACAATAGCCGGATCACCCCTCTCCGCACAAAGCCGCGCCGCCATGCCTTCCAAAGCCGCACGGATTTCATAGATCTGCCGGGCTTCATCCACATCCAGTAGCGCCACCATCGGCCCCTTGCTCTGTGGATTGCTGACCAGACCCTCGGACTCCAGATGCCGCAGCACTTCGCGCACCACCGTTCGGCTGACCCCAAGCTGCGCGCACAGGTCACGCTCGACCAACCGGTCGCCCGGCTTGAAATAACCACTGATGATCGCATCGCGGACTTTCTCAAGCGCCAGTTCCCGCAGCGTCTTGGTGGGGCGTTCCACCTTGATGGTCTCTGTCATTCCCTCAAGCCTTCCCGGCAACCAGACCGCTCATAAAGAGCAGGCAATTCACCCGTATTATGGTCTACCAAAGGCCAAAATGACAAGCAGGAATGACACCATCACGATTTCGGCTTGGCATGGCGGGTTTTCAGTACATTGCGAATGGAAAAACTGGAATGGATGCGCGCCACGCCCGGCAGTTTGGCCAGGATTTCCTTGTGGATGCGCTCAAAGTCATGGGCGCTTTCGACTTCCAGTTTCAGCAGATAATCCGATCCGCCGGTCATCAGGAAACATTCCTGGATTTCCGGATATTTCCGGATCGCCGCCTCAAAGCGGTTGAGATAGTCCTCGGTCTGCCGGTCCAGTGTGATGTTGATGATGACAGCAATACCATCGTCCTTATCAGACTTGCCGAGAATGGCGGTATAGCCGCTGATATAACCCTGCTTTTCAAGCAGCGCGACACGCCGCAGGCAGGCCGAGGCGGAAAGCCCGACAGCCGCCGCCAAACTAGCATTGCTGATGCGCGCATTCAGCTGCAATTGGCGCATAATGGCCCGGTCGATGGCGTCGATACCACTCACGCAACAATCCTCGTTTTCTTCGCATAAAATTGCGCAAAAATTCACAAAGCACAAGAGTTGCCGATAACCCGCCCGGAAATTTCGCGAATCTTTCAATATCATCGAGAAAAACGGGGTGCAGTTATGGATATGTCTATCAGCCAGGATATGAATGCCGATGCGTTTTCCGCCCGCCTCGTGATCGACCTCGACGCGCTTGCCGACAATTACCGCCAATTGGCCGCTGAGACCACCCCGGCGGAAACCTCCGCCGTCGTCAAGGCCGATGCCTATGGCCTTGGAGCCGCCCGCGTCGGCCCCGCGCTCTACCGGGCTGGATGCCGGAAGTTCTTCGTGGCGAATGTGCAGGAAGCCGCCGGGCTAAGGCAGCATTTGCCTGGGGATGCCGAACTGTTCATTCTCAATGGCTTACAGCCGGGTGCAGAACCCTTTGCCGCAGCAAATGGCTTCATACCGGTGCTGAATTCGCTGGAACAGCTTGCCAACTGGTCGAAAATGGCAAGCGAGTTCGGACGAACCCTGCCCGCGATCCTGCAATTTGATACCGGTATGTCGCGGCTCGGATTTTCACCGGAAGAAGCCAATGTGCTTGCAGGCGACCCCGCCCTGTTATCCGGCCTCTCCATCCGCTACATCATGAGTCATCTCGCCTCAGCCGATGACAGCGCCAGCACCCAGAATGCCGCGCAATTTTCGGTCATGCGCGAGCGATTGGCGCAATTTCCGGGCATTGCCTTGTGCTTTTCCAATTCGGGCGGCATCTTTATCGACAAGCAGTTTCACGGCGCGTTGGTCCGCCCCGGCGTTGCCCTTTACGGTGCGGTGCCCAGCGATCTGGCAGGGCGCCGCATGAAGCCGGTGGTGCGGGTCGATGCGAAGGTGATCCAAACCCGAACGGTACCAGCCGGAGCCTGCGTCGGCTACGGCGCGACCTATGTGGCCACCAAGGAAACCCGGCTGGCCACCATCGCCATCGGTTATGCTGATGGCCTGCCGCGTTGCTTGAGCGACCGTGGTGCCGCTTACTATGGTGATATCCGTTTGCCAATTGTCGGGCGGGTTTCGATGGACAGCATGACACTCGATATTTCGGCCCTGCCACCCGGCACGTTGACGCTGGGAAGTCTGGTGGAGATGATTGGTCCGCACCAGAGCCTTGAGGATGTGGCGCAAGCGGCGGGCACCATCGCCTATGAAATCCTGACCAGCCTTGGTCATCGCTATCACCGCGACTATATTTCAGCATAAGAATATTGGGGAACGACATGAAAGTTACCATTCTGGGCGCGGGCGTCATCGGTGTCACCAGTGCTTACTATCTCGCCAAAGCCGGGCATGAAGTGACCGTCATCGACAGGCAGACGGGTCCGGCCCTGGAAACCAGCTTTGCCAATGCGGGAGAAGTGTCCTTCGGCTACTGCTCGCCCTGGGCAGCGCCCGGCATTCCGCAAAAAGCGTTGAAATGGCTGTTCATGGAACATGCCCCGCTGATCCTGCGACCGAAAATCGATGCTGCCATGCTGGGTTGGATGCTGAGAATGCTCTCTAACTGCACCTCCGGGCGCTACGCGATCAACAAAAGCCGGATGCTGCGGCTGGCCGATTACAGCCGGATTGCGCTGGCGCAGCTGCGCACCGAGACCAATATCGACTACGACCAGCGCATGCAGGGCACTTTGCAGCTGTTTCGAACTCAGGCGCAGCTGGATGCCTCGGCGAAAGATGTGAAAGCACTGGCGGCGGACGGTATTCCCTATGAAGTGCTGGACCGTGAAGCCTGCATCCGGGTCGAGCCTGCCTTGGCGGCAGCCCGCCATAAAATCGTCGGCGGCTTGCTGACGCCGAAGGACGAGACCGGCGACTGTTTCAAATTTACCAATCAGCTCGCTGAAAAGGCCGCCTCGCTTGGCGTGGTGTTCGACTATGGCCGCAGCATAGAACGGTTGGTGGTGTCGGGGGGCAAGGTCACCGGCGTTGTCACCGACAGGGGAACCGAAACCGCCGACGCCTATGTCGTGGCACTCGGCAGCTATTCGCCACTGCTGTTGAAGCCGCTCGGCATCACACTGCCGGTCTATCCGGTCAAGGGCTATTCGCTCACCATTCCAATTGTCGATCCATCGAAATCCCCCGAATCCACCGTGATGGACGAGACCTACAAGATCGCCATCACCAGGTTGGGCGACCGGATCAGGGTGGGCGGCATGGCCGAAATTTCCGGTTATACCAATGATCTGGGTGCCGCGCGTCGCCGCACACTCGAACATTCCGTCACCGACCTGTTTCCCGGCGGCGATATGGGGCGAGCCGATTTCTGGTCAGGCCTTCGCCCGATGACGCCGGATGGCACGCCAGTGATCGGCGCAACCGGCATCAGCAATCTCTATATCAACAGCGGCCATGGAACATTGGGCTGGACAATGAGCTGCGGTTCAGGCCGTTTGCTCAGCGACATCGTCAGTGGCCGCCAGACCGAGATCGACAATGCCGATCTGGCACTGAGCCGCTATGCTGCCGGTCGCGTCGGATAAAAAAGGTGCTGGCCTATTTCAAGGGCCGGACATGTTCCGGCCTGAAACCAAGGCCGATCAGCCGCCCGGCAATATGGGCAAGCAGCGGCCAGCGGGCAATGGTCTTCAGGAATGCAGGCGGACCGGAGGGCTTGGCCGGTGCTTCGTTCGCCACCGTCTCATCCTCGGCCTTCGGCTTGCGGCGCATCATCAATTGCAGTTTCTGCGTCGCCTTGGTTGGGAACAGGCGTCGTTTCTCGATGGCAGCGAGATGGGCGTCCAATGGTTCACCTGATAGCAGCGGCTTTGCCAGCCGGTTTGCCGCCGCCACGGCATCCTGAATGGCCAGATTGACGCCGACACCACCGATCGGCGACATGGCATGGGCCGCATCGCCGATGCAGATCAGTCCCGGCTTCCACCAGCGTTTCAGGCGGTCGATACGGATGCTGAGAAGATAGAGATCGTCAAAGGAGGTGACTTCCTCCACCCGCTCAGGCGACAATGGCGACACCAAAGCCACGGCTTGACGGAAAGCTTCGATCCCCTTGGCTTTGACCGTATCGAAACTGCCTTTGCGGACGATATAACCGCATTGCCAATAGTCGCCTCGATCAATCATCACGAAACCCTGCCTTGGGCCGCCATGCCCCATCGTATAAGGTGGGTCTTGCGGCTGATGCGACAGCTTGAACCACAGCACATCGCTCGGGCTGCCGAAGCTTTCCACCTCCAGCCCCGCCTTGGCGCGGGTGACGGAATGGCGTCCGTCGGCACCGACCACCAGCCGGGATCGCAGCGTCACCGGGCCTTGCGGGGTAGAAGCGGTCAAGCCTGCAACACCATCCGCCCCTTCCAACAGCGTCTCCACCTTGGCATTCATCAACAGCCGAAAATTGGCGTATTTCCCAGCTTCGCGGGCCAAAAAATCAAGAAAGTCCCATTGCGGCATGAAGGCGATGAACCGGCAGCGGGTCGGCAACCGGGAGAAATCAGCCATCGTCACGTCACGTCCGCCGATTTCCGCATGCAAAGTCGGCGCCTGCACATGCGGCAGTTTCAACAAATCTTCCAGCAGGCCAAGCTCATGCATCACTTCCAGTGTGGAGGGGTGAAGTGTGTCGCCGCGAAAATCGCGCAGAAAATCGCCGTGCTTTTCCACCACCGTAACATTCACCCCGGCGCGGGCCAGCAGCAGACCAAGCATCAACCCGGCAGGCCCGGCACCGACAACGGCGCAATCGCAGTCAATCGTCTCCTCGATGGGGAGAACAGAGGCGAGGTCTTCCTGTTCATTCATGATCCATGCCCCTCATTATCGCTCATGCGCCTGGATAACCTCCAGGAAAGCATCGCCATACCGTTCAAGCTTTGATTGGCCGACGCCAGAAATACCCAGCAGCGCCTCCCGGCTATCAGGCCTTTCCGTTGCAAAGGCAATCAGCGTCGTATCCGGGAATACAACATAAGGCGGCACGGAAAGATCCTTGGCAATCGCCATTCGCGCCGCCCTGAGCGCCTCGAACAGTTCCATATCGGCCCCCTCCAGCGCCGACTTGGCTCGTGCGGCGGCGGGTGACGCAGTGCGTGCCGCCTTGCCCTTGGTCGGACGGTCCTTGCGGAATCGCACTTCACGCTCCCGCTTGAAGACGGCGCGCGCGTCCGGCTCCAGTTTCAACGCGCCGAAAGCGTCATGATCGACCCGGATCAGACCGGCGGCCAGCAACTGCCGGAACACCGATTGCCAGGTTTTTAACGGCAGATCCTTGCCCGCACCGAAAACCGGCATGTCAACGTGGCCGAAACGGGCGGTCTTGTCGTTCTCATTCCCCAGCAGCACATCAATAACATGGCCGGTGCCGAAACGCTCCCCGGTCCGGTAGATCGCCGCCAGCGCCTTGATCGCCGCGTCAGTCCCATCCCAGGTTTCCACCGGCTTCAGGCAGGTATCGCAATTGCCGCAGGAACCGGGATGCACTTCGCCGAAATGCGCCAGAATTGCCTGACGACGGCAGCCGGGGGTCTCGCAAATTGCCAGCAGCGCATTCAACTTGGCTCGCTCGACCCGCTTGACCTCCTCAGCCGAGGTGCCGCCATCGATCATCCGCCCGCGCTGGATGACATCCGCCATACCATAGGCCATCCACACATCCGACGGCAGCCCGTCGCGTCCGGCTCGCCCGGTTTCCTGGTAATAGGCCTCGACGGAACCAGGCAGATCAAGATGCGCCACATAGCGCACATTCGGCTTGTCGATGCCCATGCCGAAGGCGACGGTTGCGACAAGGCAAAGGTTTTCCTCCTTCAGGAACGCATCCTGATTGGCATCACGCAATACCCGGTCCATGCCAGCGTGATAGGCCAGCGACCTCACCCCTTGCGTGTTGAGCCATTCCGCCGTTTCCTCGACTTTGGCGCGCGACAGGCAATAGACAATGCCGCTCTCGCCTTCATGGCGGGAAAGAAACCGCAGCAGCTGCTGGCGCGGCTGGTCGCGCTCGACGATTTCATAGGCGATATTGGGCCGGTCGAAGGAGGTGGTAAACACCTTGGCCGATTGCAGACCAAGCTTGTCGATAATGTCATCGCGTGTATGGGGATCGGCGGTCGCCGTCAGCGCCATGCGCGGCACGCCGGGATAGGTCTCGGCGAGCTTGCCCAGTTCACGATATTCCGGGCGGAAATCATGGCCCCATTGCGAAACGCAATGGGCCTCATCGATGGCAAACAGCGCAATTTTCGCAGAGCCGATCACATCCTTGAAGGCAGGCGTGACGATCCGCTCTGGCGTGACATACAGCAGATCGAGCGTGCCATCGGCAATGGCGCGCCGCACCTCGACAAACTCCTCCCGCGACAAAGACGAATTCAACGCCGCCGCCCGCACACCCACTTGCTTCAACGCCTCCACCTGGTCGCGCATCAACGCAATCAGCGGCGACACCACAACGCCGACCCCATCGCGGCACAGCGCCGGGATCTGGAAGCAGAGGGATTTACCGGCCCCGGTCGGAAACAGCACGACCGCATCGCCGCCAGCCACCACCTGCTGAACCACCTCGGCCTGCTTGCCGCGAAAAGCCGGATAGCCATAGACCCGCTTCAGAATGGACAGCGGATGTCTTTCGCCATGCTCGAATGTCGGTTCGTGGCGTGGCTGGCTTGACGGCATGGCATTGCTTTCGAGACATTATGGATGCCCAAAACAGGGCTGTTTAATCGGCTACCGGATGGCAGCGAAAGCCAAGAGATAGAGTTATATCAGGCCCCGTGCAACCTGGATGACCTTAGGCAGCGTGGGATGAAAACAGCTAAGGTCAACAAACCCGAAACGCAACCAAAACGAGATTCACCTTCACAACGCAAGCAAAACCTCTGAATACGGCAGCCAGACCGGCTTTGCGCGGTGCAGCAGACATCAGTCTTCGACACATGAGTCATGCAAACTCGCCTGAGGTATCGGGCGTCTGTCTTTGATACAATTTTCCATCAGCATGCATTTGGAAATGCTATCAGAAATGTTAAACGGGGCGACTAAAAATCGTGAAAACTGTCCTTGGCTTGGCGATGACATCAGAGACTGAAACAGCACGCCGCCCTTCAGGACATTGGGTTCGCCGCATTGCGCGCTGGCTGGAACTGCGTGCAATCGGGTTGACGCCTGAACATCTCGACATCATTGATGGCCTGCGCTCGGCCTTTATCGTCGGCGTTCCCGTCCTCATCGTCGCGGCAGGGCAAAACCAATTTGGCTGGTCGATTTTTGCGGCTTTCTGGACCTGCCTTGCCGATACCGGCGGCGAAAAACGGTTCCAGCGGCGGATGCTGGCGACCTTCGCGCTGCTTGGCAGCCTTACGGCTTTCCTCGCGTCCTGGCTTGCGGGTTTCGGGTCCATAGCAGGGCTGGCCGCCGGCTCAATTCTCGTCGGTTTGACCGCATTGCTGCCGCTGCGCTGGCCTGTCGTGCCGCTTGTCGCCACACTCCTTGGCGTGGTTGGCGTTGTGGCGGCGGGTTATCCTCACACGGCACCGCAAGCGGCACTGCTCGCCTGTTCGTTTCTGGCTGGCAGCGCCTGGGCCGCGCTGGTGCTGACTGTCCTGTGGCCAACAGATGCCTGGCGCCCAGCACGGCGCGCCATTTCCGCCGTTTACGCCCGGCTGGCCGATATGACGCTTGAGCTCGACACCATATCTCAGCCCGCAGCCATGCAAGCCTGGACCTTCAAAAGCAGCCAACATCGGCGTGCTGTGCGCAATGCGATGGAGCGCGCGCGGTCTCACCTTGCCCGCGCAGCTCGTCCATCGGAGCAGAGCGACAAGACCGCCCTCCATATCGCGCTTTTGGCGGCGGACGATATTTTTCACGCGCTTCTGGCGCTTGACCATCTGCGTTCATCCGAGCGGCAGGCAGATATTGGCCAGCTTTGCGCCGAGGTTATCCGGCCGAGCCTCATTGCGGCTGCCCAAAATCTCTCCCTGCATACGGAGCCAGTGACCGAGCTGCAAAATCGGCTTTCAGTGCTGGAAAAGAGCGTTTCGGACCGCCGTGACGCCGTCGCGGGCGCGGTGCGGAGCATTGCAACAGCACTCCAATGGAAAACCGCACCAGACGTTGCCGAAACGGCGGGACCGGAACAGGCCGCTTCGGACAAGATGGCACAGGCCCGGCAGCGGCAACATTTTTTGCGTGGGGCCGTTCGCAGTGCCGTGGGGGTGACGGTTGTCACCGTCGTCGCCCATCTGCTGGCCTTGAACTATCCCTATTGGGCCGCCATGGCCGTGGTCGTGGTTTTGCAGCCGGACCGGCGGATGAGCTGGAGCCGGGCGCTGGAGCGTATCGTCGGTTCGGTTGTGGGGAGCGCCTTGGCTCTGGCGTTACTGACCAGCATACCGGCATCAGGGCTGCTTACCGCCATCATCATTCCCCTCGCCGCAGCAACCATTGCCCTGCGCTCCGTCAGTTATACGCTGTTCGTCACCGTGCTGACCATGCTGTTCGTTCTGACCATGGACATGTTGCATCCAGGCGCTGGCATTGCATCGGCGCGAATGCTCGACAATATCATCGGCAGTCTCGCGGCAATCATTGTCACCTTCCTCGTCTGGCCCGACAAGGCGCCGTCCCTTTCAGAGCTGGCAGCCCGGGCGCTGGACGCCAATCGCGCTTACCGTGATGCCGCCGAACGCGGCGACGCGGCGCAGATCGCTCTCACGCGCCGCGCTGCCGGAATTGCCAGCACCGAAGCCGAGATCGCTTTCCATGCACCGGATCGATACCTTGGGAAAACGCCCCCTGCCACCGATGTCGAGACACTGGCAAAGGCGCGGCAACTCGCTGGCGAAGCGGCAGTTCTGTGGCATAGCCGGTAGCGGCGTCGAGCCGGGATCATTCAGACCTGTTCCCGGAAACGCTCTCCTTTGGACACCATCTTTATAAAATCCTTATCTCCCGCCATCGCATTCCCTATCGAGATTTAATGTCATTCGGGTGGATTGTGCATGTCTGACCATAGACAGGAGCACAATGTGACTGACTTGCTATTCATCGCCATCGGACTGGGGAGCTTCGTGGCTCTCGCGGTCTATGCCCGCGCCTTAAACAGTTTGTGAGGCGACCATGTTCGAACCCCTGCTCGGTCTTGCCGCCGCCCTGTTCATCTGCGTGTACCTGCTGATCACGCTGATCAGGCCTGAACGTTTCTGAAGCGATATCCGCTTCAGCCATTCTTGTCTCGTTTGTCTTTTCAGACATCGGACAACCCTCTTTCCTGCCAAGCATCAGACGTCCCGCACCGCGTTGCTTCATTCTCGTAGCGACGACGATGTGGGACGCAATCCCTCTTTCCGGAGAACATCATGTCTTCCAACGGTTGGCTGCAAATCGGCTTGCTGCTCGCTCTCGTCTTCCTCACCATCAAACCGCTTGGGCTTTACATCGCCTGCGTGTTCGAGGGGCAGCGGACGTTTCTCTCTCCCATTCTCGGCCCTCTTGAGCGGCTGCTCCTGCGCATATCCGGCGTTGATGCGCGCCGCGAACAAGGCTGGCTAGCCTATACGCTTGCCATGCTCGCCTTCAATGCCGCTGGCTTTCTGGCGCTTTATGGCATTTTGCGGCTTCAGGCCTATCTGCCCTATAATCCGCAGGGCTTTGCTGGCATGACACCCGATCTGGCCTTCAATACCGCGATCAGCTTCGTCACCAATACCAATTGGCAGGCCTATTCCGGCGAACAGTCCGCCAGCCATTTCTCGCAGATGGCAGGCCTTGCGGTCCAGAACTTCCTGTCGGCGGCCACCGGTATTGCCATTGCGCTGGCCGTCACCCGGGCCTTTGCCCGCTCGGCTGCCAACACACTCGGGAATTTCTGGGTCGATATGACCCGCTCGACGCTGTATCTGCTGCTGCCAATGTCGATTGTGCTGGCTCTGGTTTTCGTCTGGATGGGCATTCCTCAAACCCTCGATGCATCTGTGACGGCCACGACACTGGATGGCGCCCAACAGACCATCGCACTGGGCCCGATTGCCAGCCAGGAAGCCATCAAGCAGCTCGGCACCAATGGCGGCGGTTTCTTCAATGCCAATGCGGCCCATCCGTTTGAAAACCCCTCGGCGATCAGCGATTATTTCAACATCCTCGCAATGATGTCGATCACCATGGCGCTGATCTATGCCTTCGGCAAAATGGTCGGCGACCTGCGCCAGGGTTGGGCGCTGATTGCCAGTGTGGCCGTGCTGCTGATTGCCGGCATCGCCGCCGTCTATATCGCTGAAACCGCAGGCAACCCGATCCATCTGGCGCTTGGGCTCGATCCTTCATTCGGCAATATGGAGGGCAAGGAAGTCCGCTTTGGTCAGGCGATGAGTGCGGCTTATACGGCGATCACAACAGGCATTTCCAACGGTGGCGTCAACACCATGCATGGTTCGCTGACCCCGCTTGGCGGTCTGGTGCCACTGTTCCTGATCCAGCTTGGCGAAATCCTTCCCGGTGGCGTCGGCTCCGGCCTTTACGGGCTGATCGTCTTCTGTGTGCTGACTGTCTTCGTCGCTGGCCTGATGGTCGGGCGCACACCGGAATTCCTGGGCAAGAAGATCGAGGCCCGGGAAATGAAATTTGCCATGCTGGCCGTACTGGTCCTGCCCTTTGCCATTCTGGGGTTCTCGGCGATTGCTGCCGTACTCCCCAATGCGCTGGCTTCGCTTGGCAATGCCGGACCGCATGGTCTGTCGGAAATACTCTATGCCTATACGTCTGCGGCTGGCAATAACGGCTCGGCATTTGCAGGGCTTTCGGCCAATACGGCCTGGTATAATACCACGCTCGGCATTTCCATGGCGCTTGGCCGCTTCGCCTATGCGGTTCCCGTCCTCGCCATTGCCGGTTCTCTCGCTGCAAAGACAAAAGGCACGGCCTCGGCAGGTACCTTCCCCACGCACACGCCGCTCTTTGTCGGCCTGCTCGTCGCCATCATCATCATCCTGGGCGGGCTGCAATACTTCCCAGCATTGGCACTTGGTCCCATTGCAGAACATGTCGGCATGCTCGCCGGAACCCTTTATTGATTGAAAGAGGCTGTCATCATGACACAGTCACAATCCACCACAGAGACCAGGCCTGCCCAACGGCTGTTCGAACCGTCGATCCTCAAGGGCGCGTTCAAAGATGCCTTCGTGAAGCTCGATCCACGGCAACTGATCCGCAATCCGGTGATGTTCGTCACCGAAATCGTCGCCATGGTCGTCACGATCCTGGCGGTCCGCGACCTGATTACCGGAAATTCAGCGGTATTCTCCGGCCAGATTGCCGCCTGGCTCTGGTTTACCGTGTTGTTTGCCACCTTCGCGGAAGCGGTCGCCGAAGGCCGGGGCAAGGCACAGGCCGATAGCCTGCGCCGCACCAAGAGCGAGCTTTCCGCACGTAAAGTCACGGGCAATGCCGCCAGCAGCCGGGAAACAACCACGGTTGCCGCCACCACGCTGAAGATTGGCGATGTGGTACTGGTTGCCGCTGGCGAACTCATCCCCGGCGATGGCGAAGTGATTGAAGGCGTTGCCTCAGTCAACGAAAGCGCCATTACCGGCGAATCCGCGCCTGTGATCCGCGAGGCTGGCGGCGACCGCTCTGCTGTGACAGGCGGAACCCAGGTTCTGTCGGACGAGATCCGCATCAAGATCACCACGGCTCCCGGCTCTTCCTTCGTTGACCGGATGATTGCGCTGATCGAAGGGGCCGAACGCCAGAAAACCCCAAATGAAATCGCTCTGTCGATCCTGCTTTCCGGGTTGACGCTGATCTTCGTGATCGCCGTCGTCACACTCTGGGGTCTTGCCAGCTATTCCGGCGTGGTGCTGACGGTTACGGTCATGGCCGCCCTTCTGGTGACGCTGATCCCGACAACGATCGGCGGCCTGCTATCGGCCATCGGCATTGCAGGTATGGACCGGCTGGTGCGCTTCAACGTCATCGCCACCTCGGGCCGCGCCGTGGAAGCGGCGGGCGACGTGGATACGCTGCTGCTCGACAAGACCGGCACCATCACCTTCGGCAACCGCATGGCCAGCGATTTCATCGCCGTACCCGGTGTCAGCGCCACTGAAATCGCCGAGGCTGCCCTTCTTGCTAGCCTTTCCGATGAAACACCTGAAGGCCGCTCCATCGTAGCCTTGGCCACCGGCGAATACGGCCAGTCCGCTCCCGATGCGGCACCGGATGCGGTCATCCCGTTCACCGCCGAAACCCGGCTTTCCGGCGTCGATATCGGGGCTAAGCGTCTGCGCAAGGGTGCGGTGGATTCGGTCCTGGCCTTTACCGGTCTCGACGCGGCATCGGCACCACGCGCCTTTACCGACGCCGTCACCCGGATCGCCCAATCGGGCGGCACGCCGCTGGCCGTTGCCGATGGCAGCCGGTTATTGGGTGTCATTCACCTGAAGGACGTGGTCAAGCCCGGCATCAAGGAACGCTTCGCCGCCCTGCGCGCCATGGGCATCCGCACGGTGATGGTCACGGGTGACAACCCGATCACCGCCGCAGCGATTGCCTCTGAAGCCGGTGTGGATGATTTTCTGGCCCAGGCGACGCCGGAAGACAAGCTTGCCTATATCCGCAAGGCCCAGCAGGGCAGCCGGTTGATCGCCATGTGCGGCGATGGCACCAATGACGCCCCGGCGCTGGCCCAGGCCGATGTCGGTGTCGCCATGCAGACCGGCACGCAGGCTGCACGTGAAGCCGCCAATATGGTCGATCTGGATTCCAGCCCGACCAAGCTGATCGAGATTGTCGAAATCGGCAAGCAGCTGTTGATGACACGCGGTTCGCTGACGACGTTTTCGATTGCCAATGACGTCGCCAAATATTTCGCCATCATTCCGGCTCTGTTTGTCACCGCCTATCCGGGGCTTGCCGCGCTCAACATCATGCAGCTCGCCTCGCCGCAATCGGCCATCCTCTCGGCGGTGATCTTCAACGCGCTGATTATCGTTGCGCTGATCCCGCTTGCCCTCAAGGGGGTTGCCTACCGCCCGGTTGGGGCCGCAGCACTGCTGCGTCGCAATCTTCTGGTCTATGGTGTGGGCGGCCTGATCCTTCCCTTCATCGGCATCAAGATTGTCGATCTCGCCATTACAACGCTGCATTGGGTGTAATCATGCTGTCCCATCTTCGTCCCGCCATCACCATGACCGTGCTGTTTACCGGTCTTTGCGGCCTCGCCTATCCGCTCGCCATCACCGGCGTTGCGCAAGCGGTGCTTCCCGCCCAGGCCAATGGCAGCATTGTCACGAAAGGCGATGCCGTGGTCGGCTCGGCCCTGATCGGCCAAGCCTTCACGTCGCCACGCTATTTCGCCTCCCGCCCATCGGCCACCAGCAATTCGCCCTATAATCCGCTGGCGTCAGGCGGCACCAATCTTGGGGCCACCTCGCAAAAGCTGAAGGACCAGATTGCCGCCGCTGTCACCGCCTGGCAAGCGAACGGTCGCAGCGGGCCAGTGCCTGCTGATGCCGTCACGTCGTCCGCTTCCGGGCTTGACCCGGATATCTCGCCTGAAAATGCTCGCCAACAGGTGGCGCTGGTTGCCAAAGCCCGCAACATGCCGGAAAAGGATGTGGCAGCGCTGGTGGAAGCCCAGGTGCAACCGCGACTTCTTGGCGTGATCGGTGAGCCAAGGGTCAATGTATTGCGGCTGAACATGGCGCTCGATGCGGCGGGAGCCACTCAATAAGGTCTACTCATGTCCGACGCCCAGCGCGACACCAACCGCCGTCCCGATCCTGACGCCCTGCTTGGGCTCGCCAACCGGGACGGACGGGGAAAACTGACGATTTTTCTGGGAGCAGCGCCCGGAGTTGGAAAAACCTATGCCATGTTATCACGTGCCCGCGGTCAAAAGACGGCGGGCATTGATATCGTTATCGGCCTGGTCGAGACCCATGGCCGCAGCGAAACCGAATTGCTGACGGACGGGCTCGAAACCCTGCCGCGCAAGCAGATTGCCTACAAGGACCGTGTCCTAGAGGAATTCGACATCGACGCGGCGCTTGCCCGCCGTCCTGCGGTCATCATTGTCGATGAGCTTGCCCATAGCAATGTCCCGGAAAGCCGCCATCCGAAACGCCACCAGGACATCGAGGAACTTCTGGCTGCCGGAATCGACGTCTGGACCGCCTTGAACATCCAGCATCTCGAAAGCCTCTCGGAAATCGTCACGCAAATCACCGGCGTCCAGGTGCGGGAAACCGTGCCAGACCGGGTGTTGAAACAGGCCGATGTGGTCGTGCTCATCGACCTGCCACCGGAAGAACTGATCGTCCGGCTGCGAGAGGGCAAGATCTACCTGCCTGACAATGCCCGTCGCGCCACCGACAGCTTCTTTCGGCTTGGCAATCTGACCGCGCTGCGCGAATTGGCCTTGCGCCGCACCGCCGACCGGGTCGATGACCAAATGGTAGATTACCTCAAGCAAAATGCCATTGAAGGACCGTGGCGCACGGGTGAGCGGCTGCTTGTCTGCATCGGCCCGGATGCGCTCTCGGAAAAAGTGGTGCGCACCGCCAGCAATCTTGCGTCGGGGATGAATGCCCGTTGGTTGGTCGTCTCTCTGGAACAGGCCGACCAGGCGGATGAAAATCCCGGCGACCAGACCCGGATTGAAGAGCTATTTCGCCTGGCGGAACGGTTTGGTGCAGAAACCCGGCGTGTGCAGGGCCGCG
Source organism: Allorhizobium ampelinum S4 (assembly GCF_000016285.1). Classification (NCBI taxonomy): domain Bacteria; kingdom Pseudomonadati; phylum Pseudomonadota; class Alphaproteobacteria; order Hyphomicrobiales; family Rhizobiaceae; genus Gillisella; species Gillisella ampelina. Next base: position 1,090,835 of record NC_011988.1, on the reverse strand, counting down.
ATTTCGTTCACGAAATCCTGCGTCTCGCCAAGAAGGAACACGTCACCCAGATCGTTATTGGCGCACCGAAGCGATCCCGCTGGCAAAGGCTTTTCCGCCGCTCCCTGCCGGATGCCTTGCTGGACGTCAGATCCGGCATGGGCATTCACCTGGTCACCGGCGAAGCCGCACCAGAGAAAACAAAGCGCGTCGGGCTGACGAAAACCTTTTCACTGAAGAGCCTGCCCGTTCGCCCAAGAGATATCATCACCGCTCTCATCACCACCACGGTGGCGGTCATCGGCGCACGCGGCATCATCCATTTCGTGGCCCTGCCCAATGTGTCCATGCTGTTTCTGCTCGCGGTGCTGGTTTCGGCTTTGCGGGAAGGCTATGTCGCCGCCGTTCTGACCTCCGTGTTATCGGCGCTGGCCTATAATTTCTTTTTCATCTCTCCGGTTTTCACCCTGACCATCGCCGCGCCGCATGAAGTCTTTGCCTTCGTCATGTTCATTGCGGCCGCGCTGATCGCCGGGGGCATTGCCGCACGGATACGCGCCCAGGGGCAGATCGCGGCCCGCCGCGCCACACAGACGCAGATCCTCTATGACGTCTCTTCAAAACTTGCAGGCACGGTGGATGCCGACGGCGTGGTCTGGACCGCCGTCAGCCAGTTGAACGGCATTATCAAGCGGCCCGTTGCCTTGCTCTCACCGCAAAACGGCACGCTCGCCCTACGCTCCTGCTGGCCGCCGGATACCGAGCTTGGCGTGGCGGAAATGGCCGCGGCCCGTTTTGCTCTCGAAAAAGGCGAGACAGCGGGTGCTGGCACCGGTACCCTGCCGAATTCGAAACTGCAATTTCGGCCCTTGCGCAGTCCTGCCGGTACACTGGCGGTCTGTGGCCATGAAATGACTGGGGAGCCACTCGATCCGATGGAGGAGCGGGCGCTGTCCGCCATTCTGGACCAGGTGACAATCGCTCTCGACCGCGCCAATCTGACGATCCGCAGCGTCGAGGACCAGGCGCGGCTGGAACGAGAGCGGTTCCAATCGACACTCCTGTCTTCCATCTCCCACGATCTGCGCACGCCGCTTGCCACGATTACCGGCGCCGTCACCAGTCTGAAGGAATTTGGCGAGCGCATGCCCGTCGAAAGTCGTCGCGACCTGCTGCAATCCATCGAGGAAGAGGGCGAAAGGCTGTCACGTTTTGTCGGCAATCTCCTGGACATGACCCGGATTGAGGCAGGCGCATTGGAAGCCAAGCACGATTGGGTGGATTTGAACGATGTGATTTCGGACAGCATCGCCCGTGCTCGCCGTGTCGCACCAGCCACAGAGATCAGCGCCAGCATTGCCAAGGACCTGCCCTTGCTGCGGGCAGATAGCCTGCTTCTGGGTCAGGTGTTGTTCAACCTGATCGACAATGCCTGCAAGCATGGCGGCGGCGAGCCGGTCACCGTCTATGCCCGCGCCGATGATACAGTGCTGTCGCTTTCGGTAACGGACATGGGCAAGGGCATTTCGGAAAAAGACATCGACCGGATCTTTGAAAAGTTCTACCGTCGCGGCAAGGGAGCCGATGGCCGCAAGCCGGGGACTGGCCTTGGCCTTGCCATTGCCAAGGGCTTTGTTGAGGCGATGGGCGGCACGATCACCGTCGAAAGCCCGGCGGTGAAACGGATAGGCACGCGGTTCACCCTGCGTTTTCCGCTGGAGAATATGGAAAAGGACCGGGCTGAGGCATGAAAGGGCAACGCATTCTCGTCGTCGATGATGAGCCACAGATCCTCCGGTTCCTGCGCCCTGCCCTTGCGGCGGCCGGTTACGAGGTGATTGAAGCCGATACGGGCAAGCAGGCATTGGCGCTGGTGGCAACCGCCGTGCCGGACCTACTGATCCTCGATCTCGGCCTGCCTGATATGGACGGCAAAGAGGTGATCGCCCAATTGCGCCACTGGAACCCGATCCCGATCATCGTGCTATCCGCACGGGACCGTGAGGTCGAAAAGATCGCCGCCCTTGATCTCGGTGCCGACGATTATCTCGAAAAACCGTTCGGAATCGGCGAATTGACGGCCCGCATTCGCGTCGCCCTTCGCCATAAACCGCAAGCGGAACCGGCCCCATCCATCATCCGCAGTGGTGAACTCGTCATCGACATCGACCACCGCCTCGTCACAAGAGCGGATCAGCCGGTCAAGTTGACGCCGAAGGAATATGATCTGCTGCGCCTGCTCGCCACCCATGCGGGTCGCGTCTTGACCCATGGCGCCTTGCTGAAAGAGGTATGGGGGCCGGCCCATGCCCACGACCTTCAATATCTGCGCGTCTTTATTCGCCAGATCCGCGCCAAGATTGAAAAAGACGAAAGCCAACCGGCAATCATCCTCACCGAAGCCGGGGTGGGGTATCGCTTTGTGCTGGCGTAACCGCTTTGAGTTTCCGAGAGACTATGTTGGCATTGTGCGCTGACGCTGGGCCAAATGTGCAATTGCCAGGAAGGCGAGGACCGCAACACCGCCAATGGCGGTGTTGATTGCAAGAGCCAGGTCCGTACCCATGTTTTCCATCATCCATGCGAAAGCGAAAGGGGCCGTCGAAGACACGACCAACCGAACGGCGGTGACGTGCCCCTGGCGCCTGCCATAACCGGCGCTGCCGAACAATGCCAGCGGCAGGGTTCCCTGGACGATGCTGCCAAGGCCGGAGCCCAAGCCGAACAGGACCGCAAAAATCAATGCGCCTGAAAAGGATGGCGCCGTCAACAAAAGCACCGCAACTGCCCCCGGCATCAGCAGCGCCGAAACCAGTGCCAATGTCAGTTGAGACAGATCGCGGCCAAACATCATATTGGTGAAGCGGCTGAGGACTTGCGATGGACCAAACAGGGTTCCGACCAATAGAGCGGCGGAGCCAAGGCCGAGCGCCGTCAACAGCGGCACCATATGCACGAGCAAAGCCGCATTCACGAAGCTTTCAAGCGCAAAACCTGTCACCATCAGGAGAAAGGCGATAGGTCGCAACCTGTCGGGCAGCCCTCCTTCCATGATATGATGTGACGTGGCGCTGGGAGCGACAACTGGTGCATGACGCTCACCCACCCTGCTTGCCAGCCACAGATGAAGTGGCAAGCAGATGGCAAGATGCAGAAGCGCGTAAACCAGATAGACCTGCCGCCAGCTGAGATCGGCATGAAGGGCCGAGGTCAATGGCCAGAAAATCGTCGAGGCAAAACCGGCGATCAAAGTCAGATAAGTGATATTCCGTTGCGCACTCTGCGGCCGAAACTGGACAAGAAAGGCAAAAGCCGCCGTATATTGTACCAGGGTCGATGCCATCTCAATGACGATCAGCGCCATTACAAATGTAATCTTGCCCGGCGCAAACGCGCAGGCGGCCAGGGACAGCGCAGCGATCATCGATCCCACCGTCAGGACCCGACCTGCACCATGGTCATCGATGATGCGTCCTACCCAGGGTGCTACCAGTCCGCCTGCCAGCAGAGCAGCGGAAAGAGTTGCAAAAATCCATTCGCTCGACCAGCCAAGATCCAAACCCATTGCGGGGGCGAGAATACTGAAACTATAATAGAGCGTGCCGTAACCGATGATTTGCGTCAGCCCCAAGGCGATGGTCACAAGGATATCGCCCCGGTCGGTCGAAAGCGACAAGCGACTGGGACTGGTCCTATTCAGGCTCATAGTGTTGTGTTGCCCGTGAATGTCTCGCGCTTTTCAGCCGCCTCCTTCCGCTCGCTGTAGCGGTCGGTCAGATAGCTGGATGCATCTCGTGTCAGGAGCGTAAACTTCACCAGCTCCTCGCAGACATCGACGACGCGGTCGTAATAGGAGGAGGGTTTCATGCGTCCGTCAGCGTCAAACTCCTGGAATGCCTTGGCAACGGAGGATTGGTTGGGGATGGTGATCATCCGCATCCAGCGGCCAAGAATGCGCATCTGGTTGACCGCATTGAAGGACTGCGATCCTCCCGAAACCTGCATGACAGCCAGGGTCTTTCCCTGGGTCGGGCGCACAGCACCGATGGAAAGCGGAATCCAGTCGATCTGGGATTTCATGATACCGGTCATCGCGCCATGGCGTTCAGGGCTGACCCAGACCTGACCTTCCGACCATGCAGATAACGCGCGCAATTCCTGGACCTTTGGATGATTGACCGGTTCTGCATCTGGCAATGGTAAGCCCGTCGGATCGAATATCCTCACCTCGCACCCGAAATGCTCAAGCAGCCGGCCCGCTTCCTGCGCCAATAACCGGCTGTAAGACACGGCCCGCAGAGAGCCATACAAGATCAGGATTCGAGGCTTGTGCGTGGAGACCGGAGGCCTCAAGGCCGCCATGTCTGGATGGTTCAAATGCTGTTCGACAGCCTGTGGCAAATCAGACAATCCGTTTACCCTCGCTGTCCAGCACCCTTTCACCGTCTTCCTTGGTGAACGCTCCCTGATGGGTATTGGGCAGGATCTCAAGGACCCGTTCGGAGGGTCGGGCGAGGCGCGTCCCAAGCGGGGTGATCACGAACGGACGATTGATCAGGATCGGGTGTTCCAGCATCGCATCCAACAATTGCGCGTCGGTAAGATCAGGATTATCCAGCCCGAGCTGGGCATAGGGCGTACCCTTTTCCCGGATCGCTTCACGCACCGAAAGACCAGCATCGGCAATCATCCTGGCCAGTTCGCCTCGCGTTGGTGGGGTGCTCAGATATTCAATAACCAGCGGTTCGATGCCCGCATTGCGGATCATTGCCAGCGTGTTTCGGGACGTGCCGCACTCGGGGTTGTGATAGATAGTGGCGTTCATGACCGGACCTTCTCCTGGGTGTTTGTTTCATGACTATTGGCTTGGGAAAGACCAGCCGCCTGCACCGCCGTGCCGCGCTCGTACCAACCCTTGCTGCGATTGACGATCCAGACGACCGACAGCATGACCGGCACTTCGATGAGAACGCCGACGACCGTCGCAAGGGCGGCACCGGAATTGAAGCCGAACAGGCTGATGGCAGCGGCAACCGCCAGCTCGAAGAAATTCGACGCGCCGATCAGGGCTGAAGGACCGGCAATGCAATGTTGCTCACCCGTCATACGGTTCAGCAGATAGGCGAGGCCCGAATTGAAATAGACCTGGATGAGGATCGGCACGGCAAGAAGGGCGATAATGGTCGGTTGTGCAATGATCTGCTCGCCCTGGAACCCGAACAGCAATACCAGCGTGGCCAGCAACGCTACAAGCGACATCGGTTGCAGCACCTTCAGCAAACGGTCGAGCGAGGCCGAAGAGCCGGACGAGGTCAGACTGCGCCGCAAAATCTGCGCCGCGATCACTGGAAGGATGATGTAGAGCACCACCGAAAACACCAGGGTATCCCAAGGTACGGTGATGGCGGACAGGCCAAGCAACAGGCCGACGATGGGCGCAAAGGCCACGACCATGATCGCATCGTTCAATGCGACCTGGGAAAGGGTAAAATGAGGCTCGCCCTTTGTCAGGTTAGACCAGACGAAGACCATGGCCGTGCAGGGTGCCGCAGCCAGAATGATCAGTCCGGCAATATAGGAGTCGATCTGCACAGCCGGAAGCAAGGGCCGAAACAGGGTGCCGATAAACAGCCAGCCAAGCAGCGCCATGGAAAAGGGCTTGACCGCCCAATTGATGAACAGCGTAACACCGATGCCGCGCCAGTGACGACCAACCTGCCCAAGCGCTGCGAAATCGATCTTGATCAACATCGGAATAATCATCAACCAGATCAGCACCGCAACCGGGATATTAACCTTGGCGATTTCGGCGGCACCGATGACCTGAAACACACCGGGCATGGCATGTCCAAGCGCGATCCCTGCGAGAATGCAGAGGAAAACCCAGACCGTCAGATAACGTTCGAATTTGGACATCTGTTTATCGCTCCAATGACGTGGCGACCGGTGGCTTCGATCCCGGAGCACAGCAGACGGCAAGCTCAGCAACGGGCACGCAGATGTCAGGATGTCCTGAACAGCAATCCTCCATCAGAAACCGGACAAGTCCGCCCAGGGCGGCATAATTGGCGGTATAAATAATCGACCGTGACTGCCGTTGCGCGGCAATCAATCCGGAATGTTCAAGCTCCTTGAGATGGAAGGAGATATTGGAGGGAGACACGTCGATCTTGTCGGCGAGCGCACCGGCAGCCATGCCATCTGGCCCAGCGACAACAAGCATACGGACGATCAGCAGCCGGGTTTCCTGGGAAAGAGCGGCGAAGGCGGAGAGAGCCTGTTTTTGATCCATATTTCAATATTCCTTGAATAGTTGAATTTATCTATTCAAGATTCCCAATAAATGCAAGGGAGAAAAACCAGGAGCTGCACGGCTGCATTGTAAGGCTCCGAAGCGGCAAGACCCGTCTCATCCATCAGACTTTTTGAGCAAATTATTCCAACTGGCCTCCGCCGGACAGCGAATATGACCTTTGATTTATTATCTACTATTTCTATCGTTTATAAATATTGCGCAATGCAGCCAGCGAGATCGCATGCAATGTTGCAGGTCACTTTTGAAACCCAATGGAGGAGACGGATATGCCACACCAGAAAAGAGAGCCGCTGAAATTCGCCTATTGGGTTCCCAATGTCTCCGGCGGATTGGTCATCAGTTCCATCGAACAACGGACCCATTGGGGGATAGAGTATAACCGCAAACTGGCGCAGATTGCCGAGCAGAGCGGCTTCGATTACGCCCTCAGCCAGATCCGCTTCACCGCCGGTTATGGCGCCGACAACCAGCACGAATCCGTGTCTTTCAGCCACGCCCTACTGGCGGCGACTGAAAAACTGCGGGTTATCGCCGCCGTGCTTCCCGGCCCCTGGCACCCGGCCCTGCTTGCCAAGCAGATCGCCACAATCAGCCACCTCACCAACGGGCGCGTCGATGTGAATATCGTCTCGGGCTGGTTCCGGGGTGAATTTACGTCGATTGGCGAACCGTGGCTGGACCATGACGAGCGTTACCGTCGCTCAGAAGAATTCATCCGGGCCATTCGCGGCATCTGGACCGAGGACAGCTATAATCTGCGCGGCGATTTCTATCGCTTCAACGACTATTCCATGAAACCGAAGCCGGAAGGTGGGGTTCCACAGGTCTTCCAGGGCGGCTCCTCACGCGCTGCGCGAGACATGGCGGCCCGCGTGTCGGATTGGTATTTCACCAACGGCAATACGCCGGAAGGCCTGCAAGCCCAGGTCGATGACATCCGCGCCAAGGAAAAACTATTCGGCAAAACCTGGCGCACCAGGATTGGCATGAATGCCTTCGGCATTGTCCGCGACACCGAGCAGGAAGCTCAGGACACCCTGAAGGAAATCATCGACAAGGCCATTCCAGATGCCGTCAATGGTTTCAAGCATGAAGTTCAGAATGCCGGCAACGCCTCGCCGGAGCGCGAAGGCAATTGGGCAAAATCCACCTTCCAGGATCTGGTCCAATATAACGATGGCTTCAAATCCAACCTGATCGGCACGCCGCAACAGGTCGCCGAACGGATCATCGAGCATAAACGCGCCGGTGCGGACCTGATCCTGATGGGCTTCCTGCATTTCCAGGAAGAGGTGGAGTTTTTTGGCAAAAAGGTCATTCCGTTGGTGCGCGAACTGGAAGCGCGGGAAGACGGCGCACTGCAAGCTGCCGAATAACCGATCGAAATACGCAGTTGTCCGTTAACCCAGGGAGATTTTCATGAATATCATTGCAAAGCCGGAAAAAGCCGGAATACCTGCCATCCCGCGTCCCATTGAGCCCGCACATGTAATCAGAAGCGATGCGGAAGCCATCGAGATCGCCCATCGCCTCGCAGCAGATTTCGTCAAGGATGCGGCTCTCCGGGACCGGGACAGAATTTGGCCGGTTGCGGAACTCGACGCTTTTTCCCAAAGCGGCCTCTGGTCGATCAATGTCCCAAAGGAGTTCGGTGGCCCCGAGCTTTCTTATGCCACGCTGGCGAAAGTCATCGAAATCATTTCGCAGGCCGATTCCTCCATCGGACAGGTGGCGCAGAACCATCTGGGCGTCGTGGCGGCAATTCGCACCGTGTCCGACAAAGCCCAACAGCAATTGATCTTCGGGGAAGTGCTGAAAGGCTTGCGGCTGGGCAATGCCTTTTCGGAATTCGGCTCGAAACGGGCCGCCGATTTCGAAACGAAATTTACCGATCACGGTGATCATGTCATCGTTAACGGCAAGAAATTCTATTCCTCCGGTGCGTTACTTGCCCACAAAGTGCCAATCGTCGCCCTGGATGAGGAAGGCCGCGCCTGGTACGCCATCGCCGACCGCGATGCACCCGGCCTGACGGTTATCGACGACTGGTCCAGTTTCGGCCAGCGCACCACGCTCTCAGGCACCGTCATTCTAGAGAATGTCAAGGTGGACAAAGCCTGGCTGGTTCCGGGCTACAAGGGCTATGAGGTACCGACTGCCGACGGCGCAATTTTCCAGATCATCCAGGTTGCCGTCGATACTGGCATCGCCCAGGCGGCGATTGTCGAAACCATCGATTTCGTCCGCACCAAATCCCGGCCCTGGGTGGATTCAGGCCTGGAGCGCGCCAGCGACGATCCCTACACGATCCAGGCTGTTGGCAGCCTATCGCTACGCCTGCATGCGGCGCAGGCATTGCTGGAAAAAGCCGGTAGAGCCATCGACATCGCTGTTGCCAACCCCAATACCGACACCGTCGCCCAGGCACAAATCATCACCGCCGAGGCAAAAATTCTATCGACCGAGATTGCCATTGAGGCGACCAATAAATTGTTCGAACTCGCAGGCACGAGATCGACTTTGGCCGAGCACAATCTGGACCGTCATTGGCGCAATGCCCGAACCCATACGCTGCATGACCCGGTGCGCTGGAAATATTCCATTCTCGGCAAATATTACCTGAATGGCGAGAACCCACCGCTCCATGCCTGGAGCTGATAAAAGCATCGCACCGTTTCCGATTTTCTGCACGATGAAGTAGCCTAATGCCGATGAAATCTCGTGGAGAAACTTCCATGCCTGCCGCCAACCTGTCTCAGGCCAAAAAGCCGCCAACAATCGCCATCATTGGTGGCGGCTTTACCGGAGCAGCCGTCGCCTGGAACCTGGCCCGCAAGACACAGCCCGGCCATGTGCGCATCGTCATATACGAACCGCGGGCAAGACTTGGCGGCGGCCTTGCCTATGACACGGTCGATCCGGCTCATCGTATCAATGTCCCGGCAGACAGGATGAGCCTCGATCCGGACGAACCTCTCGACTTCCTCGATTGGGTCGGCAAGCACCGTCTGGGTGAGGAAGACAGGCAAGCGGCTTTGGACGATGGCAGGATATTTCCGCGCCGCCGCGATTTCGGTGTCTATATCGCCTCGAAGCTGGCACCTTATCTGGCCGATGGCCGGATAGAGCATGTCAAATCCGATGTCGTTGCGCTGGACCCGTCCACCCGCGGCTGGCGCGTAACACAAGCGGATGGAACAACACTGGAGGCAGATGATGTGGTGATTGCCACCAGTCATCCCTCCCCCAGGCCACCAAAGGCGCTTGCCACCATTCTGGAAGGACACCCACGCTTCATTCCCGATGCGACCGTGCCGGATGCGCTCAACGTCATTCGCCCGGAAGACAATGTATTGATTGTCGGTAATGGCCTGACGGGTGCCGATATCGCTGCGTCCTTGCTGGCGCGACACCATCAAGGGCCGATCACCAGCATTTCAAGACGTGGCCTGCGTTCCAGAGGCCATGCCGGGACGGTACAGGAGCCCTATGGGGACTTTATCGACCCGCCCAGTCGGTCGATCCGGCATCTGACGCGCCGCATCCGTGAACAGATCAACCATGCCGCAGCGGAAGGCATCAGTTGGCATGCCGTGCTGGATGCGGTTCGCGCTCAGGCCCAGGAGATCTGGGGCGCACTACCGCTCGATGAGAGGCGGCGCCTGGTGCGCCATCTGCGCCCCTTTTGGGATGTGCATCGATTCCGCATCGCCCCGCAAGTGGAAGGGGCCATCAACCAGGCGATCAGCAGGGGCCAGATGGAGATACTGGCAGCGTCGGTACAAACAGTATCCTATGATGGCTCGAAAATTCGTGTCTCCCTACGTCTGGCGCGCAGTACCGAAAAGGTGTCGTGTGTTGTCGATGCCGTGGTCATTGCCACCGGTCCGGCGCATGGCGCCATCATCGATAACCAGCCTTATCTCCGCAACCTTGCGCTTAAGGGCTTGATCGGCCTCGACCCGACCGGTCTTGGGCTGCATTGCGACCGGCAATCGCGCCTTCTCGACCAGCATGGAGCGGTAACGCCGGGCCTACTGGTCGCCGGACCGCTTGCCCGTGGTACCTTCGGGGAATTAATGGGTCTTCCCCAGGTCGCGCATCATGCTCGCGACATCGCCGATCATCTATATGCGCGGCTTGAGGAAGCCCATCGCGATGCGCCAGTAACCGCCGAAGACGCAGCATAAACGATAGCCCCGCTGCCGTCAGTGGACGGCAGCGGGGATCTGTTGATCAAGCCTCGACGGAACCGGCTGGCTTTTCTGGAGCGGCCGCCCGCTTGCGACGCCAATCGCCTAAGAACAGCAGGATCGGTGCGGCAATAAACACCGACGATGAGGCCGCAATGGCAATGCCGAAAATCATCGGCACGGCAAAGCTCTCAACCGCGCTACCGCCCCAGATGGCCATGGGCAACAGCGAAAGAAAGGCAGTGGCCGATGTATACAGGCTGCGGGCCAACGTTTCGTTGATCGACAGATCGATCAGTTCACGCAGCGGCATCGTCTTGTAAAGCCGCATATTCTCCCGCATCCGGTCATAGACCACGACCTTGTCGTTGACGGAATAGCCGACCAGGGTCAGCAGCGCCGCGATGGCCGTCAGGTTGAAATCAAGCCCGGTGAGCGCGAAGAAGCCAATCGTCTTGGTGACGTCGAGAATGAGTGTCGCAATTGCGCCAACCGCAAAAGGCCACTCGAAACGCGCCCAGATATAGCCCAGCATGGCCAGGCTGGCGAGGACAACCGAGAGGATACCCGCGGTCGCCAGTTCTCCCGACACCTTCGGGCCAACAACTTCGGTACGCTCTACCGACGCCGTTGCATCGATAACCTTTACCTCGGTTCTCAGCCGCTCCACCGCCGCGGTCTGCGCTTCTTCACCACCCGGCTGCCGCTCGACGCGAACCAGCAGGTGGCGAGCATCGCCAAATTCCTGAAGCGTGACATCGCCAAGCCCAAGCCCATCCAAGCCTGAGCGGAAGGCAGCGAGATCGGCGCGATCCTGGGTCACCACTTCAAGCTGGATACCACCACGAAAATCGACGCCATAGTTCAAGCCGGGCGTGACGAACAGGATAAGAGAGGCAATCGAAAGGAACGCAGAAATGCCGATGCCAACGAAGCGCGCCCGCATGAAACGAATGCGTGTTCCATCAGGGATCAACTGGAGGGGAAGCAGCGGCTTGATATCGAGACGCTTCAGCTTGTAACGCCTGATTATGGCGAGCATGACGACACGCACCACCGAAACCGCTGTGAACATCGATATGGCAATGCCCAGACCCATGGTGATGGCAAAACCGCGAACAGGGCCAGAGCCGAACCAGAACAGCAGCAGGGTGGCGATCAACGCCGTCACATTACTATCGATAATGGTGGAATAGGCCCGGCGGAAACCGGCATCCAGTGCCGCCATGGCACCACGGCCCTTGCGGGTTTCTTCCCGAATCCGCTCATTAATCAGAACGTTGGCGTCAACCGCAAGGCCAATGCCGAGCACAATACCCGCGATACCCGGCAGCGTCAGCGTCGCCCCGATCAGCGACAGGCAGGCGAAGGTCAGGATGACATTGAGACCGAGGGCCAGATTGGCGACTATTCCCCATCCACCATACAGCACGATCATAAATCCGACGACCAGCGCAAAGCCGATCAAGCCGGTATAGACACCCATCTTGATGGCGTCCGCGCCCAGGTCAGCACCAACCGTCCGCTCTTCAATGACCGTGAGCTTGACGGGCAACGCCCCGGCGCGCAGCAATGCAGCAAGGTCCGTTGCGCTTTCCACCGTGAAATTCCCGGAAATCTGGCCGGAACCACCAGTAATCGGCTCACGGATGACAGGGGCAGACAGAACCTTGTCGTCCAGAACAATGGCAAAAGGCTTGCCAACATTGGCGCGGGTGATTTCAGCAAAGCGCGCCGCACCCGCCGTATCGAAACGGAAACTGACCAGCGGTTCATTGGTATTCGGATCGAAACCAACACGGGCATCGGTCAAGCGGTCGCCTGCCAGTTCCACCCGGTCATCAACCGGATAGGTGCGGCCCTCATCGTCCTTCAGCATGGTGACGCCGCGCGGTACGGCTGCGCCATCCGTGGCATTTTCCGACAGCATATGAAAGCTCATCTTGGCGGTAGAGCCCAGAAGTTCACGAATGCGCGCCGGGTCCTGCGTACCCGGAAGCTGCACAAGAATACGATCGCCACCGATGCGCTGGATCGTTGGTTCGGCAACACCAACCTGGTCGATACGCTGGCGGATGATTTCCAGGCTCTGTTCCACTCCGGCATTGGCACGGTCGGTAATTCCGGCCTCGGCAAGTGTAATGGATATGGTGGCGCCCTCACCCGTAAATGCCAGATCAGGCGCGCCCGTCAGACCGACCGGATGGGCAAGCTTGCCCAAGGCGGTCAAGGCTGCGGCTCTTTGCTCCGCCGACTGAAGGGTCACGACCAGCGACGAGCCACTTTTGCGCACTGTCGCGGCATCAACGCCATCGTCGCGCAGCGCACGGCGCGAATCCTGGATCAGGCTTTGCAGTCTTTCCTGCACCAGATCGGCGCTATCGACCTCAAGCACCAGATGAGAGCCGCCGCGCAGGTCAAGGCCAAGTGCGACCTTGTCCTTCGGGAACCAGGAGGGAAAGCTATTGAGCGTGTTTGGCGACAAAATATTCGGCAGTGCCGTTAGGATGCCAAAGGCGATGATGACCACATAGGTGGCCACAAGCCAGGGAGAGGTTTTCATAGAACAGTATCCATGCCTGCGCCGCTGCTGCCGATGCGTCTTCACATGCCAAACGCCGCGAAAAGGCTATAAGCTTAAATGAAACGCTTGATGTCTGCGGCATAATCCTGATCACAGGTATTGAACGGCAGACGGTCGGTGCGCGGTCGCGCGTTGATCGAAAAAACGGGATCAAGCCGACAAGGATGGCGGCGCCCTGGCCAGGTTAGCACGCGAAATCCGCCCGGAAACCAAGGGCGAAGAACGCTCGACACGCTGGACGGAAGACCGCCCGACAAGCAGGAAATGCTCAGCCCCCAAGCTCAGTACAGCCACAGGCGGCGGCACTGGAACGCGTGGATCGGGCCGGGACGCCAGTGCAACAGCCCGGCTGCCATTTTCCCGTGCAGCCAGATGCTGCGTCTGCTGGGGCGCATGCAAAAGCGCCGACCCGTGTGCGCCAAGCGGCGCGGGTAACGGTGCCCCAAACAAAAAGCCGAGATAGGCAACCGCAAGCGCGATAATCGCAATCAGAACGCCGGGCTTCAGACCTTTTGAAAAAGTCTGCTCTTCGTTTGCCGACATCATATGTTGGTTAATCGCCATGGCCGTGATTAGCAGAGCAGCACGATGCTGTCGACCCTTGCGCGGTTTGGAGATCGAACGCTACTGCCATCCGGCTGGGTCAAACGACAGTTCACCGCGATGCGTGCTCGACTTCGTAATGAAGCATCATGCCGATGACATGACTGCGGACAACAGACGAATATCTGCTCTTCGTATTTCTCACAGCAGCCCCACTGTCTAACACCACGGCGCGAAGATGCTGATGCATCCTCGCCTTGAAAGCATTCGGTGCAAACGAGATGCGAGAGCTCAAAATGTCAGAGGCGCTCGCCCACCAGGTAGGCATAGCGGAACTTGATCGAATTATTGGGACGTTGCGCATCGATCTTCGGACCATACATCAGGTCCGCCGTCAGTATACGACCGGCATCAGCAGCCTTCGGCACAGTACCAAGCAGATAAATATCGCGGCTGAGATAGGTTCGGGTCTCATTGGCGTCCGATTCCATGTAGTTCACTTGAACGACAAAGGCGCCATCGCCGGTTTCCAACAGTTTTGCGAGGATTTTGGTTTCGTTGTTTTCCAGCCATTTCTTTGCCCAATGGGTCAAGGCATAGCTGTTCAGAGCCTCCGATCCCATGCGCAGCGCAGATGCAGCAGCGCCTCCAACGGCGTTGCGAGAGGCAACCTCGCGCGGGCCTGGTGCATAGGTAATATAATCCAGTGACGGACCTCGCCCCATACGGCTCATGGGCTGGGAAACATCATTGCTGTTAAACGGCTTCATCTTCAAACTTGAGGAAGAAACATCGAAATCAGGCATAGCCTTCTCCTTGAATCACGATAGACGTGCGTGATACCGAAGGCCGAAGTTGCTCACGCACCCTCACCTTGAAGACGCTATCAGGGAACATTCGCTCGAACGGGCGCATCCGAAATATCGGCATCACAACAAATACGGCACCGCCCGAAGGCGGTGCCGCTGCAGGAGAAAGGCGGATTACGCAGCCTTTGTGGTCGACAGATCGTAAGATGCGATCATCGGCGACTTCGGGTTATTCTGGTCGTCGTAAGGCGTATACTTCACTTCGATCTTGGTGAAGTTCAGCTTGATGGTTTCGACCGGACGGTCACCACTGGAATCGACGGAATAATTGGCGATCAGCGTGTTGGTGAGCGTGTATTCGATATAGGTATTGCCGGGATTGCCGGTGGTGACCATGTGGATCACCGCTTGCTTGCCAGTGCGGCCAGCGCAGGCTTCCTGGAACAATTTCGTGGAAGAGGAATCGCTGACCTTGGTCAGGATGACTTCGGAAATTGCGGGTTCAGAGGCTTCACGGTTGGCGGTAGAACCAGCCGTGGTGTTCATGGCGCGGCTAACGTTCCAGTGAATAGCCTCGATGTCCATCCAGTTGCGGTGCTCTTCGTGGGTCGCATCACCCTGGATACCATCGACCTTCAGATAAATCGGCATATAAATTCTCCTATATAAATTGAAATCACCTCGTTCACGGCGAGGTATGGTTCACCTTTCACTCACTGCCGCATGCGTCTGGATACCCCTTCCGACGCGGCATCCTTATCCACCGATGCACCCGAGGCATCGGCGAATTCCTCTTTTTCCCCAGCGGCCCCGGCGCGAACGCCGAACCCTTTTTCATCATGGGTTACCAGAGCTTCGGTAACCTTTGCGCCAGATGCGACCAGCTCAAGGAAGAAGCTGGAAAGCGGCGGCAACAGATCCCGGCCAATCATGATTTCGATGGCACGAGCTCCGATCTCACTTGCAACAGCGCGTCCGACCAGCGCATTGCGGGCCTCTTCGGACAGAGCAAGCTCTGTGCCATAGGCCGAAAAAATACGCTCCCGAATGCGGTTGATCTGGATATCGACGATCCGCGACAGGGCCTCCTTGCCAAGCGGCATGAACGGCAACAGCAGCGTGCGTCCGAGGAAGGCCGGCTTGAACTGCTTTTGCAGTTCCGGCATCAACAATGCTTCCAACGCCTCACCTTCGGGCATGGTGTCTGGATCAAGGGCCAAGGAGGCCAGCAATTCCGAGCCGGTATTGGCCGTCATGAAAATCGTGGTATTGCGGAAGTCAACATCGCGGCCTTCGCCATCGCGCAACATTCCCTTGTCGAAGACCTGATAGAAAATGTCCTGGACACCGGGATGCGCCTTGTCGATTTCGTCGAGCAACAGCACGCCATAGGGCCGACGCCGCACGGCTTCGGTCAGCACGCCGCCTTCGCCATAGCCGACATAGCCTGGAGGAGCACCCAGCAGCATGGATACTTTGTGCTCTTCCTTGAACTCCGACATGTTGATCGTCGTCAGATGTTGGCTACCACCATACATCAGATCAGCCAGGGTCAGCGCGGTTTCGGTTTTACCGGTTCCCGACATGCCGACCAGCATGAACACGGCAGGCGGACGACGTGGATCGGAAAGCCCGGCGCGCGCCGCACGCATGGCGTCACCGATCCGTTCCAGTGCGGCATCCTGGCCGATTACCTTTTCCTTCAACCTCATATCGAGGCTTTTTGCGCTTTCAATCTGGTCGGCCAGCAGTTTGCCCAGAGGAATGCCGGTCCACCGCGCCAGGACGGCGGCAACAACATTGCGATCGACCTCATGCGGTACAAGCTTTTCTTCGCCAGCGGAGGTCGGCGCCAGAGACGCCGCGCGGCGGACAAGCCCCCGTGTCCGCAGAGGAGTGATCAATGGTGTGACGTTAACATCAGGAGCATCCTTCGACGCCATCTTATCACTGTCTACGGCGGGCGCTTCGTCACTCGCTGCCAGCGCTGCAATTTCAGCATCATAGCGCGCTTGGAGGCTATCGATTTCCTTAGCCAGGCGCTCCATTTCAGTGGTCACGGCCTGGCGGCGCTCCTGCACATCCGTATTTTCTGGCTCACGGGCAAGCCAGTCGGTCTCGACCGTGAGATGCGCAAGCTCGCTTTTAAGAAGCAGTAATTGTTCCGGCACCGTCTGGCGCGCCAGCGAAACCGTGGCTGCGGCGGTATCGATCAGGCTGACCGCCTTATCAGGCAATTGGCGGGCTGGAAGAAAGCGGGCAGAAAGTTGCACGGCAGCGACGATAGCCTCGTCACGGATCTTTACCCCATGATGGGCCATGAAGGTCTCAGCTATTCCGCGTAACATGCGGATCGCGGTTTCCTCGTCCGGCTCACGCACATGCACGGGTTGGAAGCGGCGGGTAAGCGCTGCGTCTTTTTCGAAATACTTCTTGTACTCGCTCCAAGTCGTGGCAGCGATTGTCCGCACTTCACCCCGCGCTAGCGCGGGCTTGAGAATATTGGCGGCATCGCCCTGCCCGCTTGCCCCACCGGCACCGATCAGTCCATGCGCTTCATCGATAAACAGGATGATAGGTTCCGGCGAACGTTTCACCGCTTCGATAACGCCGGTCAACCGCCGTTCGAACTCACCCTTCACGCCAGCGCCTGCCTGCAACAGAGTCAGATCGAGCATCAGAAGCCGTACGGATTGCAATTTTTCCGGCACGCGTCCGGCGGCAATCTCCAGCGCCAGCGCTTCGGCCACCGCTGTCTTGCCAACGCCCGCTTCACCGACCAGGATCGGGTTATTCTGTCGCCGGCGCAACAAAATGTCGATCATCTGGCGAAGTTCGCCATCACGGCCGACGACAGGATCAAGCCGGCCCGCCCGCGCATCCTCGGTAAGGTCATGAGTGTAAAGTCGCAGGAACTCGTCTTCCCGGACTGAGGCCGGAGACAGCGACGATTTTGGCGTCTCGGCGACAACGTCTGTCTGCAAAAGTGTTTCGAGTGCTGTTCGGTCCAGCATCCTCAGCGACGGGAAACGACCACGGGTCAAGGCCCGAAGCGACGGCTCATCATCCATAGCCGCAAATATATCGGCAAGCGTAATCGCACGTCTTCCAGACTGGAGCGAAGCACAAATCCAGGCTTCACGACCCAAAGTCAGAATATTCTGGGATAAAGCGAGCTGACCGGATCCGGACACCACGGTGTCATCGAGCGCATCGCTCACTTCGCGGCGAAGTGCTGCAATGGGCAAGCCCAATTGTTCCAACACAGGTTGAAACGACGCCGCATCCATGACGGCGGCAAGCAGATGAGCAATATCAACCTGTCCGTGTCCGCGCCCGGCTGCTGTGGATGCAGCCGTCTCAAGCGCGACACGCAAATTAGGCTCAAGCGATTCGATCAATCGATTGAGGTCAATATGCGACATGCAAAAAGCCTCCCCAGCAACGACCTTACCTTCGTTGGAATGAACAACTAAGGCGATTACCCCAACCTGTCCAGAGCGCGAGATAATTTTTTTAAGATATGCAAAGCCAGGCATCACCCCCGACATCAAACAAATGACCTCAGGTTGACAAAAATATAACTGCGCCCCACATTAACAAGTGGCATATATTAGTTAATTCAAAATGGGGCTAGTCTATCGTTGATCGACAATGAATTGGCTACAGCATTAGTAGAAAACGGACCTTGCGGAATAAATATTCGCGTGGATGCCAATTATCGTGAGGTATACTACAGAATTAAGGACGCAAGGAACCAAGCAAGGACGGAAGAAAGATCTACGACACCTGGAGAGGTTATCAAAGTTTCCCAAAGTTGGAACCTGGTGAGCAATCTTGGATTGCAAATTACTTCTTCCGTCAGCAAAGATCTCGAAGTATTGGCTTGGCTTGCAGAATCCCGTTTGCGACTTGAAGGGTTTCCCGGCCTGAGTGAAGTTTATGAAGCGACGGCGTCGCTTATAGAACGATATAGCGACGAGCTTCATTCGATTGATGATGAAGATATCGAGGAAAAGCTGGCACCCTTTGCCGGATTGAATGGTTTTGGCGCCGAGGGAACATTGATTCAGCCCTTACGCCTGTCTTCGCTTTTGCCGCTTGGGAAATTCGGGGAATTCACGCTTTGGGACTATCAACTTGCCCAGCGCAGTGATGAAACGGGTTTGCGCGATAGCCTGCATCAGGCCGCAGCCGAGGCCGGAATAGCTGCTCTCTCTGCTCATCTGGCCGAGGTCAACACATGCCTCGCCGCCTTCAATGGCTTCAATGCGCTCGTTACCCAGCGCTACGGACAGTTTGCCCCACCGGCATCCAATATCCGCAACGTGCTTGAGGAAATCATTGCGGCGATTCGCAGTCTTGGCGGGCGCGACGACGCGACATTGCCTGCCAATCAGAATGCCACCCCTTCAGGTGAAGATGGACAGACGACCCAACAGAATGCTGCGGCCGGCGCAATCCAGCCCGCTGCCCGCCCAGCCGAGGGGCCCGAAGGCATTGCTTCGCGTGAAGACGCCTTCGATCTCCTGATGAATGTCGCCCGCTATTTCCGCCGCACGGAACCGCATTCGCCGATTTCGCTGTCGATTGAAACCCTGGTGCGGCGAGGACGCATGGATTTTTCCGAATTGCTGACGGAGTTGCTGCCGGAAGCACAGACCAGAAATGCCATTCTCATTGCTGCCGGCATCAAACCGGCCAAGGAGAGCGGAAACTAACACACATCGGCGGAGGCTTCGGCATCCGCCTACCGGATTTTTTGATGCCCAGGGGGCACGCAAGGAGGGTCAGTGATGGCAAGTGTGCATGAAAAGCTAGAGCGGGTTCGCAAGCCCAGGGTCCACATCAAATACGAGGTGGAAACCGAAGGTGCGATGGTGATCAAGGAACTGCCTTTCGTGGTGGGTGTGCTCGGCGATTTCTCCGGCAACCCGACCCAGCCGCTGAAGCCGTTCAACGAGCGGAAATTCGTCCAGATCGACCGGGACAATTTCGACGATGTGATGCGCCGCATGACGCCCGGCCTGAATATCCAGGTGAAGAATACCATTGACAATGACGGCACCGACATCGGCGTCAATCTGAAGTTCGAAAGCATGGACGATTTCCTGCCGGGGTCGGTAGTGCAGCAGGTGCCAGCGCTGAAAGCGCTTCTGGATGCCCGCAATGAATTGCGCGACCTACTCAGCAAGGCGGACCGTTCCGAAGATCTCGAACGGCTTCTCGAAGACATTCTGCAAAACCGTGGTGATCTTTCAAAGCTCGTCGCCGAGCTGAAAGACCGGCCCGACAGCAACGGCCAGAGCTGACACCAGCCGGTCCAACCGAAAACTCTTTGACTGGCGGCCCTTATGTGACGCCGCTTTGAAAGGATTGAAGAGATGAGCGCTGAAAGCGTTTTGAAGCCGAATGAACCGACCGCCGCCACCGAGGAACAGGGGCTGTTGTCGAAAGTCGTTGCCGCCACCCGTCAGACGGAGCCGGACCGCGCCCGCAACCTTTTGAGCACCCTGACGGATCAGGCCCTGAAAGGTACTGTAAAATACGACCGCAACCTGACGGTCACCTTGAACAATGCCATTGCCGAGCTGGACAAGGTGATTTCCACCCAGCTCGCCGCCATTATGCAATCGCCGGAATTTACCAAGCTGGAAGGCAGCTGGCGAGGGCTGAACTATCTGGTCAAGAATTCTGAAACCAGCGTCAACCTGAAAATCCGGGTGCTGAACGCCTCCAAGCGCGAACTGTCGAAAGACCTGGCCAAAGCGGTCGAATTCGACCAGTCGCGGCTGTTCAAGTCGATTTATGAAGACGAATTCGGCACGCCTGGCGGTGAACCGATGGGTGCTGTCGTCGGCGATTACGAATTCGATAATTCTTTCGAGGACGTCCAATTGCTTCAGGGCGTGTCCTCGATTGCCGCCGCAGCCTTCGCACCGTTTGTCTCGGCAGCAAGCCCGCGCATGTTTGGCTTTGACGATTTCCGGGAATTGTCGCGGCCCCGCGATCTCGAAAAGATCTTCGAGACCGTGGAATATGCGAAATGGCGCAGCTTCCGCGAAAGCGACGATTCGCGTTTCGTCACGCTGGCCCTTCCCCGGGTGTTGGCGCGTATGCCCTATAGCCCGAAAACCAGCCAGATCGACGAGTTCGGTTTTGATGAAACCCTGGGCGAGGCAAGCGGCGAGCTGCATCACGACAGCTATTGCTGGATGAATGCCGCCTACGTCATGGGGACACGCCTCACCGAAGCCTTTGCGAAGAACGGCTGGTGCACAGCCATCCGTGGCGCAGAAAACGGCGGCAAGGTGGAAAACCTGCCCATGCATGTGTTCTCAAGCGATGATGGCGACCTCGACCTGAAATGCCCGACAGAAGTCGGCATTACCGACCGTCGCGACGCCGAGTTGGGCAAGCTGGGCTTCCTTCCGCTCTGCCACTACAAGAACACCGATTACGCCGTGTTCTTCGGCGCGCAAACCGCCCATAAGCCGAAGCTCTACGACAAGCCCGAAGCGACAGCCAATGCCGCCGTTTCCGCCCGCCTGCCCTATATGATGGCGACCTCACGGTTCGCCCATTATCTGAAGGTCATGGGCCGCGACAAGATCGGCTCCTTCATGGAAGCAGACGATTGCGAAGTCTGGCTCAATCGCTGGATCTCCAATTACGTCAATGCGAATGACGATGCTGGAGAAGATTCGCGCGCAAAGTATCCGCTGCGCGATGCCAAGGTGACGGTACAGGAAATCCCTGGCAAACCGGGCTCCTACAATGCGGTCGCCTGGCTGCGTCCATGGTTGCAGATGGAAGAGCTGACAACTTCGCTGCGCATGGTTGCCCGTATTCCATCGAAAAACTGATCGATCATCAAAGGTCTGCGCGGGTGCTTCGCGCAGACCTCTATCGTCAACGTCATCAAACATGCGCGTCCACCGGGGGGTATTGTGAGGACATCGTCACGGATGCTGGCGGATCGGTTGATCGCGGAAATCGACGCGGTTTTGAACCGGCAGGTGAATGCAATTCTACATCATCCCGACTTCCAGGCGATGGAAGCGCGGTGGCTTGGTCTTGACTTGCTAGTCCGCGAAGCCGGACGCAGCGCCGAGGTGAAAATCAAGCTGATCAGCGCCAGTTGGAAAGAATTGGCGCGCAGCATGGAACGCGCCACCGATTTCGACCAGAGCCACCTGTTCGAACTGGTCTATAACAGAGAATTCGGCATGCCGGGCGGTGAACCGTTCGGACTTCTGGTCGGCGATTACGATCTCTCTCCCGCCACCATCGATGGTAGCGATACAGTCAGTACGCTTGCACGACTTTCAACGGTAGCCGCAGCGGCCTTTTGTCCCTTCATCGCCGGTGCATCGCCGCAGGCCATCGGGCTTGAAACCTTCCGCGAACTGAACCGGGTTTCCGATTTTTCCTGGCTGCAACAGGACAAGATGCGGCTGCGCTGGAATAGCTTGCGCGGCAATGACGATACTCGTTTCCTGGGCCTGGTTGCACCGCGCGTGCTGATGCGCCCGCCGCACAAACCATTCTGGCGCAAGCGCAATGACGGTTTTCCGTTTCGTGAACATCTCTCGGAAAGCGGAGAGACTTTGCTCTGGGGAAACAGTGCCTTCGCCTTTGCGGCGATTATTCTGCGCACCTTTATCGATTCCGGCTGGTTTGCCGACATGCGCGGCGTGACCCAGGACGAGATCGATGGCGGCATGCTGGCGCCCTGGCAATTGCCGGGCCTTGATATCGGTGTGGAAAGCGAGGGCCTGTCCGCCCAGCCGCCCGTCGAGGTCAAACTGACACGCTCACAAGAATTGCAACTGTCCGATCTCGGCATCGTCCCCGTTGCCACGACCTATCTTTCATCATCCGCGATTTTCAACGCCAACCAGTCGCTGCACGCGCCGGGCCATTATTCCAGCGAAACCGCCCGGCAAAATGCCCGGCTGGCGGCCATGCTGCAATATGTGCTCTGCGCGTCACGCTTCTCGCATTACCTGAAGGTGATCATGCGCGACAATATTGGCCAGCTCAGCACCGCCAATGTCATTCAGCGACGGCTGGAAGACTGGCTGTCAGGCTACACGCTGGGCAATGACGATGCGGATGTGTCGCTCAGAAGCCGTTATCCGCTGCGTTCAGCGGGCATCCACGTCACGGAAATTCCTGGAAAACCCGGCGCCTTTTCCTGCACGGTCAGATTGCAGCCGCATTTCCAGCTCGATGATATCTCCACCAGTTTTCATCTCGTCGCCGAGACCTCGGGCGCTGCCGCCATGGGCGCTACCGCCGGGCAGACGGAACCGAAAAGGATAGTTGCATGAGTACCGCCTCCCGCCGCATTGCCAGCCTGCTCGATGATGCAGATCTTGCCCAGGCCATGGATGCCGTCAAAGCCGAATTGAAAACGGCGGCCAGCGATCATGACCTGCGCCATCTCTATATCGACCTGCTGATTCTGGCTGGCGATTATGAAAAAGCCGACAGCCAATGCGAATTGGCTGTCCGCTTCCAGCCGCAGGATGCCGTCGGTTTTTCGATGCTGCGCCAGCAGATCCGTGGGATGGCAGCCCGCAAAGCCTGGTTTGAAACCGGTGCCCTGCCGGATTTTCCCGGTGGCCTCACCGCCAGCGACCAGATTGCGCTAAAGCTCAACCTGGCCCTGAAGGAAGGAGCGGCAAGCGAGGCCGTGGCCCTGCTTGCCGAACTGGAAGCGAGCCGTGGCACTGTGCCGATGCTATGGAACGGCGGCGCCGTTGCCGATATCCGCGATCTCGACGACCGTATCCCTCATGCGCTTGAAGTGCTGACCACCGGCGGCGCCTATCTCTGGGTCGATTTTTCAAGGATCGCGTCTGTTACGCCTCAACCGATACGCCGCCCCCGGGACACGGCCTTCCGCCCGGCGGAACTGACACTGGAAAGCGGCGCCGAGGCGACCGTGCTTCTTCCCGCCATTTATTATGGCGCCGATTCCAGCCCTGCCCTGCAACTCGGCCATGAGACCGAGTGGATGGATGCGGTGGACGGGATCGTCACCGGTCTTGGCCAGCGATGCCTGCTGGCGGGCGACGAACTGGTGTCTTTCCACGATCTTGAAAGCTTGCAATCGGATGCGACCGGCGAAAGGCAGGCTGCCCATGGTTGATCCATTACAACGGTTTCGCGCCTCTGAACGGGTATTGAACCGATCCGTCCTGGACCGGCTGCTGGACGATACGCCTGATATGGACAGTGATCCGCAAACCAGCGTCAGCGAACAGGTGCGGGAGATGCGCGAAGTGATCCGCCGCGACCTGGAAGCGCTGTTGAACACCCGCCGCTGCCCGCAAGCACCACCGGATGGCCTTAGCGAGTTGCAGGACGCGTTGGTCTCCTATGGCGTCGATGGTATTCTTTCGGCCAATCTTTCGACGGACGAATCCAAACTTCGGCTGGCAAGACTGGTGGAACGGCGCATTGCGCTGTTTGAGACCCGCCTCGCCGACGTCAAGGTCACGATCCTCAAAGGCAATACAGAGGGCGACCGCGCCTTGCGGATGCGCATCAACGGTACGTTCCGTCTTTATGACGGGATGCCGCCGGTCAGTTTCGAATCCCGCATCGA
The DNA here is from genome assembly GCF_000016285.1 of Allorhizobium ampelinum S4. Lineage (NCBI taxonomy): Bacteria > Pseudomonadati > Pseudomonadota > Alphaproteobacteria > Hyphomicrobiales > Rhizobiaceae > Gillisella > Gillisella ampelina. The sequence goes on along the minus strand of NC_011988.1, from coordinate 1,066,792 downwards.
CCCTTCCACCCAGGCTTTCCGCATCGAGGCGTCGAATGGCTGAGACCTTTCTGGAACGCTATAATGACGAATTGTTCGCGCTGCGCAGGCGTGCGGAAAAGTTCGCCCGCGCCTTCCCGAAAATCGCCGGTCGGTTGCGTCTGTCGGGTGATGTGGCCGACGATCCGCATGTAGAGCGGATCATCCAGAGTTTCGCCTATTCCGCCGCCCGCGTTCGCCAGAAACTGGATGATGAATTTCCGGAACTGACCGACAGCCTGCTGGAAACGCTTTATCCCCATTATCTGGCGCCGGTGCCGCCGATGAGCATCGTGCAATTTGCGCCAGGCGCAACGCTGGCTGGTATGCAATTGCTGCCGCGCCATACCGACATCGTCACCGAGCCGGTCGGCGGCGATCCCTGCCAGTTCCGCACCACGCAGGATGTGGAAATTGTCCCGATGACGGTCAGCAATGCCAGCCTGACCGGCTTGCCACTCGATGCGCCAGCGGCACCCTTTGCAGGTGCAGCAGGCGTGTTGCGTCTGTCCCTGCGCTCTACGGCCCCCAAGCAGGACAGCATGGCCGGGCTTGGCGTCAAGCGCCTGACTTTTTTCATTGCCTCCGCATGGGCGCAGGCCGCCGCCCTGTTCGAGCTTCTGGCCAATCATTGCATCGGCATGGCGCTGGCACGCCATTCGGAGGATCGCAATGCGGTCTTTCTGCCAGCGGAAAACCTGCGTCCACTGGGGTTTGCGCCGGAGCAGGCGATGCTTCCCACGGCACCGGGCAGTTTTGCCGGATACCGGCTGCTGACCGAGTTTTTCACGTTGCCGCAAAAATTTCTGTTCCTGGAAGTATCCGGCATGGATCGCTGGCAGGGCGATGATGTCGAGCTTTACATCTATCTGGACAGCAGTGATGCGCGACTGGAGCGGATGATTTCCGCCAGCGACATCGTCCTCAATGCCACCCCGGTCATCAATTTGTTCCGGCAAAGCTCGGAACCGCTGACATTGGATGGCAGCCGCACGGAATATTCGCTCCTGCCCGACAGCCGCCGCCAAACGACCCGGGAAATCTACATGGTCGAACAGGTCCGGCTTTCGGCGGCGTCCGGCGAAGAACAGGATGCCCGGCCATTTTTCGGGAGCAGCCAGCGGGGCGCCAATAGCAGTGTGTTCTGGCAGGCGGTTCGCCGGTTCGATGAGGATGACGGATCATCGGACACCCAGATCGCCTTCGTTGATCGCAATCGCGGTCCGCTTGAGCCGACCGGACTGACGGCCAGCGTCGATACCCTATGCCTGAACAGAGACCTTGCCAGCCAATTGCCTTTCGGCGGCGGTCACCCGCACCTTCAATTGGTCAAGCGCAGTGAAAGCGTGGCCGAGATCAAGGCGCTTTTACCGCCAACGCCCGCCATTCGTATCCATGAAAAACTGGCGCGCCAGTGGCGGCTGGTCTCCCATCTGCTGCTCAATCATCTGTCACTGTTCGACAATGACGGTTCGGCACTGAAGGATATTCTTTCGCTCTATGCATTGCGCGATGCGCCGGAAACGCGACAGCTTGTCGAGGCCATCAGCCGCGTCGAGGCAAAACATGCACTCGCCCGGCTTGGCCCCGCCATGGTGCCAGGCACCGATGTCACGATCGAATTCGACCCGGCTATGATCGACCGGGCGGCCGCTTTCATCTTCGGCAGCATCATTGATCATTTCTGCGGGCTCTATACCTCGGTCAACAGTTTCACCCGGCTGACCCTCACCATGCGCGGCCAGTCCGAGCCAATTGTCCGCTGGCCCGCCCGGGCCGCCGAGCGGCCTTTGCTGTAGGGGTGGCGATGAATATCCAGATCAAACCCAATGAGGATAAGCTGGCCCGCCTGCTGGAGCAGGACCCCGGCCATTTTGAATCGACCACGGCATTTCGGGTGGCACAGCACCTGTCATCGGGAACGGAGCTGGAGGTCGGGGCCCATTCCGGCATTCAGCCAGCCCCTCTTGCCGTCAGCGGTTTTCGCCGCAAGTTGCAGGGCAATGTCGTCAAATCGGCTTTTGCGCCGCTGGTCGGGCCGCTTGGCGCGCTGCCGCCGGAATATAACGAATTGCTGCTGCGCGAAGAGCGTCGGCGTTCCCGCGCCTTGATCAGCTTTCTCAACCTGTTTGCCATCCGGTTTTCGGAACTGTTTGTGGCGGCCTGCGAGAAATACCGGCTGGCACGGCGGCTGCGCTGGAGTGCCACCAAGGAACAAAACACCTTCCGCAAGGTGTTGCTATCGCTGACCGGCTTCGGCACCGCCGGACTGGTGGAAAAGGCAGGCATCAATGAAGATGTGATCCTGCGGTTTTCCGGATTTTTTGCCGACCGTACCCGCAATGTCGCCAGTCTTCGAGCCATGCTGGAGGAGTTTACCGGCATGGCGGTGGCGATTGAGCAGTTTCGTCCGCGCTGGGTCTCCATTCCGTCGGCAGAGTTGAGCCAGATGGGCAAGGGGTCCGGCCCAAGACTCGGCGTCAACGCCATGGCGGGTGCATCCGTCATGGACCGGAGCGGAGCACTGAGGCTGGTCATCGGTCCGGTTGGCTATGACGATTATATCAGCCTATCGCCTGGCAAGCCGCGTCTTGCGGAAATCTTCGCCCTCACCCGCCTGTTTATCGGCAACGGCTTTGATATCGATGCCCAGGTCGTCCTGAAAAAAGAAGACATTCCGTTTTGTCAGATGGGGTCTGCGACCATGCCTGCCCGGCTCGGCTGGAACAGCTGGGCGCGGCTGGCCCCAGCAAGCACTGACAGCCGCGATGCCGTGGTTACCGAATATCAGGCCATGCCGCAGGGAGGTCTGGCATGAAGCTGGAACTTCGCCCCGAAAAACCAGTTACCAAGGGCCAGACCACATGGACACTGGACTATGGTCGCCGGACCATTGGCCGCGCCCCTGCCTGCGATTGGCAAGTGACGGACAATGAATGTCGCGTCTCGAAACTGCATTGCACCATCAGCCGGGACCGGGACGGTTACGTGCTGAGCGACCAGAGCGCCAATGGCACATTGGTCGATGGCAAGCTGCTGCTGGAAGGCGATACGATCCGGCTCAAGCACGGCGCCAGCATCGATGTGCGCGGCTACCGGTTTACCGTTTCAATTACCGGTGAGGCGACGCCTGAGGCGGTCGATCCCGATCCAACCATGCCGGTTAGCAGTGAGACGCTGACGATTTCCTCGATCCTTGCCGATATCGCCCCGAATGGCACCACCGCCCGCGGCCTTCTGGGAGACCGGCAGGTGGAGGAACCGTGGAAGCAACCCCGGCCATCAGAGCGAGGCATGTCTGGAGGGGCCACACAATCTGACCGTCGGGCGGACAAGGAAAAGAGCTTTACCCGTCATGTCGATATCGGCTGGAGCGGTCCGCCGCAGACCGATGGCATGAAACCCGTCTTGCCGGACAATTGGTTCGATGAGGATGCCGGTGGAAGCGCCATGGAACATCTGGCCGCGCCGAAAACCTTCGTGACCATCGCGCCCCCCGTTCGCCGTTCGCCGCAGGAATTGCCCCCTCCGCAAGAGGAGCGGTCAAAACCGCAGGACGAATTTGACGCGGTGTTCGCCGATCCTGAGGATCAGGAGCCGGATGCGCGACAGAGCCCATCGGCTTCAGATCTGCAAGCGGAGCGGATGATGGCGGCGCTCTCCCGCGCCCAAGAGGCTCTGGCCGAAAGCATCGCGGCCTTCGACCTGCCAGGTGATGCCGTGCCTTCCCTGTCGAGCAGTAACGACACCGATCTTGCCGCCCGGCTTGAAGCCTTTGCCGGACAGCAGGAGGCCTTCGCGGCGATTTTGCAAACCATGATGCAGGCGGCAGGCCGGTCGCTGGACCCACGCCTGCTGGAGGCCAAGGTAGACGCAAACTCGCCGGTGCGGCTGCCTTTCCTTGCCGAGCGCGACTACTGGGCGGCCTATCGGCAATTGTTTCAGGCCGAGGGCCGTATTCTTTCATTCAGGGATTTCATGCGTCGCGCCGCCATGGGCGAGCAGGCCGAAGAGCCAGCCGTACCGGTTCAAGCCGACAGAGTAATGGGGGTAGAAACAACCGATGAGACATGAAAACCGGGTTGCCTGGACCGAAGGCATGTTCCTTCGCGTCCAACATTTCCAGCAGTCCGACCGCTGGACGGAGCGTCTGGTGCGCTCGGTGGCGCGCAGCCTTACGCCTTATCCCTGGGGTATTCTGGAGATTGGCCTCGACCGCAGCGCCCTTGCCATCGGCCAGTTCGCCCTGTCGGGCCTGCGTGGCATGCTGCCGGATGGCACACCCTTCGATGCGCCTGAGGATACCGACCTGCCAGCAGCCCTTGAGCTGGACGAATCCGTCAAGAACGCGGTGATCTATCTGGCCCTTCCCGCCCGCCAGCCCGGCAAGGCTGACATGGCCCAGACCGGCACCTCGGCGGTCAACAGTGTGCGGCTTGTTGCTTCACCCTATGAAGCGCCGGATGCCAATGTGGAAACCGATTTCCTGGCGCCCATCGATGTCGGACGGCTGAACCTGAAGCTGTTGAAGACCGGCGACGATCTGGCTGGTTATGAACTGCTCGGGCTTGCCCGCGTGGTCGAGGTGCGCTCCGACAAGGCTGTTCTCCTCGACCCGGATTTCATTCCAGCCAGCTTGAACTGCACGGCGTCCTCAAGACTGCATGAATTGATGACCGAATTGCTGGGCATCGTCCGGCACCGGGCGGAAGCGATTGCCGAGCGGATCGGCGATCCGACCATTCGCGGCACCGCGGAAGTTGGTGATTATTTCCTGTTGCAGATCCTCAACCGCGCCGATCCGCTGTTGAAACATGCATTGTCCAACGCCACACGCCTGCATCCCATACAGTTTTACGAGCAATGCATTCAGCTAGCCGGCGAGCTTGCAACGTTCACCATGGAGAGCAAGCGGGCGACGGATTTTCCGGCCTATCGCCATGACGATCTGAAGGCGACGTTTGGCGCTGTCTTCGAGGATTTGCGCACCTCGCTGTCCTCGGTGCTGGCGCAATCGGCTGTCGCTATCGAGCTGGTGGAACGCCGCCACGGCGTGCGGGTCGGCACGATCAACGACCGCAGCCTGCTGCGCGATGCTGGTTTCGTGCTGGCAGTGCGGGCGGACATGTCGGCGGAAGACGTGCGCCGCACCCTACCCGCTCGTATCAAGGTCGGGCCGGTGGAGCGGATCGCCGAACTGGTCAATGTCGCGCTGCCGGGCATTCCGGTGCGCCCGTTGCCAGTTCTGCCACGCCAGCTGCCTTACCGGGCCGGAACCATCTATTTCGAGCTGGATACCAAGACGCCGCTCTGGAAACAGCTTGAAACATCCGGGGCGATTGCCCTGCACCTGGCAGGCGACTTCCCTGGTCTTGAACTCGAAATGTGGGCCTTGAGAGAATGAGCAACGAACGGCCTCCTTCCTGGCAGGATCTGCCGACCGTGGTGGAAGTCACGGAGGAAAAACGCCTCCAGGACGACAACGCCCGCAAGGTCGCCGACCTGCTCGACGGCGAAACATCGCAACCGGCACCCAACGACAGCGGGGCGCGGATGCCTGTCGCGCATCTGATCGACAATTTCCGCTTCGGCAGCAGCGAAATGCCGGTGCTGGTGCGCTCAGCAGCACCGCTGCTCAACCTTGCACATGCGCTGCGCTACCGCGCCGAACAGCCGGATATCGAGGAACTGCGCCAGGTCTGCATCAATGCGGTCAACCGCTATGAGCGTGATCTCGCCAGCGCCCGGATCAGCCCGGAACGGGCGCGCGCCGCCCATTATGTCGTCTGCGCGACAATCGACGATGTGGTTTTGTCTACGCCCTGGGGCGTGCGGGCCGGGTGGGCGCGCTCGGGCTTGGTCTCCACCTTCCACAATGACGTGACGGGCGGCGACCGGGTGTTCGATATTCTCGATCATTTCCATCAATCGCCTGGGTCTGCCAAGGATCTGCTGCTGCTGATCTACCTGTCCCTGTCGCTGGCGTTCGAAGGCCGTACCCGCGTTTCCTCCAAGGGACCGCTTGAGCTTTCCCGCATTCGCGACAGTCTCTACAAAACCCTGCTTGGCCAGTATGGCGTGTTTGAACGGGAGCTTTCGCCCCATTGGCAGGGGGTCCATGCCCGCCACAAACCGCTGCGCACCATGGCGGCGCTGTGGACCGTCCTGTCGCTGCTGGCCCTGGCGCTTGGGCTTGGCTATCTGTTTTTCACCCTGACCCTGAACGACAGCTCCGACCGAACTTTCGAGCGGCTGGCCGGGCTTGGACCACATGAGGCGCCGGGTGTGATGATAACGGTTCCCGTACCTGAACCACAGCCCCAGCCAACCGTTGCGCAGCAGGAGCCGGAACCGCAGCCGGTCAAGCCACCGGAGCCACCGCCGCCAAGCCGTCTGAAAAACCTCATTACCTTCCTTCAGCCGGAAGTCGAAAAGAAACTGGTATCGCTGTCAGATGCCAATGGACGGCTGCGCGTTCGCATCAACAATTCAGGCCTGTTTGACACCGGCAGCGCCGATGTGAAGGGTCAGTTCCGCGATCTGCTGCAACGCATCGGCGGAGCGCTGGCGGCGGAAAAATTCAGGGCGGTGGTGATCGGTTATACGGACAATGTGCCGATCAAGACCGTGCAGTTTCCATCCAACTGGCACCTGTCGGAAGCCCGCGCCAAAGCGGTGGGCGAAATCCTTTCCAGCTTCACCGGACCGGATGCCATTCTGACCGAAGGCCGCGCCGATAGCGATCCGATTGCCGGTAACGACACGCCGGAGGGCCGTGAAATGAACCGGCGCACGGAAATCCTCGTTCTGACCAATCCCGACGAGAAAATCACCGATGCCGGCATCCTGACCCCGCCCGTTGAAAGCATCGACAACGGTCCCAATAATCAAGTGCCGAACACAAGTATAAAGACGCAGCAGGGGGCCAAGCCGTGATCAATCCACTCAGCTGGTTTTACACCATACGCTCCTATGTCGATTCCTACGCGGGTGTCGTGGGGCGGCGCTTTATATCGCTGATCTGGGTCATCGCCCTTTGCGTGCTGATCTGGTTCTACGGCTATCTGGCCGCCTTCGGCAGCTTCAAGCCACTCGCCAGCGTTTCCGCCCGCATCTGGACCATGGTGGTGATCTTTGCCATCTGGACCGCCTATATGATTGTCACCATGGTCCGCGCCAAGCGCCAGGACAAGGAACTGGTCGACAGTATCGAGGCGCAGGCGCTGGCCAACCAGCAGGCCGAAGTCAGCGAAATCAGCAACCGGCTGAAAGAAGCGCTGGCCTTGCTGCGGCGGATTACCAAGAAACGCTTCGGCTATATCTATGAGCTGCCATGGTATGTGATTTTCGGGGCACCCGGCTCTGGCAAAACGACGGCGCTGACCAATTCTGGCCTGCAATTTCCGCTTGGCGACGCCCTTGGCAGCGATGCCGTCAAGGGCATTGGCGGCACGCGCAATTGCAATTGGTGGTTCGCCGATCAGGCGATCATGATCGACACCGCTGGCCGCTATACGACCCAGGATGACCTCGATGGATCATCGAAAGCCGGATGGGAAGGGTTTCTCGGCCTGTTGCGCCGTTATCGCCGTTCGCAGCCGGTCAATGGCGCGCTGCTGACGCTTTCCATCGGCGACCTGTTGACCCGCGACCCGGAAGCCCAGCGAGAAGAACTGCGTGCGATCCGCAAGCGGCTGGCCGAACTGGACGACCATCTCGGTGCCCGCGTGCCGGTCTATATCCTGCTAACCAAGGCCGATCTTCTCACCGGTTTCGTGGAATTCTACGATAGTTTCAACAAGAGCGACCGCGAACAGGTCTGGGGCACGACCTTCGGCCTGGAAGAAAGCTACGGCGCAAAGACATTGCCGGAGCGTTTTGCCGAGGAATTCGCCCTGTTGCAACAGCGTGTCGATGCCATGCTGATCGAGCGTCTGCAACAGGAGCAAAGTGCTGATGTGCGGGGCCGGATTTTCCGTTTTCCGGCCGAGCTTGCCAGTTTGCAGGAGAAGCTCGGTGAGGCGATCAGCGAGCTTTGCACCGGCTCGTCATTGGTCGAGGCTCCGCTGATCCGTGGTATCTATTTCGTCTCCGCGACACAACCGGATGAAACCCTGGCCCGCACCACGACAAACCGGACGCGGCGCAGCTATTTTCTGCCGAAACTGTTCAGCGAGGTGATTTTCAACGAAGCGGCCCTGGTTGCACGCGACAAGCGCCTTTCCTCTCGCCAAGTCCTGCTGCGCCAGGCCGTCTGGGGTTTGGCTGTGGCGGCGGTGGTCATTGTGTTTGCCGGATGGACCATGACGTTTTTCCAGAACCGGGCCGCTCTCGCCCAGGCCGAAGAACATCTGAACGCCTATGACAAGCTGATCCAGGATGTGCCGGTGCGCAATGTGTCGGATGCCGATTTTCTGCGCGTCCTGCCTGCGCTGGACAATCTGCGTGCGGTTCCAACCGGCTTTGACACCCGCTATGTCTGGGCCGCAAGTTTCGGCCTCAGCCAGCGCGACAAGATTGCCGGTCGCCAGCGCGACGCCTATCAGCGCGCACTGAACAGCCTTTTGTTGCCCCGTATGCTGGTGCAATTGCAAAAGGACCTGACCGGTGAAAGCGATGTAACGCGTACCTTCAATGCGCTGAAACTCTATGAAATGCTGGGTGGACTGGGGCGGCTTGACCGGGAATTCGTCTCCGCCCAGGCAACCCAGATGTTTAACGCCTTGTATCCCGGCGAAGGCCGGACAGCGGCCCGCAAAGCGCTGATCCAGCATGCCAGTGCCATGGCAGCCGGCGTATTGCCGCCAGTCGAAATCGACAGACGGCTCATCGAAAAGGCCCGCGACACCATCCGCAATCAAACCGTTGCCGAACGTGCTTTCGACATTCTGGCCGGATCGAAACAAGCGCAGGCGCTGATGCCGTGGCAACCGTCGCTTGCCTTTGGCGCGCTGGGTGAAAAAGCCTTCATCCGTAAGTCCGGCGCGCTGCTGACGGAAGGGGTCGAGGGACTGTTTACCGCGACCGGCTACCGCAGCGTCGTCCTGCCGCATATTGCCGACGCCGCCCGCGAAGCGCTGCAAGAAGAATGGGTGCGCGGCTCCAATGCGCAATTGCGGGGGCAAACGCTGGAGTCAGTGGCCCAGGCGGCCTTGCAAATCTATTATGACCGGCTTGAACAGCGCTGGGCGTCCGTGCTGGGAGATCTAGCCGTCAGGCCGTCGCAAAACCTGGGCGATGCCGTGGAAACCACACGCATCCTTTCCAATGACCGCAATATCGTCGCCCAGGCCGCCAGATCGATAGCCGATGCGACGGATCTGCGCCCGAAGGGCGATACGGCGGGCATGACCACGCTGGTGTCATCCGCCAGCGGCGACACAGTTGCTGCCATGCTAGCATCCTCCATGGCCGCCCCTGATCCCTATAGCCGCTTGCGCGAGGCGCTGGATACGCCTGCCGCAGACGATAGCCGCAAGGCAACAACAGATAAACAGGATAAACCCGCCTCCCAGGTCGAGGCGATATTGCCAGTTATCACGGCGCTGCATGACCAGCTGGCCCGCTCGGTTACGTCCTCAGCGGAGGTGGCGAAAGTATTCGATGTCGATAGCCAACTGACACGGGCCAATCAGGACCTGCTCCAGGATGCCCGCCGCCTACCGGGACCGCTGGATGGCTGGATGGCCGGACTTGCCGCCGATACCGGCTCACTCGCCGTCAAATCGGCCCGCAGCCGGATTGGCGACCTGTGGTCGAGCGAAGGGGCGGGCCTGTGCAGCTCCATCGTTACGGGCCGCTACCCCTTCGACCGCGCTTCCAGCCGCGATGTCGCCATGAACGACTTCATCAGGCTTTTTGGACCGAAGGGCCTGTTCCAGACGTTCTTCAAGCAAAGGATGGAGCCCTTCGTCGATCAGTCGATCTCCCCCTGGGGTTGGAAGGGCACCTTCGGCGCGGCAGGCATTCCCAGCGAGGGTATTGCCGAGTTTGAAAGGGCCGACCAGATCTTCCGCGCCTTCTTCCCAAATGGCAGCGAGACACCGGCGATTGCCATCAATGTCAAGCCGGTGTCGCTTGGCGAGACCTCGACGGCGGTGATGCTGGAAATCCAGGGCGAACGGGTGGTATATTTCCATGGCCCGGTCCAGGCGAAAACCATAACCTGGCCATCGAAGGATGCCGCCAGCATGTCGCGGATTGCCTTCCAGCCCGGCGGCTGGCAACAGGCCAAAACCGAAAATGGCGACTGGTCGCCTTTCCGCCTGTTTGACGATGCAAATATCCAAAACCAAGGCGACGATCTGTTTAGGGCGAAATTCACCAACGATAACCAGGTGGCGGAATTCGATGTGCAGTTTGGTTCGGTGTTGAATGCCTTCAGGCTGAAGGCGCTGTCCGAATTTACCTGCCCGACCCAGTTCTGAACCGCTATCGTAGGACCCGGCTTGATGGCCGGGTCCTACCTCCCTGTCAAAGGCACCCCGGATCACTCTGTCGGGATGCATCCTGAGGAAGAGGCAAGCCATGGCATTGCGACCTGCCCAGACAGAAAAGCCCGCCAATCAGGACCGGATCGGGTTTTTCGGCAAATTACCAAGCCATGGCGACTTCCTCTCGGATGGCCTGGAACGGGAGATGGTCGCGACGCTCGATGGCTGGATCCGTGGCGGCCTGCACGCCTGTGAACAGGAATTCGGCTCGGCTTGGCCGGAGCTATTCAGCGCCTCCCCTCCTTGGCGGTTCATCGTCGAAAAAGGCGTCTGGGGCCAAGTGGCTCATGCGGGTGTCATGCTGGCCAGCCGTGATCGGGTTGGTCGCAGTTTTCCGCTGATCATCATGGCGCAGATGCACCGCTTCACCCATCACCCCCGCACGCTGTTTCTGGACCATACTTGGTTCATGGCCGCCGAAGGCCTGGCTGAATCGACGATGACGCGGGAATTTGACATCAACCGCTTCACTGAAACCCTGAAGCGCATGCGTATGCCCCGTCCCCAGGAGGAAGAGGGCACCGCCACCGCCAGCAAGGATGGCACTGCGCTCTGGTGGTATATCGACCCGCAGACCTCAAAACCGCAGGGCCTTCGCTTTTCAAGCCAGATGAAGGCCGAGGACTTCCTGCGGCTTTTCCGGCAAAGCGCCGGCCTTACATCCCGACCACAAGACACAACCGCCCCTGCCTCATCCCGTGCCCCAGGGCCAGTCCCGATAAAAGCCGAGGCAAGACCTGCGCCTCAACGGACCGCTCCAAGCCCGGATAAGCCGCCCAGAGACCAACAAGCACCTGAGCCGCAAGCAGCAGGGCTACGGTATAGTTATGCCACCCATGCCGGCACACGATTTTCGATCAATGCGGATGGGCTATTCATCTGCGAAAAACCAAGGATTTTCGCCATTGCCGACGGTGTTGGCGACGACACCGCGTCGCAGGAAGCCGCACGCTATACTGCAGGCCAACTGGCCGAAATCGGTGAGACCGCCGATCTGGACACCATATTGCAGGAAATCAAAGGCAAGCTTGGCAGGGCCAATAGCCTGTTGCAGGCCCGCACGCAACGCACAGACGGAACCGCACCCGCCGCCAGCGTTGTTGTTGCCGCCTTGGTGAATCATCAACTTCTGCTGGTTTGGGCGGGGGATGCTAGGGCCTATCTGTTGCGTGACGGCACAATGGTACCACTGACCCGCGACCATATCGCCATCGGCCTGCAAAAACGACTGCGGCGCGGGGTAGGATTGGATCAGCAATTTTTGCCGGAAACGCTGACCACCGACATATTACCGGGCGACCGCCTGTTGTTATGCAGTTTTCCGCTGATCCAGGTCCTGACGGAGCGAACCGTCGCGGAAATTCTGCACCAATGCACCGATACAGAAAGCGCCGAGCGGTTGGTTCAGGAGGCTTTGATTGCCAATGTGCGCGAAAATGTGAGCGCTATCGTCGTTAGCCTGGCACGTAGCGATGCCTCTGCCTGACGGTTTCAGCGACGTCGCCGCCCGTTTCAACGCCCTGATGCAAGCTGTGCGCGGGCGTGGCGGGACACCTCATAATGACGGAGAACAGCGGCTGCTGATCGACCAGTTGAGAAACGCCCTCGACCGCCGGGCCGAAACATTGGCTCCCTCGGACCCCGCCTTCGTTGCAGGAACATTTGCCGTCGAAAACCTGCTTTACGAGGGAAGCCATAGCCGCGTTCTCAAACTGCGTCATCGGGATCTGGGAACCGTCTATATCCTGAAAACACTGACCACGGATGGGGCTCCGTCAGCCAGTCAGGCGGACCTCCTGATCCGTGAAGCCCGGATCGGCCTCGACCTGGACCACCCCAACCTGGTCAAAACCTCAATACTGTTGCGACTGGCCGATGGCAGCCCAGGCCTTATCCAACCCTGGTCTGGGTATTCTCTGAGGGAGAGCCTGGAGAGGGAGGGAGGAACCGGTCTCGACGTAGCGCAAATCATGCATGATCTCCTGACCGCACTTGAGGCTTTGCATAACCGCGGCCTTGTCCACGGTGATGTTACCCCCAGCAATATCATTCTCGATCCGCAGCGGCGGATAGCAAGATTAGCCGACTTTGGTTTGACCATAGAATGCGGTGCCAGCTGGGCCGATCTCGGTCTTGCAGAGGTTGGCTCCCCGGACTATCGCGCCCCGGAACAAAATGCTTCCAGCAAGGCATCGGCGGCGATGGATCTCTACGGTGCAGGTCGCGTGCTCTTGCGAATGCTCGACACTGTGCCGCAAGGCCAGAACGCCGATCGTGCACAGCTCGCGGATCACCTCTGTAACATCGATCCTGGAAACAGGCCCGAAACCGCCAAAGAAGCCTTGGCGAACCTGTCGCAGATAGGGGCAAGGGAATGATATCAGGGCGTAACAACGCTTAGGTTTTCTCGCCATCAAAGCATTAAAGACATCTCAAATCCATCAAGAATTTGAGATGTCCAAGACCCGAATTTTGACAGTCACTTCAATCATAGAACCAGCACGCCGCAGGTTCAGCTTATCAGGATCAATTGGAGGAGCCAGGGAGAGGTGCCGCCGATGTTGACGGCACTTTCTGGTAAACGGTCAGCAACTTGGCAGCATCAACCATGCCCGAATTGCTGGCATAGAGCACATCGCCCTTCTGCATCTGGAACAGTTGCATCAGCATGATGCTGGAGGCATCTTTCATATTCACATGATAGATTACCGGCTTGCTGCTGGTGGTCATGGCTACCGGTCCCTTGGCGCCACTTGCCGTCACCGTCGATGCCGGAACCTGGATCAACTGGTTGCGGAACACGTAGACATTGCGGGCATCGGCCCGGTCATCCAGCAATCCGCCAGCCCGGCCAACCGCCTGAGCCAGGGTAAGCTTGCCGGTTTCGAACTGGAATTCACCCGTGCTTTTGAAAGCACCAAGGGCCGTATAGCTGGCCGGTTCACCATCGACGATCACCTGGTCGCCTGGCAGCAGGACGATATTCTGTTTTTCATCGCTCATCACCCGATCCAGCGTCGTCGTTGCGCGTTCCCGACCGCGCACCACGGTAACCTTGGCGGCCTGCGGTGCAACAGACGCCCCGCCTGACTGCGAAATGATATCCAGAACCCGCTCACGCCGCGCTGTCAGCGCCACTTTTCCGGGGGTCTTGACGCCACCGCTGACCAGAACGGCGCTGGACGGTTTGTCGACAACTGTCACGACGGCCTGTGGGTTAACCGCCGAGCCTTTCATGCCCTGGACAATACGATTTTGGAGGCCTTCCGGGGTGGAATCCGTCACCCGCTGCTTGCCAACGAAAGGCATGGTGACGCTGCCCTGCGGATCGACAGTGAAGCGGCCAAGATTAAGGGTACTACTATGGGTGGAGGAAAAAAGACCTTCTTCGCCGGTATCCAGCAAGGTGACGTCAAACACATCGCCCGGCCGCAGTCTCTGTTGATTATAGGCGCCACGAAGCACCGACAGACCCGGTTCGGAGGCTGAATAACCAGACTGCGGTGCCGCAGCCGTGACAGCCGGCGCCTTGGAAAGCTCAATCACCGGCACCTTGCTTGAACTGCCCGGGAACGTCGCAGAGCGGATGGCCCCAGCACTTGGTCCATCCGATGGTTTTGCACAGCTCGACAAAATCGCAATCAAAAGAACTGGCAAAACCTTGCGCATTCGCTGCTCCAAAATCCAAGAATCAATAAAAAAAATAGATAGCAGCAGATGCCTAACTAACAATTGTAAAAAACGACAAATGCCGCAAAAACGACATTCAAAAAACACATGTTGCTTTTGCGCAACCCCAAGAGTGGAAATTAAAGATAGCTCGCCTCCAGCAATTGCTACGACGGCACGCATCAGCTCGAAGCCCTTGTTGATGTCTTCGAGTGGCATGGTGTGGATGATCATCGGGTCGATCAGGATTGAATAGCCCTTAGATTTGTAGGCACCTTCTTTCCTAATTTTGAGGCAAGAAGCTCATCATGAGCAAATCGAATTTCAGCGAAGAGTTTAAAAATCGACGCTGTGCGTCAGATCACCGAACGAGGCTATCCCGTTTCAGAGGTTTCGCAGCGGCTGGGTGTCAGCCAACATTCCCTCTACGAGTGGAAGAAGAAATTCTCCTCGCCGACGGGTGACCAGGGCAGCAACCAGGCCGAAGAGATCAGGCAGCTTAAAAAGGAACTGGCGCGCGTCACCGAAGAGCCCGACATATAAAAAAAGCGACCGCGTATTTCGCCAGGAATGCAAAATGAAGTACGCGTTCGTTGCCCAGCATCAGAAGCTGTTTTCGGTGCGAACGATGTGCCGCTTGTTGCGTATTCATCCCAGCGGCTTTTACGCTTGGCTCCGGACACACTTGAGCAAGCGGGCTTGTAAAGACGACCGGCAAATCGGTCTTCTGCGGAAAGCCTAAGACGAAAGCGGCAAGGTTTATGGCTACCGCAAGCTTCACGACGGCCTGCTCGACCACGGCGAGACTTGCTGCCTCAACACGGGTGCCCGGCTTGCGCGGGCCGCCGGGATAAAGGCTCAGATCGGCTATAAGCGCCCTACTGGAATTTATAGCGGCAGACCTTCCATTGTCATCGATAACACGCTGAATCGACAACTCGACGTGGCGGCTCCGGACAAGGCCTGGGTCACAGACATCACCTACATCCGGACGAACTAGGGCTTTGCCTATCTTGCTGTCGTCGTTGATGGCTGTCTGGCGACGAAAGCCAAAGGAAAAGGTTCTGGTGCGCTCGGATCAGGGTTCACAATTCACCAGCATGGACTGGGCATCGTTCCTGAAGCATCACAATCTGGTTCACTCGATGAGCAGACGCGGCGATTGCCATGACAATGCTGTCGCCGAGAGCCTCTTCAATCTTCTGAAGCGGGAGCGGATACGTCGCAAGGTCTACCGTTCTCGCGATTAAGCTCGAATGGACATGTTCGATTACATCGAAATTTTCCACAACCCAAAACGCAAGCACGTCAGAAACGGAATGCTGTCACCTGTCGCGCTCGAAAAGCAGCAAAAAACGTAACCCGGGGGGCTACGAAACTCGGGGCTATTCAGAAGAAAGAGCTTGCCGGCTTGCTCGATGGTGCAGAAGAGCCACCTCCCCCCTGCTGCATCCCAATCTGGCGAAATATTATCATGATGAGATCGCCGCTCTCCCCGAACAGTTGAGCAATGAAAAAACGCGGGCGCTGGCGGCCAACAAACTCCGTGCGCTGGTCAGCCGCATCAATCTCGTGCCCGATGGTAGGCAACTGGTGATCGTGCTGCGAGGCGATCTTGCCGCGATCCTCACCTCTGCATCCGGCAAGAAGAAGCCTGAGTTCCTCAACGAAAAGGCGATCCTGGAAGACCTCATGGGAAGACTCGCGGCAACTGAAGCCCAGAAACGCCAAAAGCCCTCCTTTTGGGAGGGCTTATCGTATTGATATTTTGTGTAAGTTATTGGTTGCGGGGGCAGGATTTGAACCTGCGGCCTTCAGGTTATGAGCCTGACGAGCTACCGGGCTGCTCCACCCCGCGTTATATATTTTTATTCGTTAACGGAATAAGGGTCGCTTGAGCGACCCTTTATGTTTTCGGCGGGGCCGATGTTTATGAGAGAAGATGATTGATTTGAGTATGAACATTGCGCTTAGCAGACCTGGCAGCGACCTACTCTCCCGCGTCTTAAGACGAAGTACCATTGGCGCAGGGGCGTTTCACGGCCGTGTTCGGAATGGGAACGGGTGCGGCCGCCCCGCCATGACCACCAGGTCAGCTAAGGGCAATGTTGATGAGAAGCTGGCGGGCATTGCCCGTTTTCTTATTGTGTGAACACGTCATTCCGCGACGTTTTGCTTGGCACTTTCGGACGAAGTCCGCAAGCGCAAGGCGCGTCGCCGATCGTTCGGCGCCCTCGCGGAGCATAGGCTCGTATACGAGCCGCTCATGCGTGAGCGCTAAACAGATGGCTCATCGACGAAGTCGATGAGCATGGTCAATGAGAACGATTAAGCCAATCGAGCTATTAGTAACGGTAAGCTTCGCAGGTTACCCTGCTTCCACACCCGTCCTATCAACGTGGTCGTCTTCCACGGCTCTGATAGGGAATACTCGTTTTCAGGTTGGTTTCCCGCTTAGATGCCTTCAGCGGTTATCCATTCCATATATAGCTACCCTGCTATGCCGTTGGCACGACAACAGGTCCACCAGAGATATGTCCATCCCGGTCCTCTCGTACTAGGGACAGATCCTGTCAATATTCCTACACCCACGGCAGATAGGGACCGAACTGTCTCACGACGTTCTGAACCCAGCTCACGTACCGCTTTAATTGGCGAACAGCCAAACCCTTGGGACCTGCTCCAGCCCCAGGATGCGATGAGCCGACATCGAGGTGCCAAACAACCCCGTCGATATGGACTCTTGGGGGTCATCAGCCTGTTATCCCCGGCGTACCTTTTATCCGTTGAGCGATGGCCCTTCCACGCGGGACCACCGGATCACTATGACCGACTTTCGTCTCTGCTCGACTTGTCAGTCTCGCAGTCAGGCGGGCTTATGCCATTGCACTCGACGACCGATTTCCGACCGGTCTGAGCCCACCATCGCGCGCCTCCGTTACTCTTTCGGAGGCGACCGCCCCAGTCAAACTACCCACCATACACTGTCCCGGATCCGGATAACGGACCGCGGTTAGACATCCATGACGATAAGGGTGGTATTTCAAGGATGGCTCCACTCGAACTGGCGTCCAAGCTTCAAAGCCTACCACCTATCCTACACATGCCGACACGAATGCCAGTGTAAAGCTATAGTAAAGGTGCACGGGGTCTTTCCGTCTGACCGCAGGAACCCCGCATCTTCACGGGGAATTCAATTTCACTGAGTCTATGTTGGAGACAGCGGGGAAGTCGTTACGCCATTCGTGCAGGTCGGAACTTACCCGACAAGGAATTTCGCTACCTTAGGACCGTTATAGTTACGGCCGCCGTTTACTGGGGCTTCAATTCAAAGCTTGCACCTCTCCTTTTAACCTTCCAGCACCGGGCAGGCGTCAGACCCTATACGTCGTCTTGCGACTTCGCAGAGCCCTGTGTTTTTGATAAACAGTCGCTACCCCCTGGTCTGTGCCACCCCTCTCCACTTGCGTAAAAAGGGGTCACGCTTCTTCCGAAGTTACGCGTGCAATTTGCCGAGTTCCTTCAACATAGTTCTCTCAAGCGCCTTGGTATACTCTACCTGACCACCTGTGTCGGTTTCGGGTACGGTCTATACGGTGGAGCTATTTCCTGGAACCACTCCACTGCACAATCAATCCAGTAAGACTGTACAATTTGTGTGATCCGTCACTACCACCAGGCCCACGAATATTAACGTGGTTCCCATCGACTACGCATTTCTGCCTCGCCTTAGGGGCCGGCTAACCCTGCTCAGATTAACTTTAAGCAGGAACCCTTGGTCTTTCGGCGAGGGGGTCTCTCACCCCCTTTATCGTTACTCATGTCAACATTCGCACTTCCGATACCTCCAGGATGTCTCACGACTGTCCCTTCACAGGCTTACGGAACGCTCCGCTACCACGTACACTTACGTGCACATCCTCAGCTTCGGTGCATGGCTTTAGCCCCGTTACATTTTCGGCGCAAAGACCCTTATTTAGACCAGTGAGCTGTTACGCTTTCTTTAAATGATGGCTGCTTCTAAGCCAACATCCTGGTTGTTTTGGGATCCTCACATCCTTTCCCACTTAGCCATGACTTGGGGACCTTAGCTGGAGGTCAGGGTTGTTGCCCTCTTCACGACGGACGTTAGCACCCGCCGTGTGTCTGCCGATTAGTACTCTCAGGTATTCGGAGTTTGGTTAGGATCAGTAAGACGGTGAGTCCCCATAGCCCATCCAGTGCTCTACCCCCTGAGGTATTCGATCGACGCACTACCTAAATAGTTTTCGCGGAGAACCAGCTATTTCCGAGTTTGATTGGCCTTTCACCCCTAACCACAAGTCATCCCAATCTATTGCAACAGATGCGGGTTCGGTCCTCCAGTTGGTGTTACCCAACCTTCAACCTGCTCATGGCTAGATCACTCGGTTTCGGGTCTAATGCAACTAACTCAATCGCGCTATTAACACTCGCTTTCGCTGCGCCTACACCTACCGGCTTAAGCTTGCTAGTTACACTAAGTCGTTGACCCATTATACAAAAGGTACGCAGTCAGGCTTTCGCCCTCCTACTGTTTGTAGGCATCCGGTTTCAGGTTCTATTTCACTCCCCTTGTCGGGGTGCTTTTCACCTTTCCCTCACGGTACTTGTTCGCTATCGGTCATGCACGAGTACTTAGGCTTGGAGAGTGGTCTCCCCATGTTCGAACAGGATTTCACGTGTCCCGCCCTACTCTAGGACAATGAGTGTTCTACGCGTACGGGGCTGTCACCCACTATGGCCAAGCTTTCCAACTTGTTCCGCTTTATTCCTCATTGCCACTGGCCTGGTCCGCGTTCGCTCGCCACTACTTGCGGAGTCTCGGTTGATGTCCTTTCCTTCGGGTACTTAGATGTTTCAGTTCCCCGAGTTCGCTTCTTACCCCTATGTATTCAAGGTAAGATACCTTATTTGCGATATCTAGAAACCTCTTTTGCCGAACCCTATCGCCCCACACTCGGGGTTTGTTTTGTCTTCACGCTGTCGGCTCTTCGAGCCTGCGCTACAGACGGTGCGCCAAACGCTTGGCGACGGCCTACCGGTCTGTATGGGACGTCCCACACAACCGGTCAAAACAGATTGGTCTAGCAA
>NC_011988.1:935000-1042500 GCF_000016285.1 Allorhizobium ampelinum S4 | reverse complement strand
CCTGACGCTTTATAAGAAGGGGCAGCGAACGATGTATGGCATGACATTGCCGGACGGCATGCGTGACAATCAGAAACTGCCGCAGGCGATCATCACACCGACCAGCAAGGAATTCGACGGTGGTCACGATGCACCGCTCACACCCGCAGAAATTATCGATAACGGCCTGTTGACGCCTGATCAATGGCAGCAGCTTTCCCAATACGCGCTGGCTCTTTTCGCTCGCGGCCAACAGAAGGCGGCCGAGCGCGGCCTTATTCTCGTCGATACCAAATATGAATTCGGCACAGACGAGGCCGGTAACATCCTTCTGGCTGATGAAATTCACACGCCAGACAGTAGCCGTTACTGGATTGCTGAGACTTATGAACAGGCCTTCGCCCAGGGAACCCGGCCGGCAAGCTTCGACAAGGACTTCGTACGGTCATGGGTGGCGGAACGATGCGATCCGTATAAGGACGACATTCCAGAAATTCCACAGGACTTGGTCGAGGCAACCTCTAAAGTGTATATCCAGGCCTATGAGGCCATTACAGGATTGACGTTCCAGGCTGATGATTCCGGTGAAACGCCCTTTGATCGCGTGAAAGCAAATCTCTTCTCCTATCTCGACCGGCGCTAACGATCATGACAGCGCCAAAAACCACAGGCAAGCCCACCGGACGAAGCGCTGGCAAGCGGGAACCATGCCGCCCCCGCAGGTCACGTCGTCCGGCGGCCGAAACGCGCCAGGAAATCCTGCGGGCGGCGGAGGAGCTGTTTCGCCAGCGCGGGTACCAACAGGTGGCGATGGCGGATATCGCAGCAGAGCTGGAAATGTCTCCGGCCAATGTATTCAAGCATTTTCATTCCAAAACCGCGCTGGTCGATGCGATCGCGACAGCCCATCTCGAAAAACTAATGGCCGGGCTCGCTGACCTGGAACTGCTTCCTTCACCTCAGATGAAGTTGCTGCAGATGGCCGAGCAGCTCCTGACCAAACTGCTGCAGGACGTTTGCGACAATCCGCACCTGTTCAAAATGATCGTGCTGACCACCGATCTGGAACTCACCGCCGCCGATCTCTACAGGGAAAAGATTTGCGCGATTTTCGAAACCATCGTCCTTGAAGGCGTGGCGACGGGCGACTTTTTCGTCACCGATCCGCATCATACTGCATCCGTCATTGCCACCGCTTTGGAAGGGGTTATCCATCCACTTTCAATCACGCGGGAAAAGCCCGAGATTCTCCATATTCGTTGCCGGGATCTGATTGGCCTGGTGACTACCGCACTGCAAAATCCACTTGCAAAGTGACGGTTGTTAATTTACGTCACGAGATACGCCGTTTGTAGGCAAGCCGTGTCCTTGATGCCATCGCGCAAAAAACATCGGCCGATAGAGCGGTTACGGAATGTTATTGTCTTGTGATCATTTTCTTTTACTGAAACTGTCAGAACAAGACTATCTCGGAAATTAGGATCTGCGCATGGCCAGACATCTCACCCTGTCATCCATTATTCTCGTGGCGGCGATTGCGCTGAGCGGATGCAGCGATGACGGGAAAAAGCAAGCCGGCGGCCCGGGAGGGCCAGGGGGTCCCGGCGGTGAAAGACCGCCAAGCCCAGTCAGCGTTCTCGCGATTAAAAAATCCACCGCACCGCTGACGACCATATTGTCGGGCCGTGCAGAAGCTTTCCAATCCGCTGACATTCGTCCGCGGGTCGGCGGCGTGATCAAGGAAATAGCCTTCAAGGAAGGCAGCTTCGTCAAGGCTGGCGATCTGCTCTATAAGATCGACGAGGATACCTATAGGGCTTCATTGGATGAAGCCAAGGCGACCTTGGAAAAGTCTGAGGCGAGCGTACCAGCTGCCCAGGCAAATCTTCAGCGCTATGAGCGTCTGGCCAATACCGGTGCATCGCAAAAAGAATATGAAGATGCCCAAACGACGCTGCTCCAGGCAAAGGCATCCGTGTCTGAATCGCGCGCTTCTCTTCAAACCGCGCAGATCAATCTGGATCTGACATCCGTAAAGGCGCCTTTCGATGGTGTCACATCGGCAACCAATTATTCGATCGGCAACGTGGTCACGGCCAGCCAGACAGAATCGTTGATGACTCTGCGGCAGATCGATCCGATCTATATCTCCCTGAACGAATCCAGCGTTAATCTTCTGCGCCTGCGCGCCGCCATCGCCGCCAGCAATCTCAAGCGCAACGGCAACAAGGCGGATGCCGAGACGACCGATATCCGGCTGACGATGGAGGATGGAACTGAATATCCGCATGTCGGCAAGATCGACATGTCCGAAATGGCGGTCAGCACCTCAACCGGAACGGTGACCATTCGTGCATTGTTCGATAATCCTGACAATCTCATCCTGCCCGGCATGTATGTCCGCGCTACGATCACCGTTGGCGAAGAAGACGGTTATCTCATTCCTCAACGCGCCGCCAGCCGCAATGCCAATGGCGACCTGACCGCCAAATTCGTAAACGCAGACAACAAAGTTGAGACCCGGACATTCCGCAGCAGCAAGCTGTCTGGCAACAACTGGCTGGTCAATGACGGCATCAAGGAAGGCGACCAGTTGATCCTCGATGGCTTCCAGTCGATCACCGACAACGCCACGGTCAAGCCGGTCCCATCGGAGATCGACTCTAAGGGCTTTGTTATTGCGCCAGCAGCAGGCAAGACTGCAACGGAAGCACCGAAATCATGATGTCAAAGGACATCTCCTGCAACATCGTGATCAGGAATTAACTCATGTCAAAATTCTTCATACGGCGACCGATTTTCGCCTGGGTGATCGCGATCGTGATCATGCTTGGCGGCGGGTTGGCTATCACCAGCCTGTCGATTTCGCAATACCCGGAAATCGCACCACCATCCGTAAAAATCAGCGCCACTTATACAGGTGCCAGCGCCGATACCGTCAAGAAGACCGTTACTCAGATCATTGAAGACGGAATGACGGGGCTGGATGGCCTGACATATATGACCTCTTCTTCGACGTCTGGATCGTCATCCATCACGTTGACCTTCGACAACAGCATCGATCCGGACATGGCTCAGGTCCAAGTCCAGAACAAGCTGCAACTGGTGGAATCGCAATTACCGTCCGTGGTGCAGAATCTCGGCATCGAAGTGACGAAATCGACTTCCAGTATTCTGTTGGTCGGTGCCCTTGTGTCCACGGATGGCAAGCGCACATCGGCGGACCTCGGCGATATTTTTTCCGCCCAGATTGAAGACCAGGTGAAACGCCTTGAAGGTGTCGGCAATATCAATGCCTTCGGCTCCGCTTTTGCCATGCGCATCTGGCTTGATCCGTTCAAATTGCGCAAGTTTCAGCTGACACCTGCGGATGTCACCTCAGCCATTGAAGCACAGAATACCCAGATTTCGGTTGGCTCGGTTGGCGGTCTTCCCGCTGTCGAGGGACAGCAGATCAACGTCACGATGACAGCCCAAAGCCAGCTGACCACGGTGTCGGACTTTGAGCGGATCATTCTGAAAGTCGATACCAGCGGTGCCAATGTCCGTTTGAGCGACGTGGCCCGTGTTGAAATCGGCCAAGAGAGCTATACATCCACCTCGCGGTCGAACCGTCAGGCGGCATCCGGCTTCGCGGTTAATCTTGCAACGGGAGCGAATGCTCTCGATACGGCGTCGCGTGTGAAGGCCAAGCTGGCGCAGATCGCTCCGGCATTGCCTCAGAACGTCAGCATCATCTATCCTTACGACACAACGCCTTTCGTATCACTTTCGATCGAAAAGGTCGTTCATACGCTGATTGAAGCCATCGTCCTCGTCTTCTTTGTCTTGTTGATCTTCCTACAGAACCTGCGGGCGACATTCATTCCGATGATCGCCGTGCCCGTCGTTTTGCTTGGTACGTTTGGCATTCTAGCGCTGACGGGATATTCGATCAACACACTGACCATGTTCGCCATGGTGCTTGCCATCGGCCTTCTCGTCGATGATGCCATCGTCGTGGTGGAAAATGTCGAACGCATCATGACCGAAGAGGGCCTGCCCCCCCTGGAGGCGACCCAGAAATCCATGGGTGAAATCACTGGCGCCATCGTCGGCATCGCCCTGGTGCTGACGGCCGTGTTCGTTCCCATGGCGTTTTTCGGTGGCTCGACCGGCATTATCTATCGTCAGTTTTCGGTCACCATCATTTCGGCGATGCTGCTTTCAGCAGTTGTCGCACTGGTCCTGACACCTGCGCTTTGCGCGACGATACTGAAACCGATAGACAAGAGTCATAGGAAGACGACCGGTCCAGCCGCGTGGTTCAATCGCAATTTCGACCGCACGACCAATGGCTATGTCTGGTCCATTGGTCATCTGCTGAGGCGCCCGCTCCGGCTTCTGTTGATATTCGCGGTACTGGTCGGCGGTTGCGCCTGGCTGTTCCTGCGCCTGCCCTCCTCCTTCCTTCCGCAGGAAGACCAGGGCGTGCTGATGACGATCGTCCAGCTTCCAAATGGCTCGACCTCGGCGCAGACCGGCGAAGTGATGAAAAAAGTTGAAGATTACCTGCTCGACAAGGAAAGCAGCGTTGTCGATTCGGTTTTCGCCGTCAATGGTTTCAGCTTCAACGGGAGCGGCCAGAACTATGGCCTGGTTTTCGCCAAGCTGAAGGATTTCGACCTGCGCAAGAAGCCGGATATGGCCGCAAGTGCCATCGTCCAGCGAGCGATGGGTTATTTCATGACCATTCGTGAAGCGCAGGTCTTTCCGATTCTGCCACCGGCCATTCAGGGCATGGGCAATTCCAGCGGTTTTTCCTTGTATCTCGTCGATAACGGGAACCACGGCTCGGAAGCACTGTCGATCGCTGCGAAACAACTGCTGGCTCAGGCCAATAGCAGCGGCGTTATCACCGCCATGCGTCCGAACGACCGCGATGAGGAAAGTCAGGTCAAGCTTATTCTCGACCAGGAAAAACTGAGCGCCATGGGCGTGACGATTTCCGACGCCAACTCAATGCTGACGACCATTTTCGCCGGCACCAATGTCAATGACTTCACGCTGAACAACAAGATCAAGAAGGTCTATGTCCAGGCCGATGCACCCTACCGCATGCAGGCCGAGGACATAAAATATTGGGATGCCCGCAATTCGAGCAATGAGATGGTCCCCTTCTCATCGTTCACGGACGCAAAATGGGTCAACGGGCTTCCTTCGATTTCGGCTTTCAACGCTGTCACCGCCTTCTCGCTCGACGGTTCTGCGGCACCCGGCGTGAGCTCTGGCGACGCAATGAATGAAGTAGAACGTCTGGTTTCCAAGATGGAAGGCGGCTACACCGTCGCTTGGCAGGGCATCTCCTATCAGGAAAGACTGTCAGGCTCGCAGGCGCCCTTGCTCTACGCCTTGTCGGTGTTGATCGTCTTCCTATGCCTGTCGGCACTCTACGAAAGCTGGTCGATCCCCTTCTCGGTGATCATGGCCGTGCCGATCGGTGTTCTTGGCGCCGTTGCGGCAGCAACTTTGATGGGGCAGGACAACGACGTCTACTTCAAGGTCGGGCTGCTCACCACAATCGGTCTGGCGGCAAAGAACGCCATTCTGATTGTCGAGTTCGCCAAGGAGAGGCAGGAACACGGATTGAGCCTGATGGATGCGACCCTGGAGGCGGCAAGACTCCGTCTTCGGCCGATCATCATGACATCACTCGCCTTCATTCTTGGTGTCGTTCCGCTGGCAATTGCCACTGGCGCGGGCTCTGCAGCGCAGAATGCAATCGGCATCGGCGTACTCGGTGGTATGCTTTCTGCAACACTGCTCGGAATTTTCTTTGTTCCATCCTTTTTTGTCATTGTCAGACGTGCTTCAAACCGTGCAAAAGCCAAAGAAGAGCTGTTACAAGCTGAGCAGAAACGATAGGTTAAGAAACAGTTGCCGCGCCCAATAAAAGCGCGGCATTTTCGAGATTGTGGCGGTCGCGGCCCATTGCTTGCTCGGCGCGCCTTCGGATTGAAACAGGGATAGAATAGATGGTCTCCGTACGCTTAGCTGCGCCCTTTGCAATGCTGCTTCTGTCAGGTTGCGTGATGGGGCCCGAGCACAGCCCGCCACAAACCGCACTTCCTGCCAAGTTTACTGAGGGCGGCACGAAGTCTGCGCAAGACACGACCACAGTTCAGTGGTGGACGGCGTTCAACGATGCGCGCCTCAACACGCTGATCAACCAGGGCGTCAACCAGAATCTCGATGTTCTGCAGGCACTGGAGCGGATCGAGCAGGCGCGCGCGACCGTCGTCACCTCATCTGCCGGCGGCCTGCCTAGCCTGACAGGTACGGCAAGCGAAAGCGGCAGCCAGACCAATGGCGGCTATAATTCTCAGCCTCGGGCCTGGGAATCCAAAGGCGAGCTTTCCGCGTCCTGGCTTCTCGATCTCTGGGGTCAATATCGCCGCGCCAAGCAGAGCGCTACTGCATCGCTTGATGCCGCCTATGCCAGCGTCGATACCTCTCGCCTGACCTATCTTTCCGATCTGGCAACAGCCTATATCGATGCCCGCTACTATCAGGCTCGAATCGCAATCGCCAACGAAGCCGTCAAATCTCGCCGCGAAACCCTTGCGCTGACCAAGCTGCAGCTTGAGGCCGGTGCAGCTTCGCGCCTTGATGTCGTGCAGTCCGAAGGTCTGGTCAACTCGCAGCTGGCGGATATTCCCGGTTTCGAAGCCAATTTCTATAGCAATGCCTATCACATCTCGACGCTTCTTGGCCTTCCGGCCTCGACGCTCATCAACGATCTGAAGAAGCATGCTCCTCAGCCGGTTGCCCGTCGTGTGGTTCTGTCGGGAATTCCGGCTGATCTGATCCGCAACCGTCCTGACATTCGCAAGGCCGAACGCGATCTGGCCGCCGCCGTTTACGACATCGGCAATGCACAGGCGCAGTTGCTGCCTTCGATCACGCTCAGCGGCTCGATTTCGCCGTCCTATGTTCATTCGAACACTCATGGCACAGCCAATACCTGGTCATTCGGCCCGTCGCTCAACCTGCCGATTTTCGATGGTGGTACGCTGCGTGCCAATGTTAAGAACGCCCAGTCGGTCGCTCGTGAAAAATACCTAGCCTGGAAGCAGACTGTGCTGAACGGCGTCGAAGACGTTGAAAGCGCGCTTGCTGCCTATAACCGCGATGCTCGCGCCGTTGCAGCCAATCGCGCCTATGTAAAGTCCTATAAGGAAGCGCTCGAACTTTCGACCGCATCCTATAAGGACGGCGCGTCGTCCCTGCTCGATGTCCTGGATGCGCAGCGTGAGTTGACCACCGCTCAGGCCAGCCTTGCCGAGTCGATCCAGCAAATGGCCAATGACTATGTGACACTGAATGTGGCCATTGGCGGTGGTTATAATTTCAATGGCAAGGCCCAGGCTATTGAAGCCAATGTCAAGCCTGCGGATATCCCGCCAGCGCTTGCCAAAGCCAAGTAAACACCAGACTTTTTATGCAAACGCCCGGCGATCCTGATCGCCGGGCGTTTTTTATTGATGGTCACTTTGTTTGCATTGCGTATTGCTGGCAGCACTGAATCCAAGCGTCTTTAAAGTTCCCGCATAACAGCAAAAAGCCCGGCTCGCGAAAACGAACCGGGCTTTTCCTTAATCAAACATCAGCCAGAAACGACAGTTCGAACGGCCGGAGCGCCGGACATCAGTCCTTGGCACGCTCAACATAGGAATTGTCTTCAGTGGCAATCACCACGCGGGTTCCGGCATTGATATGCGGCGGTACGAGGGTGCGGATGCCGTTGGAAAGCATCGCAGGCTTATAGGACGAAGACGCCGTCTGGCCTTTGACGACCGGTTCGGTCTCCATGATTTCCAGGGTCACGTGGCGTGGCAGGTCAAGCGCCAGCGCAACACCTTCATACATCGAGATAACGCAGGTCATGCCTTCCTGGAGATAGGCCTTCTGGTCACCCATGGTCTCGACATCTACGACGATCTGGTCGTAGTTTTCCGGGTTCATGAAGTGGAAGCCTTCACCATCCTCGTAGAGGAACTGGTGGTTGACGTCTTCAACGAAAGCGCGCTCCACCTGCTCGGTCGTGCGCCAGCGTTCCGACACTTTCACACCGTCAACGATGCGGCGCATGTCGATCTGGGTCACCGGCGTGCCTTTGCCGGGATGGAAGTTTTGCGCGGTAAGCACGACATAGAGCTTGCCGTCGACTTCGAGAACATTGCCCTTGCGGACCGAAGAGGCGATGACCTTGACCATTCGGAATTCCTTGTATCTCTCAAACACACATCGTAAAGGACGACCCGGCGCCCCTTTGACATGCTGTGACGTTGCATGGGGCGCACCTAACCCAAATTTGCCGAAATAGCCAGCCCGTGTTGCAGCCGAATTGCCGGCCAATGACGAAAGATTAAGAGTGCAATGACTGGAATGAGCGAAAAGCGCCCCTCCGCCTCCCCTTGGTGGACACCGCGGGTCCATGCCGACCGCCGCCCCTTCCTGCTTGGCCGCAATGCCATCCAGGCCGCCCTGCGGCTCTATTTCAGCCGTAACGACTTCCTGGAGGTCGACGCGGCAACCTTGCAAGTGTCGCCCGGCAATGAGGCGCATCTGCACGCCTTCGCAACAAGCGCTATTGGCAATGATGGCCAATCGCATCCTCTTTACCTGCATACATCACCGGAATTTGCCTGCAAGAAACTGCTGGCCGCCGGCGAATCTCGCATTGCCTGCTTTGCCCATGTCTACCGCAACCGGGAGCGCGGCCCCCTGCACCACCCGGAATTTACCATGCTGGAATGGTATCGCGCCGGGGAAACCTATGAGCGACTGATGGCCGATTGCGCCGCCATCCTGGCCCTTGCCGCCGAAACCACCGGAACTCGGCAATTTACCTTCCGCGGCGGCGTTTGCGATCCCTTTGCACCGTTTGAGCGGCTTAGCGTTGCGGACGCTTTCGAGCGCCATGCGGGCATCGATCTTCTGGGCAGCGTGTTTGCCGGTGGCGAAACCGACCGCGACCATCTGGCCGCACAGCTACGGCAGGTGGGCATGCGCGTCGCCGGAGATGATGGCTGGGCCGATCTATTCAGCCGGGTGATCGTTGAAAAAGTCGAACCGCATCTGGGCTTTGACCGACCCACCATTCTCGATCGCTATCCCGTGGCGGAAGCCGCCCTTGCCCGGCCTGCGACCGACGATTCGCGCGTCGCCGAACGGTTTGAACTTTATGCCTGCGGTGTCGAGCTGGCCAATGCCTTTGGCGAACTGACCGATCCGCAGGAGCAACGCCGTCGCTTCATGCTGGAAATGGCGGAAAAGCAGCGGGTCTATGGCGAGACCTATCCGCTGGACGAGGATTTTCTGGAGGCGCTGGCCATCATGCCCGAAGCCTCTGGCATTGCGCTCGGTTTCGACCGGCTGGTGCTGCTGGCGACCGGTGCACAGCGAATCGATCAAGTGTTGTGGACGCCGGTGGCGGAGCCACAGCCGTGACCGCGTCCGTCAAAACAGTGAAAACTGTCAGGGAACTGGTCGAGACCGGACTTGTTGCTGCCGAAACGGGTCCGGAATTGGACGCGGTGGCTGCCCGCTACGCCATTGCCATTACTCCGGCCATGCTGGCGCTGATCGACCCAAACGACCCCACAGACCCGATTGCCGCGCAATTCGTGCCGCAGGCTGGCGAATTGGTGCATCAACCCGTGGAGCGGGCCGATCCGATCGGTGACCATGCCCATAGCCCGGTGGAGGGCATTGTGCATCGCTATCCCGACCGGGTTCTGTTGAAGGTGGTGCATAGCTGCCCGGTCTATTGCCGTTTCTGCTTTCGCCGTGAAATGGTCGGGCCGGACGGTGATGGTCTGCTCTCTGGCCCGGCGCTGGACGCGGCCATAACCTATATCCGTGACCACAAGGATATTTGGGAAGTGATCTTTACCGGCGGCGATCCGCTGGTTCTGTCGCCACGCCGGCTGCGGTCGATCTTGCAGCAATTGGGCACCATCGATCATGTCCGGATCATCCGGTTTCACAGCCGTGTTCCTGTCGCCGATCCGGCCCGTATCGACAAGGATCTGATCGACGCCTTGCAGGCAAGCGGCAAGACCACCTATATCGCCATTCACGCCAACCATCCGCGCGAGCTGACGCCACAAGCCAGGGCGGCGAGCGCAAAGCTTCTGCAAGCCGGTTTTGCGCTTTTAAGTCAAACGGTGCTGCTGAAGGGTGTCAATGACGATGCTGGCGTGCTGGCAGACCTGATGCGCAGTTTTGTCGACATGCGTATCCGGCCTTATTACCTGCATCACCCGGATCTGGCGCCCGGCACCGGCCATTTTCGTCTCAGCATAGCAGAAGGCCAAGCCATCGTCTCAGCCCTGCACGGGCATCTGTCCGGTCTCTGTCAGCCAACTTACGTGCTGGATATTCCCGGCGGCCACGGCAAGGCGCCGATCGATGCGAGCCAGATCAGCAAGGAAGGCGATCATTATCTGGTCACGGACTTCCATGGACATCACCACATTTATCGTGATCGGTAGAAATCACATATGCAACTAAAGGTATTTATACTATAAAAATACAACTTTTTAAAAAATGAGATAATCCCAAAAAAAGCCGAGAAGATGCAACCTTAAAGATTTGAAATCTCAACGATCCTGTTAGAATTTCAGACAGGGTCAAAAGAATTGAAATATTCATATTAGCCTAATATTACGATTTCTGATCTATTCCAATTCTCCTGATCAGACAGATTTCCTATGAGGGGTTGAGATGAACGAGACCATTCGGACTATTCTGGGCAAAGTCGGTGGCTTACAGGTTGCCGTTACAGAGATCGCGGCAGATGCCGATCTTTACGCACTGGGACTGTCTTCCTTTGCTTCCGTGCAGCTGATGCTCGGTATCGAGGAAGCCTTCGACATCGAATTTCCCGACCACTTGCTCAATCGCAAATCCTTTGCCAGCATCGAGGCCATCGAACGCACGGTGCGCCAGATCCTGGAGGATCGGAAGGTCGCCTGATGACCGTTCCGGCCACTCACGCCCTTGAAATATCGCTTCCCCAAGGTGATCTTGCTGCCCGCGCGGCGCGCGTTGCCGCCATTGCGGCACACTATGCCGAGGATGTCGATCGCCAGGGCCGGTTTCCGCGCGAGACCGTGGATGCATTGAAGGCGGAGCGCCTGCTCGGCATCCAGATCCCCGCGGAGCTTGGCGGTGAAAATGCCGGATTTGCCGCAATTGCGGAGATCTGCACCACGCTTGGCCAGGCCTGCGCCTCCAGCGCGATGATTTTCGCCATGCATCACATCAAATGTTCCAGCCTCGTGGAACATGCCCAGGACAATTCCTGGCAGCGCAGCTTCATGGCACGGGTCGCTGATGCACAATTGCTGCTCGGCTCCGCCACGACTGAAGGCGGCATTGGCGGCAATATGCGCAATTCCATCTGCGCCATCGAGATCGACGGCGACACCTGCCGACTGGAAAAAGACGCCACGGTGATTTCCTATGGAGCAGAGGCCGATGCGATCCTGATCACCTCGCGCGCCCATAAGGATGCTGCCCCGTCCGACCAGGTGATGACAGTATTTCTCAAGGGCCAATATAGCCTGGACAAGACCGTGGACTGGGACACGCTCGGCATGCGCGGCACCCGGTCCGATGGCTTCCTGTTCAAGGGCGAAGCGCCGGCCGTCCAGATCCTGCCGAAGCCTTTCGCCGACATTGCCGCCCAGTCGATGCTGGCCGCCTCCCATATTCTGTGGAGCGGCGTCTGGTACGGCATCGCTGTCGATGCCGTGGCGAGAGCGCAGAGTTTCGTGCGTGCCGCCGCCCGCAAGAGCCAGGGTCAGATGCCGCCTGGTGCCTTGCATCTGGCGCAAGCCGCCAATCTGTTGCAGTTGGTCCGCTCCAATGTCGTTGCCGCGCTGAAAGCCTATGAAGAGGCAAAATACGATGGCGACAAGCTGTCTTCCTTCGGCTTTTCGGTGACGATGAACAATGTCAAGATTGCCTCGTCCGAGACGATCATCGACATCATCAACCAGGCCATGCTGATCTGCGGCATCATGGGCTACAAGAATGGCACGCCCTACAGCCTTGGCCGCCACCTGCGTGATGCGCATTCGGCCCGGCTGATGATTTCCAATGACCGTATTCTTGGCAACACATCCAATATGTTGCTGGTTCATAAACTCGACACACGTCTGCTGGGGTAAGCAAATGGATAGTCAAACCAATTTTCTCGACCGGCTGTTCGAGGCCGGCCTGCTGATCGATACTGGCGTGGACGGGCTTTATGGCCGCAGCGGCCAGTTTGAAGATGTTATCGCCGCTTTCGAGCGGTTGATCGACCGGTTTGGTGGAGCGGATGGCGCCGAAGCTCTGCGCTTTCCGCCAGGCATGAACCGAGCCTATTTCGAGACCAGCGGCTATATGAAGAGCTTTCCGCAACTGGCCGGCACCGTGCACAGCTTCTGCGGCAACGAACTCGATCATGTCAGCCTGCTGAAATGCATGGATGCCGACGATGACTGGACGAAGGACCAGAAAGCGACAGATATCGTGTTGACGCCCGCCGCTTGCTATCCGCTCTATCCGACCATTGCCAAGCGTGGCCCGATTGCCGCCTCCGGCGCACTATTTGACTTGCAATCCTACTGTTTCCGCCATGAACCCTCAACCGATCCGGCCCGCCAGCAGCTGTTTCGCATGCGCGAATATGTCTGCATGGGCTCAGAGAGCCATGTCACCGATTTTCGCCAGACCTGGATGGATCGCGGCCTGAAGATGATGGAAGAGGTGGCATTGCCTGTCGAAATCGACATTGCCAACGATCCGTTCTTTGGACGCGCGGGCAAGATGCTCGCCAATAACCAGCGCGACCAGAACCTGAAATTCGAATTGCTGATCCCGATCACCTCAGTCGCCAAGCCCACCGCCTGCATGAGCTTCAACTATCATCAGGATGCTTTCGGCAGCAAATGGGGCTTGAACCTGGAAGACGGTTCGGTTGCCCATACCGCTTGCGTTGGCTTCGGTCTGGAGCGGATCGCGCTGGCGCTGTTCCATCACCACGGGCTGGACGTCAAGGCCTGGCCGCAATCGGTGCGCACCGCACTCTGGGGCTGACGATGACCACGGTCCTGCCGCTCGATCCGGCCCGCTATACTCCCCATCTGCTGCACTCAGCCGAGCGTATGTGGCCGGAAACCAATTGCTATGTCGATCTGTGGATCGAGGTCCTGTGCGTGCTGGGCCTGCCACCGGAGGCCATGCTGGGCTTTACCCTGACCCAGGATTTCGAGGGCGACCAATTCACCTTCTTCAAGGTGCCACTGGAAGATCTCGAAGCGCTCTACGGCATTCGTGTCACGGAACTGGCGATTTTCGACCGGGCTGAGGCGCATGTGGCCCAGCAGATCAGCCGTGGCCGGTTGTGCCTTGTCGAAATGGACAGCTACTTCATGCCAGATACGGCAGGTGTCGGCTATCGCCAGCACCATGGCAAGACCACGGTCGGCGTCAACCGGCTGGATCTGGCGGGCCGATCAATGGATTATTTCCACAACGGCGGATTTTTCCGGCTGGAGGCCGAGGATTTCGACGGAATTTGGCAATTAGCAGCACCAGAGACCGCACCATTCCTTCCCTATACCGAATTTGCCAAATTCCCCGAAACCCGGCCAGATGAGACGCATCTGCGCGCCGTCGCCAAGCGGCTTTTCGCCTTTCACTTTGCCCGCCGCCCGCAAGGCAATCCCTTTGCAGGATTTGCAGAGGTGTTTCCGGCCCAGGTGGAAGCCATCGCGGAGCGGCCCTTCGGTTATTTTCATACCTATGCCTTCAACACGCTGCGGCAATTCGGGGCGAATTTCGAGCTTTTGGCCAGCCACCTGAAATGGCTCGCCGCAGACGATCGCTATACGAACGAAATTGCCGAAGCATTGCGGATTTCGGAACTGGCAAAAACGGTTCAGTTCCAACTGGCCCGTGCCGTCACCCGCAAGAAATTCGATCCGCTGAAAGCAGCACTTGACCCCGCCATTGACGCATGGGACAGGCTGATGACGGGGCTTGCCGACAAGATGGCATAAGGCCAGATCTGGTCATGCAGGCGCCATCTTGCCGTTATGAGGGACGCAGTGCCGATGATCACCTATCTCGATGCCGACATCCGCCCGCTGGAAGCCGGTTGGACCTTGCTGGTCTGCGAGCCAGGCACCTATGACAGCCCGAAAGCATTGCACCGCCCCAGCGCCCGCCTTCAGGCGCCCGTTCCAGACACCGTCGCCCAGGCGCTGACCAAGGCGGGCCTGTTCGACCCGGATCATCCAAGCCCGCTGCATGGCAAGGACATATGGTATCTCCGCCCCCTGACCGGCGAACAACCGGGCCCGGCCGTGCTGCGCTTCGAAGGCTTGGCGACCATTGCCGAGGTATATTTGAACGACAGGCTGATCCTGTCATCGGATAGCATGTTCGAGGCCCATGATGTCGATGTGATCCTGACCGGCTCGGACGACGTGTCGATCTGCTTTCGCGCCCTAAGGCCTCATCTGGAAAGACGCGGGCCAAGAGCCCGCTGGCGCCCGCAGATGATGAGCGACCAGGGCCTGCGGCTGGTGCGCACAACCGCCCTTGGCCATATGCCCGGCTGGTGCCCTGATATTCATGCGGTCGGGCCGTATCGGCCAATCAGCCTGATCCGCCCGGGCGCAAGCACTATAACCGACCTCGCGCTGCACTCCGATCTTGATGAAGACGGCACCGGCCTGCTTGACTTTGCGTTCCAATTGATAGGCGCGGTATCAACCATGTCCGTGACATGCGCAGGCGAGACGCTCGCCCTCAAAGCCGATGCCGACGGCCATGTTGCGGGCCAGCTTCGTCTTCCCACCGTCGCTCCCTGGTGGCCGCGCACCCATGGCGAGCCGGTGCTGCACGACATTCGCCTGACGCTGGATGGAAAGACGCATTCGCTTGGTCTCACCGGCTTTCGCCGCGTCCGGATCGACCGGGGCGCGGATGGCAAGGATTTCGCGATCTTCGTCAATGGCGTGAAAATCTTCTGCCGAGGTGCCGTCTGGACCAATGCCGACATAACCCGCCTGCCCGGCACCGCCGAGGATTATGCGTCCTGGCTGAGCATGGCCGCGGATGCCGGCATGAACATGATCCGCATCGGCGGCACCATGACCTATGAAAGCGCCGATTTCTTCAGGCTCTGCGACCGGCTGGGGCTCATGGTCTGGCAGGATATCATGCTGGCCAATTTCGATTATCCCGCTGCCGACGAGGCATTTTCCGACCATATCCGCCGGGAAGTGGAGCAACTTTTAAGCACTGTACAGGCGTCTCCCTCACTGGCAATCCTGTGCGGCGGCAGCGAAGTTTATCAGCAGGGCGCCATGCTGGGCCTGCCGGAGACCAACTGGAAAGGCCCTGTCTTCACCAGCCTTCTGCCCCAGCTCTGCGCGCGCTTTGCACCGCATCTGCCCTATGTGGAAAACTCGCCGATGGGTGGCGCAATGCCCTTCAGCCCGGATACCGGCATCACCCATTATTACGGCGTTGGTGCCTATTGCCGCCCGCTTGAGGATGCCCGCCGCGCCCATGTCCGCTTTGCCGCCGAATGCCTGGCCTTTGCCCATGTCCCCCAGCAACAGACGCTGGACAGGCATTTGTCCGTGTCAGCGGTTCATGATCCCCGCTGGAAGGCGCGTGTGCCGCGAGACCGGGGTGCCTCCTGGGATTTCGAGGATATTCGTGACCATTATCTCGCCCTGCTCTACGATGTCGATCCGGCCAGGCCGCGCCGGGAAAATCCGGCGCGTTACCTGCATCTGTCGCGAGCGGTCAGCGGAGAGGTGTTGGAGGAAACCTATGCGGAATGGCGACGTCCCGGCTCATCCTGCAATGGCGCGCTGATCTGGACTTTTCAGGACCTGACCATCGGTCCCGGCTGGGGACTGGTGGATGCGACCGGTACGCCGAAACCCGTCTGGTACGCAGCGCGGCGCGCCTTCAACCCCGTCCGCATCACCATGACCGACGAAGGCACCAATGGGCTTGATGTGCATCTTTGCAATGACACGGTGCGGGAACAGACTCTGACCCTGGATCTCACCTGCCTGCGCGACGGTAAACAGCCGGTCGTGGCAGCAAGGCGCGCGGTCACCTTGACGCCACGCAGCAGCATAACACTGCATGCCACCGATCTGTTCGGAGCGTTTTTCGACACGACCTATGCCTTCCGCTTCGGGCCGCCCGCCCATGACGTCACGGTGGCGACCCTGAGCGAGCCTGCAAGCGGCGAAATCGTCAGCCAGTCCTTTCACTTCCCACAGGGACGCGCCCAGGCCATGCATGACGCAGAGATCCGTGCCACATTATCTCAGGAAAAAGATGGCTGGTGGCTGATGCTGGAAACGGACCGGCTGGCCCAATCCGTCCATATCGCCCTGGAAAACGGCCGCAGCACTGACGATTTCTTTCATCTGGCGCCAGGTTTTGCCCGACGGGTCAGACTTCTAACATCGGACAAACCCAACCAGGACAAACCCAGTGGCGAAATCCTCAGCGGCTCGGCCTCACGACGCTTCCGGTTCTGAGACGGGTTCTTTGCCTGCGGATAAACCGGCTTTGATCTGCTGGGCAGGCAATTTCGACGCCTGGACCGCCAGTGCCAGCGCCTTGATTTCCTCGAAATAGCGCTGCTGGGCAGCGGCGGGAGAAAAATTATGATCCGTCTCCGCCAGAATGTCGGTGCGGACATTGGGATAGCGTTCCAACTTGCGGCCCTGCGAGCCGAAATGCTGATAGAAATGGTCAAGACCAACGTCTTGCTCGCTATAGAGCAGCACCAGCGGCGTTTTTCGCTTTGCGAGAGCGGCAAAGGCAACGCGCACGGCCCGATGTTCCAGCCGGACATCGCGGCTGAAGACCTGGGCGAGGCCAAGGCGGTTCAACACACGACGCACGCCAACCAGAGCGAAATTGCGGGTCGCGTTCTTCACATCCACCTTCCCCCGCCAGAGACGTCGCAAGGTTTGCATCTGAAACAGCCGATGCTTGTAGGTATCGAGCGAACGCGGCACCACGGCTAGCCCATCTTCCACCCGCCGTCTCTTATCCCAATAGAAGACGAAGGGATTGACCAGGCAGGCTCCGGCAATGCGGTGATCCTTGGTCATGCAGGAAAACCCGAGATAACCGCCACTGCACCGTCCGGCCACCACACTGGGCAGCAGTGAACGCTCTTCGAGAACGGCAAGCGCGGCTTCCACATCGTCATATTGGGTTTCGGCGTAAAGCACCTGATCCGGCAGGCCCGGCACCGGCGGGCTATCGCCGACATTGGCAACATCGAAGCGGAGGGAGGCAATACCGTCGCCTGCAAGCTTGCGCGCCATGGCGACACCCGAGCGTCCCCATCCCGCACTGCGGTCATACGCAGTGTTGAGCAACAGAACGCTTGCGCCACTGCGGGGTCCAGTCGGCTCGCACAAAATACCGTAAAGCCGTTTGCCCCGGCCAAACCGAAGGGCCGTCTCGCGAAAATCCCCGCCATCCAGGTGCGCCTGATCTTCGTCCTGTACGGATACTGCTGAAGGATCGATAGCCAACGGACGCTTCTGCTCGCCAAGCGCTGCCGCCCGGCGAACGATCCAGCTGATGACATGTTCAGCCGCCACCATGGGCATTCGGGCCATGGCAGGATTGCCGACCATGGCATCATAGCCCGGATAGTCGATGGTCTCGACGCGGGCGCCTTTCGCTTCAATCTGCTTTGCCATTTGCCCGTCGCCGGGCCGATCCGCCCGGTTGACGAACAGATGCGGGATGGAGCGATGCGGCTGCACGGCGGAAAAATCGGTATTCTTCAAGGCCGAGGCCTTTGCATCCGGCATCACGTGCCCGGCAATGGCCGTCATCCCGCTGAGGCGCAAATGTTCGGCCAGGCCCAATCCGTCATCGATGACCCGCGCCCAGAACTGCAATTCCCTCAGATAGGCGCGGCCGGAGGCCACGGGTGCCATGGCGACAAATCCCGCCAGGCCCTCGAGGTCAGCCGCCATGCCCACGCCAAGCGATGCGCCCAGCCCGTGCCCCAGCAAAATCACCGGCAGGCCACCAGTCTTTTGGGCAAGCACGTCAAGGGCCAAGCGTATCGTATCCTGCCAGAGCGACAGGCCACGACTGCGGTCCGGCGGATCCAGCGCGTCGCCCGTGCCGGGATAGTCGAAGCGCAGACTGGCGATGCCCTCGCACGCCAGTTCTTCCGCAATGATGCGGAACAGCTTGTGCGTACACATTTCCTCAAAGCCCCAGGGCTGGAGAAACAGCACCGCGCATTTGCGCACCACACCCTGTTTGGCACCCTCCGCCGGCTGATAGAGCCCGAAGGTGCCAGCAAAGCTGACCGGCTGGGCCACAGCATGCTGGTGCGGCTGAAGCCGCTGGCCAGATGCCGGGCCAACCCGCTCGGTTATCGCTTCCATCAACCTGCCCTTTCCTTGCCCCACGGCACTCTCTCAAAAACGGCTACTGCATAATTCCTTAAATCTCCATGGATTTAAGGGGAAAATTATTGAGCATATATAAAGGACACCAGCAGACCTTGTTCCAACCGTCAGGACAAAGCATGCCGTAGCCCCCCTCAGCTCCGGTTGGGTGTCACGGTCAGCAACCTCAAAACCACATTCAAAGGCCCCGCCAGCCGGTTTGGCAAACGGGCGATCAGCCCTGCCATGACCGCCACATCCGCCTCCGGCACGGCCCGCAACAGCCGAAGCGCAAGGCAATAGACGCTGACGGCACCGATAATGGCAAGGACAAGGCCACCGACACCTGGCACGACATCCTGCACCGCCAAAGCCGCTGCCGCACAACAGCCAGCGGCTACAGTAACCTTGAAAAGACTGAACCCCAGCGGCGCCAATGACCCTTCGAACCGCATCCAGCGCAGCATCGCCAGGCTCATAGCGGTAAACACCACGATCCGCACGAAAGCCGCACCTTCTCCGCCATAAGATGGCACAAGCAAAACATCCCCGACCAGCATGATAAACGCACCGCCCAGCCCGACAAACAGTCTCTGCCGGATTTTATCGAGGGCAAACAGATATTGTGTCGCCACCTGACAGGCAACGGCAACTGGCACAGACAGCGCTAGCAGCGTCAGCATCGGCGCGCTTGGGGCAAAGGCATCGCCAAACACCAGCGTGACCAGCCGATGCGACACCGCCGCCAGGCCCAGGCTCATCGGCAGCGTGAAATAGGCCAGGCTTCGCACCACGCTTTCAAACATCGCCACAGGCAACCGTCCGCCCGGCGCGCGGTGCAGATGTTCGGCATAATAAGGCACGAGACTGCCGGACAGCTGAATCGGCACCTGCAAAGCGAGATTGGTCAGCGAGAAGGCCACGGAATAATAGCCGACGGTCTCAATGCCCTGATAGCGTTGCAGGAAGAACAGCTCGATCCGGTTCAGGAAGATCGAATCCACCATGAATTCCAGTGAGAGCACAAAGGAGGATCCGAGCAGGTAACTCAGTCCGATGCCGCAGCTTTTCACCTTGTGGCGCAACAGGGCGGCGGCGAAGAGAAACTGGGAAATATAGGCCAGAACATAGCCAAACAGCGCTCCTGGCACGCCGAACAGCAAGGTACCCGCGATGACACCGACCAGTTGCAGCAGCCCGGCCGTCAAGGTCATACGGAAGAAAATATCCACCCGCTGTTCGCCGATCAGGTAATTCTTGGCAAACATCCCGATGGCCTGCGTGGCAAACAACAGCGCCGTCACCACCAGCACTTCAGGCGCGGTTTCTGCCCAATGCCTGGCCTCCGCCACCCAGAAAAACAGGAAATAGAACGTCAGCAACAGCAATGTCGAGCCAACCACCGGCCAGAGCAGATAGGCAGCGAAACCTTTACGGTCGCTTTCGCCATAGCCCTGCCCCTTCAACTGCGGCAGAAGACGCAATAAAAGCACACCGGTGCCAAGTTCCGCCACCAGCGCCGCTGTTGAGGCTAGCCAGACGGAAAAGGCAATGATGCCATTGGCTTCCGGCCCAAGAACCCGTGCCGTGAAGATCGAGCATATGAATCCTGTCGCCAGCAGGGTCAATCCTGCCGCCGCATTGAACGCGGAATTTGCGACTATTCCATTGCTCATTGGCTCACCATGTCCCTGGTGTTCTCCGTGTCCACAAGGCTGCCATCCATTCCGTCACCCCGCAAACAAGACATCGACCGTCTCGTCCCAGCTTAAAACACCATCCGTTGCAATCGTCTGACGATCAAATGCCCCCGCGGCTGAAAACGCCGCACGGATCGAGGCCGGATCAGCGGGGTCATAGCCCATGACATGGCCCCGCCCCATGGCGGCAAAATGCGGCGCGACAATCGGCAGGCGGCAATAGCTATACTGGATCATCTTCAGGCTCGATTGGCTGAGATAATCGGCGCTTGCCCCATCCCGGTAAGGCGCGATGCCGAGATCGGCGAATTTGATGAATGGCACGATCCGCTCGAATGCCTGTTCGCCATGGGCGACGATATTGGG
This sequence comes from Allorhizobium ampelinum S4, assembly GCF_000016285.1. Classification (NCBI taxonomy): domain Bacteria; kingdom Pseudomonadati; phylum Pseudomonadota; class Alphaproteobacteria; order Hyphomicrobiales; family Rhizobiaceae; genus Gillisella; species Gillisella ampelina. The sequence continues at coordinate 1,021,946 of NC_011988.1, read as the reverse complement.
CAGCACCCGGCGCGGCAATGCCTTGGCCCCGAACAGATGAAAGGTCCAATCCGGGTTGGCGGCGGCCATGACATCGATGGCATCGGCATCAAACAGCATGTCGCCAACGCTGACGGCATGTTTGCTGCCTTGGTAAGCGCCGGTCTGATAGGGGTTTTGCTTGGCGGCATCGAAAGCTGCCTTATCAATGCCATGCGGCAGGTAAAGCAGCGGTGCATCGCTGGGAAAATCCGCCAGCAGCGCCTGCGCCAGCACATGGACGCTATCGTAAAGCCCGATGGTCTTGGCAAGCGTCCGGTAGACGGCAGGCGGCACGCCGATGGTCGAAAGCCGGTCGGCAGCATGGTAGATGATCCGGGCCTTCGGCGCATGCTGACGAAGCACCGGGGCAAGCAGCGGCGAAGGACCGCTTTCCACCAGGATATGGGTGTAGGACGAAAGCCCGTCGCGGACCGTTTTCGGCAAAAACGCCCCGATACGGGAAAACAGCGGATCGGCCAGGCGGTTAAGCCAGGAAAGTTTCAGGTTCATGGGGTGGAAAAACTGAAACCAGATGAATTGCCGAAGCCCATCGCTCAAACCCTCCCAGCGGTTGAGACGATGGGTGCGGGCAAAGGCGTAACGTCCGTCCTTCAGCAGCCGGCTGATTGGGCTCAGCCGCCAGACCAGGAAATCCACTTTGTCGCCCCGCGACAGCAGGCTGTGTGCCATGAAATGCAGATCGACCTTGCGCGGCGCATCGGCGAAATGCTGCCCGGTAACGATCAGAACATGACGGCGCGTCTTAAAATCAGTCATCACCTGGGCATTGCTCATGCCGTAGCCTCATGCCCACAACGGTGAATGGCAGGCAGGGCGCGCCGGTAAAGGGCAATGTAGCGCTCCGCCACGCCTTCCCAGGAATAGCGGCTGACATCAGCGGCAAGGGCGTGGCGCAGATCGGCACCCTGGGCTTCCAGCCGGGCGAACGCCGTTTCAATCGATGTCGCCGCACGCGCGGCATCGGCAAAATCGGCAAGCTCAATGCCGGAATGCTGGGCTGCCAGCGCCTGGTAGGCATCGTTTCCATGCAGGACAGGCACCAGACCGGCGCTCATTGCCTCCACGGCCACCAGGCCGAAACCTTCATAATCGGAAGCCGAGGCAAAGATCGAGGCCTTGGACATCAACTGACCCAGAAGGCGATTATCGGGTTGCAGATGCAGGTCGACATGATCAGCCAGACCATTGATGTCAATGAGCGCCCTGACATCCTGCGCGGACAGGTCCGATGGCGAACCGGCAATATCGAGCCGCCACTGCGGATCGCGCTTCACCAGCACGGCCATGGCCTGCAACAAATGATCAAGCCGCTTGTTGACCGAAAAACGGCCAATCGTCACGATCCGTTTCACCGGCTGGCGCGAGGCCAGTCCGGAAAACTTGCTGGTGTCGACGCCGTTTTCAATCAAGACCGAGTGCCTGGGCTGGATGACCTTGAACAGAGCAAGATCCGAGGCGCTACAGCACACCACAGACCGATATGCGCTCGCCGATAACCGGGTCAGGCTGCTGAACCACATCTGCTTGATCGTGGCGAACTTACGGGTATGGAAAAAACCGCCATGGGTGGTCGCCACCATGGGGGCGCCATGCAGGAAGCGACCGATAGCCAGAGCGTCGAAAAAGAAATCCACCCCATGGACATGGACAAGATCGGCATCGCGGATATGGCGAAAGGCAGAAAATGCCAGCGGATAACGGCTGCTGCCGCGATAAGCTACACGCACCACTTCGACGCCATCAATCACTTCACGGGCTGGCAGGGTTTTGCCGGGATCGGAAAACAGCCGGTCAAGCGTCACGACCCGCACCCGGAACCCGCGTTGCAACAGTTCCCGGCTCAGGCTGGAGACCACATCTTCCAATCCGCCCCGGCCCGGCGGATATTGCCGCACCACCTGGACGATCAAAGGTGCGGATGAGGATTTATCCTCCCTTACCGCTCGCCTTGCGCCGATGATCATGCCAATACCCCCGGGTTTAAACGGAAAGAACCTCAATTTCCTGATCGTTTGGTTAGAATGCCTTGAAACATTGGTAAAGCAACTTGTGCATAAATGTCCTATCCTTGCACAAACGCGGTAAAGAATCGTGATTAACAGGCCAAATTGTTAGGTATCATTAACCATGGCCTGCCATTTTAGCGGTTCGCCAGCGGACTTTCCGCCTCGGAGCAACGGTATGACAATGCCCTCAGAAGGACAACCGGCTGGAGTTTTCCGGTCCTGGACATGAAAATGGACATCGACATTTTTCAAATCCCCGGGATCTTGCGACGGCGCTGGTATTACCTGGCGTTTTTTGCCGCGCTGTTTGCCGGTCTGGCGCTGCTCTATGCGCTCAGCCTGAAGCCTGTCTATGTATCGTCCACCCAGATCCTGCTCGATCCGCGCGGCCTGTCTGCCACCAGTAGCGACAGCCGACAGCCGACAGTCGCCGTACAAAGCGACCCGGCCAGCCTCGACAGCCAGATCTATGTCGTCCTGTCCAGCGCCGTGCTGGGGGAAGTGGTCAACCGGCTCGACCTGACGAAAGACTCCTATCTCTATGCGGGAAAGCCAAGCAGCGCCGTATCCCCCGCTGAGGTCATGGCTGCCACCATCGGCGGGCTGGTCCGGCATGTGAAAGTCGAGCGCGAAGGCCAGTCCTTCATCATGTCGATCACGGTCGAACACCGCATCGCCAAAACGGCAGCCGACATTGCCAATATGATTGCCACCGTCTACCTGAAACAGGTGGACGAAGCCCGCTCCGACGCAGCGCGCCGGGCAAGCGCCGCCTTCCAGGCGCAGGCCAGTGAATTGCGCGATCGGGTGCTGAAGGCCGAAAGGGCGGTCGAGGAATTCCGATCCGCCAACGGTCTGGCCAGCACCGGCGTCACCGGACTGGTGATCGACCAGCAACTAGCAGGCCTGAACCAGCAGTTGATCGCAGCACGCGGCGCGGAAGAACAGCAGCAGGCCATTTACCAGCAGACCCGCAATCTCACGGTCGCTGCCGTTGAAAACGGCAATATCCCAGAAGCGGTACAATCCACTACTGTCGGGCTGCTGCGCGACCGCTATGTCCAGCTACAGGACCGCCAGGCCGAAGCGTCCGCCAATCTCGGCGGCAACCATCCGCAACTGAAGGCGATCAATTCGCAGGTGGCCAGCATGCGCCAGGCCATCCAGCAGGAGCTGGACCGGGTGCGCCAGTCGATGAAGCTCAACTATGACCGGGCGGTTGCCAACCGCAAGGCGCTGGAAACCCAGCTGCAAAGCCTGACGAAAACCAGTTTCGACAGCGGGGCGCGGCAGATCACCCTGCGCCAGCTGGAAAGCGAGGCGGAAGCCATCCGCACCATTTACAAGGCCTTCCTCAACCGCGCCGAGGAGCTGAGCCAGGAACAGACGATCTCCATCAACAATTCCCGGGTTATCACCGAGGCAGTGGCGACAGCGAAATCGGTCACGACCCTCAAAGTGATGATCCTTGCCGCCGCCATCCTGTTTGGTCTGGCCTTCGGCAGCACGCTGGCGGTGGTGCTGGAACTCCTGTCGCGCAAGGATGTCGCGCCGCAAGCAGGCATCGCCGCGCCTGCCACGGCGACCTCATCGCCTCCTGGCAAAGGCGAACCACCCCCAGCACCGCCCATTGCGTCAGCAAGACATATCGCTCTGATTGCCGACGCTACGGAACCTGAAAAACAGAAGTCCCGCAATCCGTTCAGCTTTATCACCGCCTTTGGCCGTCGGCTGGTCTCGCCTCTTGTTCCCGCATCCAACCCGGCAACCGCATCACAACCGGCGGCAGGCGGCGCCTGGTCCCATGCGGTCGCCAGCACAGCCGGTTTTCTGATTGAATGCGGTGAAGGCTATGCTGATCTGACCGTTCTGTTTGTTGCAGCGGGCAGGCCGGTGGCCAGCGCCTTTATTGGCGATGTGGCACAGAAGCTGGCTGATCGGGACCGCGGCGTGCTGCTGGCCAATGGTGCCATGCTGGACCACCGCTTAGCGATCCGCTCGCACAGAAAAACCAATGCCCGGCCAAGCCTTGCCCAGGCATTGCAGCAGCCCGATCTCGAAGACGCACCTCTCTCGCACATCCTGCGCTACGAGCGCATCGCCCTGCCCCGCAACCAGCCAGCGCGGCCAGCAGCGGGAGCATCGGCCTCCTCCGGTCGCCCGACCTATTCGCGATTTGTCGAGCAAAGCCTTCAGGCGGAAACCGATTTCACCTTGATTAATGCCTGCGGCGCTTGGATCAATGCCCGCGGCGCCGGAATCAATGCTAGCGGTGCTGGTGGCGAGCAGCATCTTACTGCCCTTGCCGCCGAGGCCGATGTCATTCTCGTCTTGACCACGGCGCAAGACGAGGCCGCCGCCCTGGATGAACTGCTGATGCGGCTGGGCGAAGACGCAGAACGGGTCGTGGGTCGTATCGTGCTCGAGACCGCCGGATGACGGTGACGGCGCAAACCGGGCCGACCGGCACCGGCGACCGGTCCCTGACGGAGGATGAGACGCAACATCAGGCGTTTCTTCCCGAATGGCTGATCTCGGCGATTGCCTCCTTCGCTGTCATCGGCGGGCTGGTGCTCAATCTGTTTCTCTGCTTCGTCAACACCCGGATCATGCCCGTCAGCGACACCCATGTCATGCTGGGGGAAATGACCATGCTGGGCGCTGCCTTCCTCTTGGCGGTCGACCGGCGGCCTGGCCTCTACCTGACCCTGCTGCTGTTCGTCAGCTATATGCTGATGATCTTTGCCTTGCGCGGCGCGCTGGACCTGAAAGCACTGCGTGACATCTTTATCCCGGTCGGGTTCTACTTCATGGGCCGCAGGGTTGCCCATGTCGGGCTGGCGGACCGGTTGGTGATCGCCTGTGGCCTGATCGTGCTCACCGTGGCGCTTTACGAATATCTGGCGCTTGAAAGCTATCTCGATTATTTCAATGTGCTCGGCTATTACATCGCCCGCGGCACCGTGACACTTCAGGAAAGCTTTGGCCAGACACGGGGTCTGTTCATTTCCGGGCTGCGACCGGAACCGCGCACCCTCCTGCCCTTTCTTGGCCAGCACCGGGTGTCCTCGGTGTTTCTGGAACCGGTCTCGGCTGGCAATTTTGGCGTCATCCTCTATGCCTGGGCGCTGTTTCGACCCGCCATGCCGTGGCGGCTGATCGTCATGGCGCTGGCCATGACCAGCATTGTTCTGGCCGATGCACGCTTCGGCTTCTTCACCTGTGTCGCCATTACCCTGCTTCTGCCGCTGTACAGGTTCATTCCGAAAACTGTCTGGCTGGTCGCCCCGTTCCTGCTGCTGGCGGTGATTGCCGCCTATGGGCTGATCGTCGGGGCCGAAGGCGGTGCCAATGATCTGTCAGGCCGGTTGAAAGTGACGGCAGGCATTCTCAACAGCCTGGATTTCCAGGTGGTGCTCGGCGCAAAGACCACCGATGCCTTTACCGCCGATTCCGGTATTTCCTACACGCTGACCAATTTCGGCCTGTTCGGCTTTGTCGGGCTCTGGGCAGCTTTCGTGCTCTCACCGATGAAAGACCCCAGGGCCTGGGCCTTCCGAGGCATGATGGTGGTCTATCTGCTGCTGTTGATGCTGATCAGCAACTCCTTCTATTCGATCAAGACCGCCGCCCTGATGTGGTTTCTGATCGGCACCGCCGATGCGGTGGACTGGACCAAAATTTTGGCCTACCGGGACCGCAAGGATGGGCAATCCGCCGAGGCCGCCGAGAAATCGCGCAAATAAGGGGTCAGACCAGCCAGTTGCGGCCTGTCACCGGACTTGCCGGGCTGGATGTTGAGCATTTCGGTTTCCGGCCACCAGTCACCGGCCACCCAATAGGCCCAACCGACCCAGCGATCCGGGTTCTTCTCGACCACTTCAACCATGTCCTTGATGCCCTTGACGCATGATTCTCCGCCCGGCGCACCGAATTCGCCGAGATAGCCACGCTTGTCATTCTTGCGCAGCCAATCCGTGAAGGTCTCTATGGCGGCCACCGCGTCGCCTGCCCGGCTGCATTCATCCTTGGTGCCGGAAAAATCCGCGTCGAAATACTGGTGAACCTCATAGGCATAATTATTGCCGGGGTCCTTCACCCCCAGCATCACCTCGCCATTGGCGCCCCCATAGCCATCGCTTTGCCAGCTATGGGCACCTGTCCAGGACACGCCCGGCACGAGAATAAGGTTTTTCGCGCCAACTTGACGAATGGCGGCAATGGCGGCATTCGCAGCCGGGAGCCATTGGCTGGCTGGCATGTCATACGGCTCATTCATCAAGCCGAAGACGATGGTCTGGTCATTGGCATAGTGAGCGGCCAGCCGCATCCACAAATCCGCGAAGGCCTCCACTGGCACGTCCGGGCCATTAATCTGTTTTTGATGATAGACCGCGAAATTATGCGGATCGAGCACCACCCGCAGATGCGCCTCCTTCAGCTGTGCAACGGCTGTATCCAGTCGTTTCAGCTCGTCAGCGTCGAAAGCACTGTTGAGTTTGGGTTGCAGGCGTTCCCACTTGAAGGGAAGCCTTACAGAATTGAAGCCTTTCTCGGCAAAATAGCCAATGGTCTTGGCACTGGGATAGGTATAGGCCCTGTCCGGGGCGCCGCCAATCTCACCGAATTCCGCGCCAGAAAGATTGACCCCTCGCATGCAGGCCTGACCGGCCCACGCTTGTCCGCTGATGACCGGTGCCACCGAAAGCGTGAGAGCCACAGACATGGTTATGGTCCTTTTCAACACGCTCTCACATCTGTCTGTCGTCATCACTGCCATTTGCTTATCCTCGTTTTTCGTTCTGTCACGCAGGCAGCTATTGTGCTGGCAAACAGCGACTGGACTTATTTGCGCTGTCATTCGGCGTCCTACCATAATGTTGCGACACAATGCGGCGCATGAAGACGCAATCGGACCACCTTTTGCCCCGCAAACCCGGCAGTTTCATTCTCATGGCTCTTCGACGCTTTTCCTTAAAAGAAAAATAGTTTACTAGGTCGAAGCCAAGCCCCCTGAATTGATCGGGATTGACAATGGATTATGCATCATAAATCAGAAGGCTAACAACCCGCTTCTTCAGGCGGAAGACGCTTTAACGGAAAGAGGCCGTACAAACCGGCCACATCAGAGGAAGACGAGATGACGAGTTATGTTCTGACGGTATCGTGTCCATCCAAGCGCGGCATTGTCGCGGCCCTTTCCGGGTATCTGGCGGAAATGGGATGCAATATCGTCGACAGCTCGCAATTCGACGATCTCGATACCGACCGTTTTTTCATGCGCGTCAGCTTTATTTCCGAACAGGGGGCAAGCCGCGAAAAGATCGAGGCAGGCCTTGCACCCATTGTCGATAATTTCCAGATGGAGATCGGGCTTTACGATTCGACAGAGCGGGTCAAGGTTCTGCTGATGGTGTCACGCTTCGGCCATTGCCTGAACGACCTGCTGTATCGCTGGAAAATCGGCGCCCTGCCGATCGATATCGTCGGCGTGGTCTCCAACCATTTCGACTACCAGAAGGTCGTGGTCAATCATGACATTCCCTTCCATCACATCAAGGTGACGAAGGACAACAAGCCGCAGGCCGAAGCCCAGCTGATGGAGCTTGTGCAGCAGACCGGCACCGAACTGATCGTGCTGGCCCGTTATATGCAGGTCCTCTCCGATGCGATGTGCCAGAAGATGTCGGGCAAGATCATCAACATCCACCATTCCTTCCTGCCGAGCTTCAAGGGTGCCAATCCCTACAAGCAGGCCTTCGAGCGCGGCGTGAAGCTGATCGGGGCAACCGCCCATTATGTCACCGCCGATCTCGACGAAGGCCCGATCATCGAGCAGGATGTCGCGCGCGTCACCCATGCCCAGAACGCCGAGGATTACGTGTCGATCGGCCGCGATGTGGAAAGCCAGGTTCTCGCCCGCGCCATCCATGCCCATATCCATCATCGCACCTTCATCAACGGCAACAAGAGCGTGGTTTTTCCGGCCAGCCCCGGCTCCTATGCATCGGAACGCATGGGATAGACAGGCATCAAGGCCAGCCATCAAGGATCGAGCAGGACCGCTTCACAAGCGAAACCCGCTCTTTCCACACCTCAAACGTTTGTTCCCCATGTTATTTTATAGATGGGCGATAGACGCGCGGATTCTCTCTGCTAGAGTTTGTCAGGAAACATGGTTATCGGCTTTCCAACGCGAGAAACCAAAAGAAGACAGACCTGAGCTTGCATGATGCAGGTCGGACCGGAGTTCAGACCGGACAGGCCCAGCTCTCAGCCGATTGATTCTGCAGGAGGCAGTCCATGCCAAACACCCTTCTCTTTCAGCGCACCGGGCTTGCGCGGCCTCACGTGACGCTTGAGGCGGCAGTGACCCTGCTGAAAGAGCAGTATGGCCTTGAAGGCACCGTCAAGGAGCTGGGTTCCCAACAGGACCGCAATTTCCGCGTGGATACCGGCGACCGCCGCTTCGTGCTGAAAATCTGCCGCCAGGAGTATGCGAGCATCGAACTGGAAGCCCAGAATGCGGCCTTGAGGCATCTGGCACAAATCCCCGATGCCCCGATAGCCCCGGAACCGGTCCCCTCCCTCAGCGGAGAAGAGATCGTGGCCGTGACCCTCAGTGAGGAAAGCTATTACGCCCGCCTGCTGACCTATATCGACGGCGAATCCCTTAGCCAGCGAAGCTATCTTGCGCCTGCGACCATGCGCGCCATCGGCAGCTTTTGCGCCCGCATGGCGTTGGCACTGACCGATTTCGATCATCCCGGCCTGGAGCGGGACCTGCAATGGGACCTGCGGCGTGCCGGACCGGTCACCTTGCATCTGCTGGCCTCCGTCAGCGAGCCAAAACGCCGTGACGATGTTGCCAAGGCGATGATCGTCACCATGCGTCATATCAATCCGTTGCTGGGCGAGCTGCGCCTTCAGGCTGTGCATCACGACTTGACCGGCGACAACATCATGGGCGCGCCTGATGCCGCCGGTCGGCTTCTGCCGCAAGCCGTGATCGATTTCGGTGATCTGGTGACAGGCTGGCTGGTGGGTGACCTTGCCGTGACGTGTGCGGCACTCTTGCACCAGGCCGATGGTGATCCTTTTGGCGTGCTGCCGGTTATCCAGGCTTTTCACGCGCTTTATCCGTTGAATGAAGCCGAGATCAAAGCCCTTTGGCCCCTTATCGTCGCGCGCGCCGCCGTGCTGGTGGCCAGCAGCGAACAGCAATTGTCGATCGATCCCGACAATGATTATGTCTCCGGCAATCTGGAACATGAACGGGAAATTTTCACCCTCGCCACCTCCCTGCCCTTCTCGGTCATGGAAGCAGCGATCTTTGCCACGCTTGGCCAGGAGCCACCGGAAGAGCGCCCGGTGCTTGGCCGGCTTTTGCCCGGTATCGATCCGCTCAGCGTGCATCTGACCGACCTGTCCACTCTCAGCCCCGCGCTGATTGAGGATGACTGGGCGGATGCCCAGATCGACTGGAAGCTGCTGGCCAAGGCCGCCGCCGATACCGGCGTTGCCGCGACCCGCTACGGTGAATGCCGCCTGTCCTATACCAGGCTTTTGTCGCCGCGCATGCCAGCAACCTTTGCGCTGCATGTCGATGCTTGCCTGCCAGCAGGAACCGAGGCCGTGGTTCCCTTCGATTGCGTGCTGAAGCGCACCAGCCAGCACTTCATTTTGATGGCACAGGATCTGGCCCTGCATATCCATGGGCTCGAATGCCAGTTTGAAGACGGTACGGAATTGCAGGCAGGAACGCCCCTTGGCCGGATTGCCGGCGCGGAAGGGTCCGTGGGCGGGCTGCGATTGCAGCTTTGCCGCGATCCTGACCTCGTGCCGCCGCTGTTTGCCAGACCCGATCACGCCTATGCCTGGCGGCGCGTCTGCCTGTCGCCGGCTGCGCTGTTCGGCGTCGATCTGGATGCGCCGTTGCCAGGCAGCGAAGCCCTGCTTGCGACCCGCAGCCAGCATTTCGCCAGCCCGCAAAAGCACTATTATGCCCATCCGCCACAGATCGAGCGTGGTTTTGGCGAACACCTGTTCGACATGGCGGGCCGCGCCTATCTTGATATGGTCAACAATGTCGCCACCGTCGGCCATGGCCATCCCCGTCTTGCCCATGCGGCCTGGACGCAGTGGTCGCGTCTCAACACCAATTCCCGCTTTCATTACCGCGCCGTCGCCGAGTTTTCTGAGCGGTTGGCGAGCCTTGCGCCGGAAGGACTGGACACAGTTTTTCTGGTCAATAGCGGCTCGGAAGCCGTGGACCTCGCCATCCGGCTGGCCTGGGCGGCCAGCGGAAAACGCAACATGGTCAGCCTGAAGGAAGCCTATCACGGCTGGACCATGGCGAGCGACGCGGTCTCCACCTCGATTGCCGATAATCCGCGCGCCCTGGAAACCCGGCCGGACTGGGTATGGCCCGTCACCGCCCCCAACAGCTATCGCGGCCCGCATAGAGGGCCGGATAGCGCTGCCGCCTATGTCGCTGAGGTGGAAAAGACGCTGGAGGACATCGATGCTGGAGGTGAGGGCCTCGCCGGTTTCATCGCCGAAAGCCTGTTTGGCAATGCGGGAGGCATCGCCTTGCCACCCGGCTATCTCCAGGGCGTCTATCCCTTGATCCGGGCGCGCGGCGGGCTGTGCATCGCCGATGAAGTTCAGGTCGGCTATGGCCGTCTCGGCCATCATTTCTGGGGTTTCGAGCAGCAGGGCGTCATCCCTGATATCATCACCATCGCCAAGGGCATGGGCAATGGCCAACCGCTCGGCGCCGTCATCACCACGAAGGCGATTGCCGATGCCTTTGAGCAGGACGGCTACTTTTTCTCGTCCTCCGGCGGCAGCCCGGTCAGTTCAGTGATCGGCATGACGGTGCTGGACATCATGCGTGACGAAAACTTGCAGGACAACGCCCGCGATGTCGGCGATTTCCTGCGTGAAAAACTGGAGGATCTGGTTGCCATCCATCCCCTGGCCGGTGCCGTACACGGCATGGGGCTTTATCTTGGCCTCGAACTGGTCCGCGACCGCCATACGCTGGAACCGGCGGCTCAAGAAACCGCCGCGATCTGCGAACGGCTGCTCGACCTCGGCATCATCATGCAGCCGACCGGCGACCATCTCAACGTCCTGAAGATCAAGCCGCCGCTCTGCCTGACCTATGAAAGCGCCAGCTTCTTCGTCGCCATGCTGGACAAGGTCCTGACCGAAGGCTGGTAGCACAGGCTTCGCCTGATGACGCTTAGAAAGCGGTAAACGTCATTGTCGTCAGCGAACGGACCACGCCGGGTACGGCCGAAATCTGTTCGTTGACGAATTTGCCAACGTCCTGCCCATCCTCGATATAGACCTTCATCAGCAGATCATATTCGCCCGAGGTGGAATAAAGTTCTGAGACGATCTCCGCCTTATAGATCGCATCGGCCACCTCATAGGTCTTGCCGGGAACACATTGCAGCTGAACGAAAATAGGCTTCATGGAAATTGGTCCTGATATAGTGGTCAAAAGATCTGTAGGCCGCGCAGGTAGTGCCTACACTTTTTCTATTCGATACCGCAAATGCAAGTGGGGTGTCATCCTGCAATCCCCTACACTTCTTGCACCTCCCGCCCTATTTTAGCATCATGATCAAGCCCGAGGCCCTGCTTTATCCCACTCCTGCCGGTCTCTATTGCCCGATCGGCGATTTCTATGTCGATCCGGTAAGGCCGGTGGCACGGGCGCTGATTACTCATGGCCATTCCGACCATGCCCGCGCTGGCCATGATAAAGTGCTGGCCACGCGGCAGACGCTTGACATCATGGCGTTGCGCTACGGCGCGGACTTTGCCGGGTCTTCGCAGGCGGTCGATTTTGGGGAAACCGTCACGCTGGACGGCGTCGCCGTCGGTTTTCATCCAGCCGGACATGTTCTGGGGTCGGCGCAGATTTCTATCGAGCGGGAGGGCACCCGCATTGTCGTTTCCGGCGACTACAAGCGTCGGCCCGATGCCACCTGTGCGGCCTTCGTGCCGGTGCCTTGCGATGTGTTCATCACTGAGGCAACCTTTGCGCTGCCGGTCTTTCACCATCCCGATCCGGCGCTGGAAATCGGCAAGCTTTTGCGGTCGCTGGAACAGTTTCCGCAGCGCAGCCATCTTGTCGGGGCCTATGCGCTGGGCAAGGCGCAGCGGGTGATCTCGCTGATCCGCCAGGCGGGCTATGACAGACCGATCTATATTCATGGTGCGCTCGCCAAGCTCTGCGACTATTACCAGAGCCAGGGCATAGAGCTGGGAGAGTTGCACCCCGCAACGGTGGAAAGCGGCGGCTCCAACCATTTCGAAGGCGCCATCGTCATTGGGCCTCCTTCGGCTTTTGCCGATCGCTGGGCGCGACGCTTTCACGACCCATTGCCGATTTTCGCTTCTGGCTGGATGATGGTGCGGCAAAGGGCCAAGCAGCGTGGCGTCGAATTGCCACTGGTGATCTCCGATCATTGCGACTGGCCGGAACTGATCGAGACGATTAGCGAATTGCAACCCGGTGCCGTCTGGGTCACGCATGGACGCGAAGAGGCTTTGGTGCGCTGGTGCGAGTTGAACGGTATCGCCGCCAAGCCGCTGCATCTGGTCGGCTATGAAGACGAGGGCGATTGATGCGCGCCTTTGCTACGCTTCTCGACCGCCTCGTCCTGACCCCGAGCCGCAATGGCAAGCTCAAGCTGTTGGCCGATTACTTCGCCAGCGTCCCGGACCCGGACCGGGGCTATGCGCTGGGCGTTCTGGCCGGAACGCTCGATCTGAAGACGGTCAAACCAGCCCTCCTGAAAGAACTCGTGCTGGAGCGGATGGACCCAGTTCTCTTCGGTTATTCCTATGATTATGTCGGCGATCTCGCCGAAACCATTTCGCTGGTCTGGGATCAGGACCGCGGTGAAAAGGCCGAAATAGCCGAACCAAGCCTTGGCGAGGTCGTCGCCCTCATGCAATCACTTGGCCGCACCCAGGTGCGGGGAGCCGTGCGCGACCTGCTCGACCAGCTCGACACGTCCGGCCGCTTTGCCTTTCTCAAACTGGCGACCGGCGGCTTGCGAATCGGGGTGTCGGCAAGGCTTGCCAAACAGGCGCTTTCCGAGATGTCAGGCAAGGATGTCGGTGAGATCGAGACGCTGTGGCACGGGCTGGAGCCACCCTATGAGAGCCTGTTTGCCTGGCTTGAGGGCGGCGCAGACAAGCCTGTGCTGGCGACACCGGCAATCTTTCATTCGGTCATGCTGTCCACTCCGGTCGGCAATGGTGATCTGGATGGTCTCGATCCCGCCGATTTCGCCGCCGAGTGGAAATGGGACGGTATCCGGGTGCAGCTTTCGCGCCATGGAGACACCTGCCGCCTCTATTCCCGCTCCGGCGACGACATTTCCGGGGCTTTTCCCGATATTGTCGCGGCAGCGAATTTCGATGGGGTGATCGATGGCGAATTGCTGGTCGGCGGCACCGCCCGCTCCAACCAGCCGACCCGCAGCTTTTCCGATCTTCAGCAACGGCTGAACCGCAAAAGCGTCACGACGAAAATGCTCAGCGATTATCCGGCCTTCATCCGCGCCTATGATCTGCTGTTTACCGGCGACCAGGATGTGCGAAACCTCGGCTATGAGGTACGCCGGGGGTTACTTGCAGAGATTGTCGAAAAAGCCCCCGCCACCCGATTCGATCTCTCGCCGCTGATCTCGTTTTCCAACTGGGATGAGTTGGACGCGCTGCGGCACGCCCCGCCCGATCCGGTCATCGAAGGGGTAATGATCAAGCGCCGCGACAGCATCTACCAGGCGGGGCGCGCCAAAGGGCCGTGGTTCAAGTGGAAAAAGCAGCCGCTGAATGTGGATGCGGTGCTGATGTATGCCCAGCGCGGCCATGGCAAGCGCTCCAGCTATTATTCCGATTTTACCTTCGGGGTCTGGATGCAGATGCCGGAAGGCGGCAGCCAACTGGTGCCGGTGGGCAAGGCCTATTTCGGCTTTACCGATCAGGAGCTGGAAATTCTCGATAAATATGTGCGCAACAATACCATCGACCGGTTCGGACCCGTGCGCTCAATCCGCGCCGAGCCGGATCATGGGTTTGTGGTGGAGGTGGCGTTTGAAGGGCTGAACCGGTCCACCCGGCACAAATCCGGCGTCGCCATGCGCTTTCCCCGGATTTCGCGGCTGCGGAGCGACAAACTTCCGCGTGATGCTGACCGCCTGGAAACGCTGCTGCATATGCTGCCAGCATGACCATAACGTCATAAAAAAGCGGCGCCAGAACCATCATGGTTTCCAGCGCCGCACCCGCAAGACGACATCATGTCGCCAGACTGCGGTTAGGGTATATTAGTGGCGTTTGACCCAATCGTCGATCTCTCGGTCGGCCTCATCCTGGCCTTTTCCATAGAGTTCCTGCAATTTGCCGCTCAATTGTTTGCGATTACCAGCAATAACATTCAGGTCGTCGCCGGTCAGCTTGCCCCATTGAGCCTGGGCCTTGCCCTTGAATTGTTCCCAATTGCCTTCAACACGGTTCCAGTTCATCGCGGTCTCCTCTGCGATTGGCGATTTCAAGAAGCCCGTGCCGCCGTCAAATATCAGCGGTCCGAGCATGGTAGCATGAGATTAACGTCATGCAACCTGGAAGGTTCCGATTATGACGATCGGGCGCGCTTGCACAGGGGTCAACACAATCATCCCATGCAAGATAGGTGATCCGAAAATAGTTGAAAAATGGAACCCTTGGGCCTGAGCAACGTTTGTTGATAGAGTTCGAGCCGCAGACGGGATAACGGTTTGCGCAGCCTTAAAATCCAGAAGGAGTTCGTCCATGGTCGATATCAATGAAGCCGTCAACGATTTGGAAGCAGAAGCACGGTCTAAGGAACTCGAAGCACAGATCGAGCAGCTCAAGCAGGACGTTGCCTCGCTAACGAGCACGCTCGCCTCCCTCGGCAGTGCAACCTTGCATCAGGTCGGCGACAAGGCATCGGATGCGATCAGCTCCGCACGCAGCAGCGTTTCCGCGCTGGAACAGGATCTGGAAGATAAAATTCGGGCAAAGCCTTTGCAGTCGGTCGCGATTGCCGCCGGTCTCGGCTTCATTTTCGCTCTGCTGTCGCGGCGCTAATCAATGTTCGGTTTGCTCACACGTCTGACACTGGTGGCCGCAGAAGGCGTGAAGCCAAGAATCGACAAGGCTCGGCGCAACGCCATCGCTGGCGCTATTGCCGGGTTTTGCTTTCTGATTGCCATCGTCGCAGCCATCGTGTCCGGCTGGATCTTCCTGGCAGCTGAAATCGGTGCAGGTCCGGCCGGGCTGGTGATTGCAGGTATTGCGGTGTTGATCGGTCTGATCACGCTAGCGGTCGTCTCCATCATCAATCGCCGTGAGGCGCGCAGGCGAGCATTTCTTCAAACCGCGACGCTGGCAGCGACCGATCCATTGACCATGGGCCTGATGGGACGCTTGCCCGGAATGCTGAAGGTCAACCCCATCGTCGGGGTCGCGGCGGTCGGCATGCTGGCCTATCTGTTTGCGCGCAGCCAAGGGATCGGCCGTAAGTAACGGCAAATCCAATAACAGTTGTTAAGTGCAGTCATAACCTCAACAGACGACGGAGCCCTGTTTCGGCGGTGTTCTTTGTCGCCTTGTTTTTAACCGAAAGGACCAAATCCATGGCCAAAGTTGCAGAAGTATTGAAGCCCAGAGCCCGCGACGAAAAAATCAGCATCGGTCTCGAAGACAAATACCGCGAGCAGGCCTCCAAGGATCTCTCCAAAATCCTGGCAGCCACTTATGCGCTGACAATCAAGACCCAGGTCTATCACTGGAACGTGGTTGGCCCGCTGTTCAAGCCGATCCACGAACTGACGGAAGAGCATTACAACACGCTGTTTGCCGCTGTCGACATTATTGCCGAGCGTATTCGTGCCCTCGGGCATCTTGCCCCAGTCAACCTGCAAAGCAGCAGCAATTTCGCGCCAAAGACTGGCGAGACCCAGCATCACGCCGCCATCGACATGGTCAAAGATCTGATCGCAGACCACGAGGCTGCCGTGCGCCAGATGCGCGAGGTCGGCGAGGCTGCCGACGAAGCTGGCGATCTGGTTACATCAGACATGCTGACAGCGCGCCTGACCTTCCACGAAAAAGCATTGTGGATGTTGCGGGCGATTATCGCTTCATAAGAGCATTTTCAGAAAAATGCCGGAGCCAGTTTCACCGAAAAGACCGGTTTGAACAACAAAAGCGTCATGTGATTTGCAAAACACATGACGCTTTTTCTATATTTCCCGTCACCTCGTGTGTCGTGAACACCGGTTTCAGGCTTTATCCGACTTGGACTTCGCCGCCTGCTCGGCAGCATCGAGCCTCTCCAGCAGGTCCAGAAAGTGATCCGGGGTCCCCTCCTCGACAAGCTCATCGTAATAGGTTTTCAAACGCGCCGCGATCATGGCATTGGCCTGGCTCTGCTTTGCCGGTGCTTTGACGGATTTCGAGGACTTTTTTTCGGACATGATGTCAATGCCTGCGGCCTGGAGAGGGAGCTTGTTATATGATATGCATTCTATCAAGAAATAGATCGCAGCAAGAGCAATCCTGGTTTTTTGTATCCAAGACAGTTACAAACAAGATAATAGCATAATGTCGGGCATGGATTTCTTGATCTTTGTCAAATAGAGATCCGAACATTCGAACATATAAATCAACGGCATCCGATGCATTGACCCTGAACATCAGAATGAATATCGCTGCTTGTTTAAACCACTGTGGATATCTATAGCAATTCTAGAAATCCAGGGGTTGTTGGTCGAATCAAAACCCTTTTATCCCTAGTGACCGAAAAGCCTTCAATGATTTTGGCAGGAAAGGATTGCCGCAGGATTTGCGTCTTGAACTTCACCGGTCCACTGGCATAAGCTCGTGAGCATCATCTGATTTTAACGCCTGCCCATTCTTTTCCCAGTCTCGCGACAGTGGTTTGCCTTGCCCATAAAGACGAAAATCATCGAAGATCGCTCGTCATACCCTTTGCAAATATCTCAAGCCTTTGACAGATTTGATATATTGCGATCTCTTCGAGGCGGGGACACATCGGTCTCTTTGCACCGTAATATAAGTGCAGGGCATGAAGTGGATAGAATGGATCGATATCGACCGGCACCCCGCACGGATCGGGCAAATAGCCGGACGAAATTTGGAACTTTTTTTGGATCCCCGCGTTTGCTAGCGAGTTTATGCTGCATTCGTGCAAACTGGAGAAGCTGAATGTCCCTTACCACCCGCGTCGCTGCTCATATTCCTTATTTGAGGCGATATGCCCGAGCTGTCACGGGCTCGCAGACATCGGGCGACGCCTATGTCGCCGCTGTTCTGGAGGCTCTGATCGCCGATCTTTCGGTCTATCCCGAAGCCAGCAGTGATCGGGTTTCACTTTATAAACTGTTTGTCACGATTTTTGGCTCGACCCATGTCGAAATCCGGCCAATGACCTCGCCTTTTGCCTGGGAAAAACGGGCCGCTTCTAATCTGTTGGCCGTTCCTCCGCGTGAGCGCCACGCGTTCCTGCTGATCTCAGTCGAAGGCTTTACCTATGAGGAAGCTGCGGAAGTGCTCGGCGTCAGCGACAGCGACTTCCGGGGTCTGTTCAACCAGGCCGCCGTGGAAATCTCCCGCCAGGTGGCAACCGACATCATGATCATCGAAGACGAACCGCTGATCGCGCTCGATATTGAGCAGATGGTGGAAGATCTCGGTCATCGCGTCACCGGCATTGCCCGGACCCACAAGGAAGCCGTTGAGCTTTATGGCCGAACCAACCCGAAAATGGTGCTTGCCGACATCCAGCTAGCCGATGGAAGCTCCGGCATCGACGCCATCAACGATATCCTGAAGGTGGATACCGTACCGGTGATCTTCATTACCGCCTTCCCGGAACGTTTGCTGACCGGCGAGCGGCCGGAACCTGCTTTTCTCGTCACCAAGCCGTTCAATCCCGATATGGTCAAGGCACTGATCAGCCAGGCACTGTTCTTCAACGAACATGCCAAACAGGATGCCTGACGGCTTGACCATGCGATTTTGGACCGGTTCGGTTTGGCATCGCAGTCAATGAAGAGATAGCGTCGAAGCACGAGGCGCCGGATAAAACGGATCGTCATTGCGATGTTGGTGAAACTATGCAGGCGCATGGATGCCGCGCGCCCTTGAAAAAGGGCTACCGCCGCTGGAGAGAAGCACTTGGTAAATCGGTTGACATGGTTCGAACCGCAGCGTGCTGACAGGCCCTTGCGTGAGTTCTTTATCACGGCCCTGCTGGATATTGGCGCAAGCCTGACCCTTCAGGACATGGACGGGCGCTATATCTGCATTACATCCCTGCCCCAGCGTTGGCCGCTTGCCCATGGCGAAGAACCCAGTGACGATTCGATTTTCGGACCCGAAATCGGCGCCCAGTTGCGGGAGTTGAAAGCCGGGCTGGTGGAGGCGGACCAGGGTGCGGAACTGAATGTCGAACCGGGCGACGATACGGTGTTTGAATTTCGCTGCCGGATGATCCGCATCAGCCCGGAAGAGGTCTGCATGATGACGATCCTGGTGGACCGGACCGAAGAAAAGCGCCGCGAACGCCTATTGCGCGCGCTGTTGCGTGAGGTCAGCCACCGTTCGAAAAACCTGCTGGCGATCATTCAAAGTATTGCTTTTCAGACGGCTCGTTATTCCGGAACGCTCGACCAGTTTCTGGGCAAGTTTCGCGGTAGGCTGCATGCACTGTCGATGTCGCAGGACCTGATTACCGATTCCAGTTGGCGCGGCGCTTATTTTCAGGATCTGGTCCGCCAGCAATTGGAAAAATACGTGCCGGAAACGGCAAATCTCGTTCAGGTGTCCGGTGATAATGTTCTGCTGTCACCCAATGCATCCCTGCATATCGGGCTCGCCCTGCATGAACTGATCGTCAACGCGGTCAGCCACGGCGACTTCATCAGCCAACGCAAGAAAATAGAGGTCGCCTGTCATCAGCAATGGACACGCAATGGCGAGGAAATCCGGGTGACCTGGAACGAGCCGATTGAAACACTGTCTGGCGAAGATCTGGAACGCGCCAGGGGACGATTTGGTAGCACGGTGCTCGAACGTGTTGTGCCCGCTTCCGTCAACGGCCATGTCGTCCACCGGTTCGATAAGGACAGCGTCTATTATGAGCTGACATTTCCAGTCGAGCTGCATGAATAACTGTATTTCACGCTACGGTCCCTGAGCAGGGAACCTATTCCTCTCGCCAATCTTTTGTGGGTGCGGGCTTTCGTGAGTGCGGATTTTGTGTATGCGAATGCGTTTACACGCCGCGACACTGCACCCCGCCGCAATACGGTGCGTCGGAAACGATGCAAGTCCACTTGCGAGACAATTCAAACCTGCTGCATAATCCTGTCGCAACACTATTCCGGTTTGCGAGCGACTGTGCAGGAGCGAGCCATGGAGCCCTGATGCGCCTCTTTAATTGTTCCAATTGCAGAAACATGGTGTTCTTCGATAACACCCAATGCCTGTCCTGCCATTCCCTGTTGGGTTTTCGCCCATCCGATAACGGGTTTATCGCCATTGATTCCAGCAATGCCGCGCTGATCGATGGCGTGCCGCAGCAGGGTTTTATCCGGCTCTGCGCCAATGCGCGCCATGATGCCTGCAATTGGCTGGTGGAGGATGGTGAGGAATTTTGCCTCGCCTGCCGCCATAATCTGGTTATTCCTGATCTCTCCAGCAGCGACAATCTCGAAAACTGGCGCAAGATCGAGAATGCCAAGCATGTGCTGTTTTATTCACTCCAGCGCTTCGGCCTGCCGTTGGTCACGCGCACTGATGCGACGACAGACGGGCTGGCCTTCGAGTTCCTGGAAGACGATTCAGCCCGCACCGGCGGCCAGCCCGTCATGACCGGCCATGATTCCGGCCTGATCACCCTGAATATCGCCGAGGGTTCCGATGCGGAGCGCGAAGCAAGGCGTGTCGCGCTGGGCGAACCGTTTCGAACCCTGATCGGCCATTTCCGCCACGAAGTCGGTCATTACTACTGGAATGTCCTGGTGCGCGACGGCAACCAACTCGAGCAATGCCGGGCAATTTTCGGCAATGACGAAGAAGATTATGGCGAAGCCCTGCAACGGCATTATGCCAATGGACCGGTTCCGGGTTGGGAGGGCAGCTTCATCAGCGCCTATGCCGCCAGCCACCCCTGGGAAGATTTCGCCGAAACCTGGGCTCACTACATCCATATTGTCGATGCCCTGGAAACGGCCTACGCGTTCGGCCTGCGCACCCGTCCGATCATCGATGAACAAAATCTGACCGTCAAAGTCGATTTCGACCCCTATAGAGTGGATGGCGTCAGAGCCCTGATCGATGCATGGGTCCCGCTGACTGTCGCCGTCAACAGTATCAACCGCAGCATGGGCCAGCCGGATCTCTATCCCTTCGTGCTGTCGGAACCCGTCTTGGTGAAACTTCAATATATCCACGACCTCATTCATGGGGCCACGCATAAAGCCGGCTTCTGAAATCGACCTGCACCGGGGAACCATCGGGTTCCCCGGGTACGCGCAGCTGATCACTGTGATATTTTAGCGACAGCATGCCCGTGTTGCCCTTCTCCCGCCAGCCCCATCAGGAACAAGCGAATAGCCAGGCCGTTACCCTTTTCAAGGGTAAGGAGATTGGCCATGATGAGCTTTGCGGCAATAATGGTGATTGTTGCTTGTCATCCCGAACGAACGGATTGCATAGACCGGCCTGTCGCCGTGATCGACTATGCCGATGCAAACCTGTGCCGGGCAGATCTGCCGGAGAAATTGCGTCGTCTGGAAGGTTATGCCCTGAAGATGTATGGGGATTGTGTTCCCGTCGCACCCAGCCTGCTTGCAGGAAAAACCGGCATTCGCTCCATCATGGGGGCGCGCGAACTGCAAGCGTTGAAAAGCCAGGGCGGTTCTCAAAAACAAGTGCAGGCTGTGGCCTTGGACAATAACCGCTTCTAAAGTCTTCCAGATATCCATAATCCCCTGGACACCCGAGGGCAGTGTGAGCTTTTTCAAACTCACTGTGCTTTCCATCCGGTGATAAAACGCAATAGGGCCCGGCAATTTGCCGGGCCCTGTCGTTGTTACCAGTTCGCAGGGATCAGGCGCGCCTGAACAGACGGCTCACCAGCGAAATCAGGAAGAGCACGATGAAGACAAAGAACAGGATCTTTGCAATACCGGCCGAAGCGCCAGCAATACCACCAAAACCCAATGCGGCGGCGATAAGAGCGACGACGAGAAAGACGAGAGAATAATACAGCATGGATTTGAACTCCGTTATCAACTGATTTAGAAACGAAAATCTGGGGCCAAAGTTCCATCCACCTCGTCAAGACGTTACTTTTTGTCGCAAACCGGTTAGCGACAGTCTGGATCTTCTCGATAATTTCTTGCCCGCCCAAAGCGCAGCACACCGAGCTGGGCCCATAGATCGCTGTCGCCGACAGCCGGCAATTGAGGACCGTTATCATTTCACCTTAATTTGATGAAATGCTGTCACTCGACATCTTGTTCTCGATATGCGACATTTCAATTTAACACGTTATATTTTCAGCATAATTTCCTCCTTGCCTCATGTCTGACGCTAGAGACGAACCCGGAGAAAAAATATGCGGGGAGAAGCGGAACCTTCTCAGATATGGTCCGTTAAGTCTCACATTAAAATCAACCGTCAGAGACATCATGAACAACCAGCATAATCATCGTGACGCAGGAGAGGATGGAACCGGGGGAATCCCGGCTGAGGCACACGGCACGATCAGCAGCAAGCTCCGGCAATTCTATGATTCCGTCCAGGAAGAAGGAATTCCGGACCGTTTCATGGACTTGCTTGAGCGTCTGGATGCCGCCGAACAAAATGCGGGGAAACAGTGCGACAGGAAGGACACTGCTCGATGACCCTTGAAAAGCAATCGGATGATCGCGGCTTCAAGAGAGATATGCTGGCTGCCCTGCCCAATCTACGTGCGTTTGCCGTCTCGCTTGCCGGACGCCATCACGTCGCGGATGATCTTGTCCAGGATACGATCATGAAAGCCTGGGCAAAGCAGGATCATTTCGAACCAGGCACCAATATGAAAGCCTGGTTGTTCACCATTCTGCGCAATGAATTCTATTCGCAAATGCGCAAGCGCGGCCGCGAGGTCTCGGACCCAGACGGCATTTTCACCTCACAGCTGGCTGTTCATCCTCAGCAATACGGTTCGCTCGACCTTCAGGACTTCAAAAAGGCGCTCGATCAACTGCCGAGCGACCAGCGCGAAGCCATTATTCTGGTCGGTGCCTCCGGTTTCGCCTATGAGGAAGCGGCGGAAATTTGCGGTTGCGCCGTCGGCACCATCAAGAGCCGGATCAACCGGGCGCGAAACCGCCTGCAGGAGATTCTTGGTGTGAGCGGAGAAGGTGATTTCGGACCCGACGCCCATGACGCTGCGGTAACGAAACGCGCATTCGCGGTATAACAACATCTCCCAATCGGCGCGCGGGTCGCGCCGATTGGGAGAGATCTGCTTGTCATCTGTTCGGCCCCTGATCGGCGCCATTCCCCTTGATCTTTGTCTCTGAACCTGTGCCCATCGGATCTCGATTGGCCGCCGCTTCGAACACCGCAGCCAGGAGCCGTTGCTCGTCAAACGGCTTCGTCAGGAGCGCAAAGCCCGGTTCCGGCTGGTTAAACCCCGGCACCTCGTCGAAGGAGGTCAGAAACACCACTCCGGCATCATGACTTCGAATAAGATCGAACCGCGTGCGGTTCTGCTCCGGCATGATGGTCGCATCGATCAGCACCACATCATAGCGGGTTTCGCTCAATCTCAATGGCATATCGCGAGGGAGGCAAACGGTGATTTTGCCGCCTGCCACTTCCGTGAGCACGACCTCGATCTCGATCGCGATCAAGGCCTGCTTTTCAGCAACGAGTACATGCAGCGGCTTTTCAGTCATTGATTAACCTTTTTGCTTAAAAGCCCTTATCGGTGCTTCATCGCTTCGGGTCATTTAAAAAAGACATGTCACCCCTCCTCAATCAGGAACATTTGCTCCACCTGATACTTTACTGAAAATAAAAGCAAATAAGGAGGCGGAATGCCAGAGGAACCGGCAAGACATGGAGAACGGCTCAAGAACGGAATTCACACGGCCTGTCTGGTCTGCCCCATCCGCCTCAACGATCATTTCCGGGAGTTTACACCCGGCGAACTTGAGTTCGTTCGCGCGTTCCGAAAGGGTGAATTTCATGCTGACGCAGGGACGACAATCCTTGTTGAAGGCAGCCATAGCGCCCATCTTTACACAACCCTGACCGGCTGGGGGTTTCGCTATAAAATTCTGGAGGATGGTCGCCGGCAGATTCTGAATTACGTGGTTCCGGGTGATATGATCGGTTTGCAGGGCGCGGTTTTCGATGAAATGGCCCATTCCGTCGAAGCGCTGACACCCATGCGGCTCTGCGTCTTTGAGCGAGAGCGGCTTTTTTCTCTTTTCGAAAAACATCCAGGCCTTGGCTACGACCTGACCTGGATTGCGTCACGCGAAGAAAGCATGCTGGACGATCATCTGATCAGCATTGGCCGGCGCACCGCACTGGAACGCGCTGCCTATCTGCTGGCTTTCCTGGATGATCGCGGCCGGGTGGCTGGGCTCATCGACGCGGAGAAACCCTATTTGCCGATCACCCAGGTCCACGTCGCCGACACGCTCGGCCTTTCGATCGTTCACACCAACAAAACATTGAAAAAGCTGACTGCCCGTGGCCTGATCCGCTGGCTGGACCGTGGGTGCGAGATCCTCGACAGCGCCGGTCTTCAGGCTGCCGCAAACTGGACGCCCGATGGCGTCATGCGCCGTCCATTTATATGAGCGGCATTTTTGTTGAGATCAATCGATACACTATCTGCCGTTTCTCATAAAGAAACCGAAGTCCGTCAGCTGGAGATCCGGCGGACTTCGGCTTCGCCCGCCTTGGGGGGCAAGGAACGGGCATCTTCTCCCACGCCGAAGGACGCAGGATAAGGCAAGTCTATTGTAATACCTGTATTTTATGCGACGATGACAATGCCGCTGACCAAGGCGATGATGAAGATTACCAACACGATAAAGATCAGGATTTTCGCAATACCGGCAGAAGCGCCCGCCACGCCCCGAAAGCCCAGAAGGCTGGCAACGGCAGCAATCAGCAGAAAAATCAAAATCCAGTGCAGCATGACAGGCTCCTTGAAAGAATTATCGGCAGGAGAACGGCAAGCGACTGAAAATGTTCCGTCATTGGCAATGAGCGACACCCGGCATGGGCAATTTTCCATGGTCTTCGCAGGCAACAATCCGCCATGCTCCATGCCCGTTGATCGGGAAAACCGGGAGCCACTTTTCCCTTGGCAAGCCCGAGAGACTGCCCGCTTCATTCTGAACCAGGCAGCATCTCTGATCTTCTGTGTGAGCTTGCCTGACCGGGAAAACCGGAAACCACTTTTCCCTGGCAAGCTCTGGGGCAAGCTCAGGGAAAATGCATCCTTGGCAAGATTATACTTGAAAACATAACTCAACTTTAATATCGACAAACAATTAAAGGCACTGCCCCGCCATGCGCGGGACATGCTGGCAATGGATTTGGATCGGAAGGTTGTTTGATGGCGTATCGTCGCTCCTCTTCGCTCGCTCGCGTGAGCATGACCGTGGTTATTGGCTCGGGTCTGCTGATAACCGGCACGCTGATGAGTTCGTCCGCCGCCTTGGCCCAGCAAGGGACGGCACCCGCGCAAACCACAAGCGAACCAGCCACAGCCATGCCTGCGCAAACGCCGGTACAAGAGACGCCTGCGGCACCCACCAATTTGACAGCCCCACCAGCGGATAACGGCACGCCAGCTCCAGCACCCTCCCCCACAGAAGGCGTCGCAGTGGACGCTCCCGCCGCCGCAGTCCAGCGCTCCGATATTCCCCACGATCTTTCCCCTGTTGGCATGTTCATGGCCGCCGATTGGGTCGTGAAGTCAGTGATGATTGCCCTTGGCCTTGCCTCCGTTGCAACCTGGACCATCCTCCTTGTCAAAACTCTTCAGCTCTCCGGCTCAAAGGCGAGGCTGCGGCGCGGTCTGGCTGTGTTGCAAGAGGCGCGATCCCTCTCGCAAGCGGCAGGCGCATTGCAGAAACGGCGTGGCACCGTGCCGGACATGCTGCTGATCGCTGCACGCGAGTTGAAACTATCAGAGCCTGCGCTCGATTATGCTGGCAATGACGGCGTCAAGGAACGAGTAAGCTCGGCTCTGTCGCGGATCGAATCGCGCGCCGGACGCCGCATGACAGCCGGAACCGGCATTCTTGCCACCATCGGCTCCATCGGCCCCTTTGTCGGTCTGTTCGGCACCGTCTGGGGCATCATGAATTCCTTCATTGGTATTTCGCAATCGCAGACCACCAATCTTGCCGTCGTCGCGCCTGGTATTGCCGAGGCGCTGCTGGCCACGGCCATCGGCCTGGTTGCCGCCATTCCCGCCGTGGTGATCTATAACGTGTTTGCCCGCGCGGTGACCGGCTATCGCCAGCAATTGCTGGATGCGGCAACAGCGGTGGAACGGCTGGTCAGCCGGGATCTCGATTTCCGCAAGGTGCCGGCCGATGTGCGCGCCGCCCGCCTCAAGGTGGTGACGGAGTAATCCGATGGCTGGAGGTATCCGCGAAAATTCGAGCGACGATCTGGTTGAAAACCACGAGATCAATGTCACGCCCTTCATTGATGTCATGCTGGTTCTGCTGATCATTTTCATGGTGGCGGCGCCGCTGGCGACTGTGGATGTCAATGTCGACCTCCCCGCCTCCAGCGCCGCACCGGCCAAACGACCGGACGAACCGGTCTATCTCACCCTGAAACAGGATCTCAGCTTGGCGCTTGGCAATGACACAGTCAGCCGCGACAGGCTGCCGACTGTGCTGGAACAGGTCTCCAAGGGCAATAAAGACACGCGGATTTTCCTGCGCGCCGATAAGAATGTCGGCTACGGCGAATTCATGACGGTGATGAACCTGCTGCGCGACGCTGGCTATCTGAAGATTGCCCTGGTCGGCGTCGAAACATTGCCGCAGGCGACCAGCATTACGCCGCCCGCAGAGGATACCAACGGCCAATGAGCAGGCAAGCGGACCCGACGGGGCGGCGCAGTTCCGCCCTCGATTGGCTGCTCTGGTGTACAGCCGGAACCCTGGTGTTTGCCGCCCATGCCGGTGCCGTGGCGCTGATGCTGCAACAGCCGGAAGAACCGTTGGCCGACGGTGCTCCGCCTGCTGCCATCATGATCGAACTGGCTCCCGAGCCGGTCGCTACCAAGGTCGAAGAAAACCAGATCACGCCCGATCAGCAGGATGCCGAAGAGGTAAAATCCGAGGCGGTTGAGAAGCCACCACAGCCGGTCGAACCGCCACCCGTTCCACAGCCGCCCGAGGTGCAGCCCCCGGAACCGACACCACCTGAAAAAGTTGAGGAAACGCCACCTCCGCCACCCGAAGTCGCGGAAGTACAGCCCGAACCACCACCGGAACCCGAGCCAAAACCGGTGGAAGAACCGACGGTCGAGGAACAGGTAACCAAGGAACTGGAAAATGTGGAAGTGCCGCTGCCCGTAACTCGCCCTGTGCAAAAGCCGGTGGAGACCGCAGACACGACGCCGGTTAAAAAGAAGCAACCGAAAGCCACCCCGCAGCCGCAGGCCCAGAAAGCCCAGCGCGAGGCCCAGGCAGAGGTGACGCAATCGGACAGGACGGCAGCCTCCACCACCAGTTCTGGTCTGTTTTCATCGAGCGTCAGCCCGCAAAAATGGCAGGCACGGTTGGCGGCCTATCTTGAGCGACGCAAGCGCTATCCAAGCGAAGCCCGCGCCAACAAGGAGGAAGGCACGGCCTATGCCCGCTTCCAGATCGATGACAGCGGCAATGTTCTCTCGGTGTCGATTTCCCGGTCTTCAGGGTTTCCAAATCTGGATCAGGCAACGGTCGATGCCATAAAACGTTCGTCGCCGGTGCCAGCACCTCCGCCAGGTGTCAGCAAGACGATTACGGTGCCGTTCCGCTTCAATCTCAAATAACAACCGAAAAAGGCAGCTCCCGTCAGGCCAGTGCGGGAGATGCGGAGTGTGTCGCGCAACGCAGACGCTCCGCTTCAGCCATCATCAATGGGCCAACACCCTTGATATCGTCGTCGTTCAACGCTTCGGACAGGTAATAGGCAGGCGTTCCATCCCGGTAGACGCCGCCAAACCCGCCCAGTCCGGCCACACAGCAAATCTGCTTCATCACGATCCGGCCAGAGGCATTGGGACCAAGCGCATGACGGTGAAGGCTCTCCAATGCCTCTGACCCGACCTCTGCCGTTGCTCCCGCGATCCCGAGCCGCGCTGCCTTCAGAGAGGCATAGGCGAACATCGCCGTCGCGGAGCTTTCAGGATAATTGCCGGTAAGATCGGGCTGATCGATGACCTGCAACCAGCGGCCATCCCCGGTGCGCAAGTGTGAAAGCCGGGTGAGAAGTTCACCAAGCTTTTCGGCCAGCATCGACTTATCCGCTCCCTCTGGCACCAGGCCATAGAGATCGACCATGGCCATCGCCAGCCAGCCGATCGCCCGTGCCCAATGGGCGGGCGACAGGCCGGTTTGCGGATCGGCCCAGGCTTGCAGCCGTTCCTCGTCGTAGCCGTGGCGATAAAGCCCGCTCACACCATCCGAGGTTAGCTCGAGCGTCACCAGCAATTCCTCGAGCGCATCGCGGACCATAGACTCCTCGCCAGCCAACTTTCCGTATTCGGCCTTGAAGGCGAGGCCCATATAGAGCCCATCCAACCAGACTTGATGGGGATAGCGCAGCTTGTGCCAATAAGGTCCGGCGCCAAGACGCGGATGGCTTTGCAATTGCCGGGCAAGCCGGTCTGCCGCAACCTGGTAACGATTGTCACCGGTCGTTTTCAGCAGGAAAATCAGCGCCCGGCCCGGCAGGATATTGTCGATATTATACTCGGTCAGCACGTAATCACGCATCTGGCCCTGATCATCCAGCTGGTCATCGACCAGCCGCTTCAGATGCGCCGACCATCTGGTATCACCGGTCGCCTCATGTAGGGCGATCAGCCCAGCATAGAGACAACCGTCCTCATAGCACCAACTGCCACCCTTATAAGGCTGATAATCACGGGCATAGGCGTCGAAATACTCGACCAGATCGACAGTCATACGGCAGGCCTCCCAAGCGATACAGGCTTCGGTCCTCCAACCGTTGCCACGGGCGCCAAGGTCATCCGGCTTGGCCCCATTGTCAATCGCCATGTCGCCAGCCGGTAACCGTCAATGCGTCACTTCAGGATGCTACCTGCGCAGAATCACCCAGATGGCATGGATGATGCCGGGGATATAGCCGCACAATGTCAGAAGAATATTCAACCAGAATTGCAGACCGATACCGACCTGGAGAAAAACGCCGACCGGGGGCAGAAGAATGGCAAACAGAATGCGAACGACGTCCATGATAGATCCTTTGTAAAACTTGACTCCATGCAGAAATGGGGATCAAGGCAAAAGGATCCATACCGTCGATCATGAAATTTTAGTCATCAACCGACAGAAGCCTTGCTGCGCAGCACCATGCCATAGAGATCGCGGGGCTCATCGGGGTCGGCCAGCAGGTCCAATTCGGTGAAAAGCCCGGTCGCGGCCAGCTTGCTGCGCACATAGCGCAGGGCCGAAAAATCCTCGATGGCAAAGCCGACCGAATCGAACAAGGTGATCTGGCGCGAATCGCTACGTCCCTTGGCCGTGCCGGTCATGACCTGCCACAGTTCTGTGACGGGATGATCGGGAGCCATTTGCTGGATCTCCCCCTCGATCCGGGTCTGAGGAGGATATTCGACGAAAATATCGGCGCGATGGAGGATATCGCGGTGCAATTCGGTTTTGCCGGGGCAATCCCCACCCACGGCGTTGATATGAACACCGGGGCCGACCATGTTGTCGGTGAGAATGGTGGCGCATTGCTTGTCGGCGGTGACGGTGGTGATGATATCCGCGCCCTCGACCGCCTCCTGCGAGGAATGGCACAGCGTTATCGCCAATCCGCTTCCCTCAAGGTTGCGCAGGCATTTGTCGCTGGCGCTGCGATCGATATCATAGAGCCGAAGATGCGTGATGCCACAGATCGCCTTAAAGGCCAGCGCCTGAAACTCGGCTTGCGCGCCATTGCCGATCACCGCCATGCAGCGGGCATCGGGCCGGGCGAGGTATTTGGCCGCGACAGCCGAGGTCGCCGCCGTCCGCAATGCCGTGAGAATGGTCATTTCCGACAGCAGCATCGGATAGCCATTGCCGACATCCGACAACACGCCGAAAGCCGTCACTGTCTGGCGGCCCTGCCGCATGTTCTTTGGATGGCCGTTGACATATTTGAAGCCGTAGAGCGTGCCGTCGCTGGTCGGCATCAACTCGATCACCCCATCGCTGGAATGCGAGGCAATGCGCGGCGTCTTGTCAAACACTTCCCAGCGACGGAAGTCCTCCTCGATCACCTCGGCGAGTTCAGTCAGGAAGGTCTCGACCCCGATCCGCAGCACCAGTTTCATCATATGATCGACGCTGACGAAGGGGACGATATTCAGATTGGCAATAGCACTCATCAAACGCTCCCGGCATAATCGCGTGTCGGACGGTCCATGACCTGCCGTCCCATCAGGCTGGCGGTCAGATCCGCCATCAGGATTGCGGTGCGGCCCCGCTCGTCCAGGAAAGGGTTGAGTTCGACCAGATCAAGGCTGGAGACCAGGCCGCTGTCATGCAGCATTTCCATCACCAGATGCGCCTCGCGGAAGGTCGCACCACCCGGCACTGTGGTGCCAACGGCGGGCGCAATCATCGGATCGAGAAAATCCACATCGAAACTGATATGCAGCAAGCCATTCGCGGCCCGAACCTTATCCAGAAAAGCCCGCAGCAGCACGGCAACGCCATGCTCATCGATCATCCGCATGTCATGCACGGTGATGCCGGTCCGGCGCAAAGCGGCGCGTTCCGCCGGATCGACACTGCGAATGCCGATCATTGCCACATGAGCCGGATCGACCGCTTCCACCAGATCCGGAAAATAGCCGGTAAAACCCGGTTGACCGGTGAAATAAGCCACCGGCGTACCATGCAGATTGCCGCTTTCCGTGGTTTCCAGCGTATGGAAATCGGTATGGGCATCCAGCCAGAGCACAAAAAGCGGTCGGCCTTGTTCCGCCGCCCGGCGCGCCAGCCCCGGTACCGTGCCAGCCGAAAGCGCGTGGTCACCACCCAGAAAAATCGGCATGGCATCCGCACTTTCGCGGTAAGCGGCCTCGGACAAGGTCTCGATCCAGGCAACGGTTTCCGGCAGGTGATGCACAGCCGGATTGGGATGACTAAGGGACTTGAAGGCGGCAGGCGCGACATTGCCGAGATCGGTGACGCGATGGCCGAGCTCTTCCAGCATCGGGCCGAGCCCGGCAATACGCAGCGCGCTCGGTCCCATTTCACAGCCCAGACGGCCCGCCCCGATCTGCAAGGGAACTCCGATCAATCTGCACTCCATACGCACCTCCTGTTGTTGTCGCTATTCAACCATCTGTATCTGGCAATTTGAACGATGTAGATTGGCAATAATCTCCATATGGCTTATCGTTATGGCAGTTTTATTGCTCAAAGTGAGAAGTTAGTGGACGATCTCGATGAACGGCTGGTCACACTTTTGCGCCATAACGGCCGACGCAGCATTTCCGATCTGGCGCTGGAAACCGGCGCGTCGCGCGCAACGGTGCGGGCGCGGCTGGAACGGTTGGAGCGTGAGGGCACCATTCTTGGCTATACCGTGATCCTGCGGGCCGATACGGTCGATCTTGGCGTGCGCGGTATCATGATGATCGAAATCCAGGGCCATGTCACTGACAAGGTGATCCGGGCGCTGAGCGGCTTTCCCGAGATTTCCGCCGTGCATTCGACCAATGGGCGCTGGGACCTGATCGTCGAGCTGGGGGCAGCAACCCTGACGGATTTCGACAGTGTCTTGCGACGTGTGCGACTGGTTCCCGGCATCACCAATAGCGAAACCAGCCTCATTCTTTCGACGCCGCGCTCAACCCGGGCAAGGCTGTCGAAGCCGTGAGCGCACCAACATCATCCGCAGCGCAACAAGGACGGAAACCCATGACAGACAGACTGAAGGGAAAAATCGCCATCATTTCCGGTGGTGCGACCGGCATGGGCGGGGCGGCCTCGCGGCTGTTTGCAGCGGAAGGCGCTGCCGTCGCCATCATCGACCGCAATGGCGCGGAGGCCGAACAGACGGTCAAGGATATTCGTGATTCTGGCGGCATAGCCGATTTCTGGGTGGCCGATGTCTCGGAAGAAGACGCCGTTCAGGCCGCCGTCAAGGGTGTCGAGGACCGGTTCGGGGCTGTCACCGTGTTGTTCAATCACGCCGGCACCATCGTCATCAAGCCATTCCTGGAAACCACGCTGAAGGAATGGGACTGGCTGCATGCGGTCAATGTCCGCTCGATGTTTCTGATGACCCGGGCCGTTTTGCCCGGCATGATTGCCGCGGGTGGTGGCTCCATCGTCTGCACCTCCTCGATATCAGCCGTAGCAGCGACGCCGATGGAAGTGCTCTATGACACCACCAAGGGCGCAGTCCATATGTTTGCCCGCGCCATCGGCGTGGAATTCCGCGACCGGAACATTCGCTGCAACGCCGTCTGCCCCGGCTTTATCCGCACGCCGCATGGACTTCGGGAATTGACCGACCTTCAAGCGCTGGGTGTCGATGTCTCGGATGCCGCCATCATCGCCCAACAGGGCCGGATCGGCGAACCGGAAGACGTGGCCCGCGCAGCCCTTTATCTGGCCAGCGACGAATCCCGCTTCGTCAATGGTGCCCATCTGTTCGTGGATAACGGCTTTACGGCGATTTGAGCATGGAAAAGGCCGTGCAGGCCCCCCCGCACGGCCTCTTCTGGCTCAAAACCCCATCCAGGGCCTTTCGCCCTTTGCAGCCGCAGGTCCGCCAATGCGACTGCTGCAATCAGAGGTTATTTCGGATATATCACGCCTTTCTTAAGAATGACATTGGCATAAAGGCGGGGTTCGCCAGTTTGCACAACTGTA
This sequence comes from Allorhizobium ampelinum S4, assembly GCF_000016285.1. Lineage (NCBI taxonomy): Bacteria > Pseudomonadati > Pseudomonadota > Alphaproteobacteria > Hyphomicrobiales > Rhizobiaceae > Gillisella > Gillisella ampelina. Next base: position 989,656 of record NC_011988.1, on the reverse strand, counting down.
TGCGCCGCCTTGACGCGCGGATAGAAATCCGGCCCCAGCAGCGGGACGACCGGCTGTTTTGGCTCATGGACAGCGCAGCAGGCGATGATTTCCGCATGAACCGGGTCAAGTGCATCGCGGTCCTTGCCGACGGTGGAGCGGAAAATCGCTTCCGGCACGAAATCGTCGATCGGCAGAACCGAGAGAATGGCATCCAGCACCGGAATAAGGCCGAGACCATCCAGCCGCACCAGCCGCCTTGCATGTTCGAGACCGGGATAATTGCCATCGACAATGGCGATTTCATCACCATGACCCATCGCCCGCAGGGTAGCCAGCAATTCGGGATTGAGGATGGGATTGAGGCCCTTCAGCATTTACAGTAACTCCTTGAACAACACATTCTGATCCAAAAGATAACGGGAAAACAGCGGCAGGCTGGCACCGCCAACCGACCGGGCCTGGTGGCCGACGGCGCCTTCGACGATCTCGGGCATCAATACACCCTGGAGGTCGAGATCACGCGCCGCTTCCTGGATAGCCACAACCAGACGCTGGCGCACCCATTGCGGAAAACCGCCATCGATGACGGCGGCGGAAAAGTCGATGATCGAGGCCGCAGCAACAATCGCCTGGGCCAGCGCTGCGGCGGTATCGCGGATCCAGATCTCCAGCGGCTCGCCATAGTCCACCCAGTCGCTCGGCGAATACCATAGGGACTGGCTATCCTGTCCATAGTCACGCAGCAGGTTTTCCAACACGAAAATCGACGCGATCTTCAAAAGCTGGACGGTTTTGCCATCGCGCCTTTGCACAGGCAGCGGCCCAACCGCGCCAGCTGTGCCGGTGCGTCCGGAAAACAGCGAGGAATTCAGCACGATGCCGCCGCCAACGAAAGAGCCGAGGAAAAAATAGACGAAATCCGGATAGTGTGGCCCGACCCCGAACACCAATTCCGCTGCACAGGCGCTGGTCGCATCGTTCTGGATGAAGACCGGATAACCGATCCGGGCCGCAACATCGGCCTTGAGATCAGTCTCACGCCAGACATCCATTTCCTCTGATGGCGCGCCGGTTTCCTCCGCCCAACTCCACAATTCGAACGGCGCTGCAATGCCCACACCGGCAATTCGCGCGCGCTCGGCTACGGAAAGCCTGCCCTCAATATCGGAAATGCCGCCGACGATGAAATCCAGCAGGAGGCCGGGCATTGGATAAGGATAGGTGCGACGCACCTCATGGCGGATCGTGCCGACGAAATCCATCAGCACCAGGTTGGCACTGCGTCTTCCGATCTTGACCCCGAACGAATAGACCGCATCCGGATTGAGCCGCATTGGCACCGAAGGCTGGCCGACGCGTCCACGCACCGGCTCACCGCGCACCAGCAGCTTTTCGCGCTCCAGCACCCGCATGATCACCGTCACCGTCTGGGCCGAGAGACCGCTGCGCCGGGCAATTTCCGCCTTGGACAGGCTGCCATGCCGGCGCACCAGCGACATGACCAGCCGCTCGTTATAGGCGCGCACTCCGACCTGATTGGCGCCGCCACTCGTCTCGAGGGCAGCGGGCGGCATGGCCAGACCCGCATTCATTCCCTCTGTCATCGATCATCCTCCCATCCCGCCCAACCCGGCCAGAGAGCCGCGTGCGACAAGAATTTCAAGGCCCCGAGCTCTGCCGGATTAGCATTTCGCCATCCTGGCCCGGCAACCAATTCTGCTGAGCATCCTGCTCCGTATCAGCCTGGCACAGGCTCCTCCCGCCCTGCCACGACCGCGCCAAGCATGCCACAGTGGATTAATAATTCAACTCGATTTATTTATTGACAGGCATTTGGAATAGTGTTTTCTTGAGGCAGGAAGCATGGGGGCCAACACGGGAGAGGTGATGGACCATGCGAACCGAACGGCCCCTTGAGAGGGTGCGTTTATCTTTGTCCTTGGGAGGATCCATATGAAGACCAATTTGATCGGCGCCACGCTTGGCGCCCTGGCTCTCGGCGTTGTCTTTTCGACAGGCGCACAGGCTGCTGACGTTTCAGCCTGCCTGATCACCAAAACCGATACCAATCCATTCTTCGTCAAGATGAAGGAAGGCGCTTCCGCCAAGGCCAAGGAACTGGGCGTTACGCTGAAGTCCTATGCCGGCAAGATCGACGGCGATAGCGAAAGCCAGGTTGCAGCCATTGAAACCTGCATTGCCGATGGTGCCAAGGGTATCCTGATCACCGCCTCCGACACCAAGGGCATCGTGCCTGCCGTCAAGGAAGCCCGCGACGCTGGTCTTCTGGTGATCGCACTCGATACGCCGCTTGATCCGGTCAATGCCGCTGACGCGACATTTGCGACCGACAACCTTCTTGCTGGCAAGCTGATTGGCCAGTGGGCTGCCGCCACCCTGGGCGACAAGGCCAAGGATGCCAAGGTTGCCTTCCTCGACCTTACCCCTGCCCAGCCATCGGTTGACGTTATGCGCGACCAGGGCTTCATGATCGGCTTCGGCATTGATCCGAAGGACCCGAACAAGATTGGTGACGAAACCGACCCGCGCATCGTCGGCCACGACATCACCAACGGCAACGAAGAAGGTGGCCGTACGGCCATGGAAAACCTTCTGCAGAAAAACCCGAACATCAACGTTGTTCACACGATCAACGAACCAGCCGCTGCCGGTGCCTATGAAGCCCTCAAGGCTGTTGGCAAGCAGAAGGACGTGCTGATCGTATCGGTTGACGGCGGCTGCCCTGGCGTGAAAAACGTCAAGGAAGGCGTGATTGGTGCGACATCGCAGCAGTATCCGCTGATGATGGCAGCCCTCGGCATCGAAGCCATCAAGAAGTTTGCTGACTCTGGCGAAAAGCCAAAGCCAACCGCTGGCAAGGACTTCTTTGATACGGGCGTTTCGCTCGTCACCGACAAGGCTGCTAAGGGCGTACCGTCAATCGACGTCGCCGAAGGCCTGAAGAAGTGCTGGGGCTGATACGCTCTTGAAATATTGCAACGGAAGGGCGGCTCAGGCCGCCCTTCTGGTAAGCGCCATACGCAACCAAGAGTAATAGACAGATTTCTGGGTTGAATACATAAATTCTACAATGCCGCAGGCGGCCGTCGGCAATTGGTGTCACGGTCCAGCCCGGCCCTCAAGCCTCAGAAGAGGTCCACGGGAGGAAAGCCGATGAGCGAGCCAAAAGCCGCCACCAAACCTCATCTTGAATACGAGAATGTGCTGTCGGGCAGTGCCACTGCGGTCGCGCAGTTCGATACCAACGACAAGACGCCATTGCAAAAGTTTCAGCACTTCCTGCATTCCAGCCCGGCTGCCGTGCCGCTGATCGTGCTGATTCTGTCACTGATCGCGTTCGGCGTCATTCTGGGTGGCAAATTCTTTTCACCCTTTGCCCTGACGCTGATTTTGCAGCAGGTTGCCATTACCGGCATCATCGGCGCAGCCCAGACCCTGATTATCCTCACCGCCGGGATTGACCTTTCGGTGGGGGCCATCATGGTCCTGTCTTCTGTCGTCATGGGGCAATTTGCCGTTCACTATGGCGTGCCTGGCCCGCTTGCCGTGCTGTGCGGCTTTGCCGTCGGCGGCATTTGCGGCTTCATCAATGGCGTGCTGGTGGCCCGCGTCAAGCTGCCCCCCTTCATTGTCACACTCGGCATGTGGCAGATCGTGCTGGCAGCCAATTTCCTGTATTCCGGCAACGAGACAATCCGCTCGCAAGACCTGGGCACCAATGCGCCCATCCTGCAATATTTTGGCCAAAGCTTTAAGTTGGGCGGTGCCGTCCTGACCTATGGTGTGATCTCACTCGCCCTTCTGGTTGCGGTCCTCTGGTATGTCTTGAACAACACCGCCTGGGGCCGCCATCTCTACGCTGTCGGCGACGATCCCGATGCAGCGGAATTGTCTGGCGTCAATGTCAAGCGCATGCTGATTTCCGTCTATACGCTTGCTGGCCTGATCTGTGCGCTGGGTGGTTGGGCGATGATTGGCCGTATCGGCTCGGTATCGCCAACGGCTGGGCAGTTTGCCAATATCGAATCCATCACGGCCGTGGTGATTGGCGGCATGTCACTGTTTGGTGGCCGTGGTTCCATCATGGGCATGCTGTTTGGCGCGTTGATCGTCGGCGTGTTCCAGCTTGGCCTGCGCATGGCCGGCACCGACCCGCAATGGACCTATATGCTGATTGGCGTGCTGATCATTGCCGCCGTCGCAATTGACCAATGGATCAGAAAGGTAGCTGGCTAATGGCACAAGAACCCATTCTCACCGCCCGTGGTCTCGTCAAGCGTTATGGCCGCGTCACTGCCCTCGACAACGCCGATTTTGATCTCTATCCGGGTGAAATCCTTGCGGTCATCGGCGATAACGGCGCTGGTAAATCCTCATTGATCAAGGCTATTTCCGGCGCGGTGACGCCGGATGAAGGCGAGATCAAGCTCGAAGGCAAGACCATCAATTTCCGCTCACCGATTGATGCCCGCAAGGCGGGTATCGAAACGGTGTATCAGAACCTTGCCCTGTCTCCGGCACTCTCCATTGCCGACAATATGTTCCTGGGCCGCGAAATGCGCAAACCCGGCATCATGGGCAGCCTGTTCCGGGCGCTGGACAAGCCTGCCATGGACAAATTTGCCCGTGAAAAGTTGTCCGAGCTTGGTCTGATGACCATCCAGAATATCAATCAAGCAGTGGAAACCCTGTCGGGCGGTCAGCGTCAGGGTGTGGCTGTGGCCCGTGCCGCAGCCTTTGGTTCCAAGGTGGTTATCCTCGACGAACCAACCGCTGCCTTGGGTGTCAAGGAAAGCCGCCGCGTGCTGGAACTGATCCAGGACGTGCGCTCGCGCGGCATGCCGATCGTGCTGATCTCACACAACATGCCGCATGTGTTTGAAGTGGCTGACCGCATCCATATCCATCGGCTTGGCAAGCGCCTGTGCGTGATCAATCCGAAGGATTACACCATGTCGGATGCCGTGGCCTTCATGACGGGTGCAAAAGAAGCACCAGCAGAAGCGATTGCAGCATGACAACATCTATTTCCTCCCTTCTTGAGGAAATCACGCGGCTGGCCCAAGGGGCCAGCCGTTTCATGATCGCCATTGCCGGACCGCCAGGGGCCGGTAAGTCCACCCTGTCGGAAGCCTTGCGCGAGGCGCTGATTGCGCGCGGCGAAACTGCGGAAATCCTGCCGATGGACGGATTTCACATGGACAACGGCATTCTGGAACAGCGCGGCCTGCTGAAGCGCAAAGGCGCACCGGAAACCTTCGACGTGCGCGGCTTTCTCGACATCGTCACGGCGGTGAAGGCTGGCGACGAGGAAGTGCTTGTGCCGGTTTTCGACCGCGACCGCGAATTGGCGATTGCCTCGGCCCGGCCAATTGCACCGGAAACCCGCTTCATTCTGGTCGAAGGCAATTACCTGCTTCTGGATCGCGCGCCTTGGACCCGTCTGCAAAGCTGTTTCGACCTGACTGTGTTCGTTGGCCCCCCACTGGAGGTGCTGGAACAGCGCCTGCGGGACCGTTGGGTTCATTACGGACTGGACGAGGCCGCAATCGCCTGGAAATTGAACGGCAACGACTTGCCCAACGGGCGATTGGTGATCGAAGCCTCCCGGCCCGCTGATATCAGTGTTGATATCGTCGCCATCGCGTGAAATAGCATTTTCCTGGAAAAAGGGGCGGATTCACCTCGACTCCGACCAAAGATCTGCTTAGAAAATAAGCACGCTTATTTTCCGCACAATAGCATTGACAGCTGCCCCCTTCCCCGCTCTATTTGTATAGTCAAATAGCCGAGAAACGGCTGAGGGGAATTGCACCGGTACGAGAGATCGCCGGGTTGCGGGCAACTGGAGAAATCGTGATGCAGAAAAGATTGTTGCTGAAGGCGGCGCTTGGGGCTGCCCTGTTGTTTGGCGCGAGCCTTTCGGCCCATGCCGAGGATGCGCTGATGAAAATCAAGGCCGCAGGCACGTTGAAGGTCGGAACGGAAACCGCCTTTGCGCCGTTCGATTTTATTGATGCTGGCGACCACGTCGGCCTCAACGTCGATCTCTTTGCCGAAATCGGCAAGGAACTGGGCGTGAAGGTTGAGTGGATTGCCCTGCCGTGGGATGGTGTTTTGCCCGGCCTTGAAGCTGGCAAGTTCGATATTGTTGCAGGCCCCGCCACCGTCACCAAAGCGCGCATGGAGCGCTATCGCTTCACCGCACCCATTGCCGAAGCCACCGTTGCCATCCTGAAAAAGGCTGGCGACAAGACCATTACCAAGCCTGAGGATCTGGCGGGTAAATCTGTTGGTGTTGGCAAGGCCACAGCCCAGCTGGCGCAGTTGCAGGAACTTTCCGCAACCTTGCCGAAGAAAATTGATGTGCGTGAATATGTCTCCTTCAACGACGCCTATGCCGATATGGCCGCAGGCCGCGTGGTGGCCGTTGCCAATTCACTGCCCAATATCGCCTTCGTTGCCAAGCAGCGCAATGGAGCTTTTGAAGTGGTGGTGCCACCCTTTGGCAAAAAGAGCTATTTCAGCTTTGTTGGCACCAAGGATGCAGACCACGCCAGCCTGATCGATGCTGTCGATGCCGCCATCATCAAGATGAAGGGCGATGGCCGCATGGCGAAATTGCAGGAAAAATGGTTTGGCACCAAGTTTGATACGCCTGATAGCGTGAAAGACCCGGCGTTTTGAGGTGAGCTATCCTAAGGTTCTGCCTCTGGAACGACAGATGATCGCTTGATCTGCCGCCTACCCCCCTCTGCCTTGCCAGGCATCTCCCCCTCAAAGGGGGGAGATCGACTCGCCCGAAGCGCCCAGTCAATCAGCCAGAACGGCATTTTGCGGTTGCGTCAGTTTAAGCAAGTCGTGGTGATCTATCTGATCTCCCCCCTTGAGGGGGAGATGTCCGGCAGGACAGAGGGGGGTATCCCGCACGCTGTCGTTTATTGTGGTCCGCAACAGCGGAGACTGGGGTGCCATGTCATTCAAACTCTTCTTTTTGCTGGTTAAGGCTGCCGGATGGACGCTGGGCATCAGTGTGATTTCGATTGCCATCGGCTTTTTGATTGCCATTGCCCTGTCTGGCGCCATGCTCTCCGGCAAACGACTCTATACAATGCCAACCAAGCTGTTCATCAGCTTCTTTCGCGGCGTGCCATTGCTGGTGCAATTGCTGCTGATTTATAATCTCCTGCCTTTTATAGGCATCAATGTGCCAAGCGTGGTGGCCGCCATCATTGGCCTTTCGCTTTGCACCGCAGCCTATCAGGCCGAAAACCTGCGTGGGGGCTTTGAAAGCGTGCCGAAAGGCTTGATCGAGGCTGCCGATATGGCTGGCTTTTCAGGCCGCCAGACGTTTTTACGCATCAAACTGCCCATTGCGTTGCGGCTCACCTTTCCGGCTTTGGTCAATGAGGCGATCATGATCCTCAAATCCTCTTCGCTGGTCTCGGTCGTCGGCATTGTCGAGCTGACCCGCATGGCACAGGATCTTGCCGCCTCCACCTATCTGCCCATTGAACTGTTTTCATCGGCAGCGCTGATTTATCTAATCATCTGCTGGAGCGTAGCGATGATCGCCCGCATCACCGAGCGTAGCCTGCCAGGAGCGGTCAAATGATCTTTGATCCGAAAGTCATTCTCGATCATCTACCGGAAATTTTCAGCGGTGCCACCACCACCCTGTGGATCTGGGTGGTCGGCATGGTGCTGGGCATTGTCGTTGGCTTTCTCGTCGCGACAGGACGGCGCTACGGCGGCAGGTTTCTGGATATTCCACTGGGATTGGTGGTGGAAGTGTTACGCGGCACGCCGTTTCTAATCCAGATTTTTCTGGTCTATTATGGCGGACCCTATGTTGGCCTGTCGCTCGACCCTATCCCTTGCGGGTTGATTGGTCTCACCGTCTATTCCGCCGCCTATTACTCGGAAATTTTTCGTGCAGGTTATGGCTCTGTTCCTCATGGCCATGTGGAAGCGGCAGAATGTCTGGGGCTGACCCGGCTCCAAATTATCCGCCGCATTCTCTTACCGGAAATGGCGCTGATTGTGCTGCCACCTTGCGTTAATCTCGCCATCATTCTTCTGAAAGAATCGGCGGTGTTGTCGATCATCACCGTTCCCGAACTCACCGCCACCGTCAGCGCCATTGGTTCTGCGCAATATGCCTTTCTGGAGGCGATTTTCGTGCTGGCCGTTATTTACTGGGTCATTGTGGAGGCCACCGCCTGGGCCGCTCGCAAGACTGAAGCCCGTTTGAGCAGATTGAGGTTTTCCGCGCCATGACGCTTCCCGCTATTTCCGTTTCCAAACTCGTCAAGCGCTTTGGCACAAACACCGTGTTGAATGACATTGATCTCGACATCCCCGAGGGCAAAGTCTCCTGCCTGATTGGCCCCTCCGGCTCTGGCAAAAGCACGCTTTTGCGCTGCATGGCCTTTCTGGAGGAGGCCAGCGAGGGGATGATCACCGTCAGCGGCGAGGCCCTTGGCTATTTCGAGCGGCCCGATGGCCAGCGCGAGCGCCTGCCTGCCGCCCAAATCCGCGCCGTGCGCTCTAAAATTGGCATGGTGTTCCAACAATTCAATCTCTGGCCGCATATGACCGCGCTTGGTAATGTCTCCGAAGCCTTGAAGACCGTGCATAAAGTGCCAAAACGTGAGGCGGAAGACCGCGCCATGGCGCAGCTGAAAAAAGTGGGGCTGGAAAACCGCGCAGGCCACTACCCGTCGCAGCTCTCCGGCGGACAGCAACAGCGCGTGGCCATTGCCCGCGCCCTTGCCTTGCAACCGAAAATCATGCTGTTTGATGAGCCAACCTCGGCGCTCGACCCGGAATTAACCGGCGAAGTGCTCAACGTGATGCGCGATCTGGCAGCCGAGGGCATGACCATGGTGGTCGTGTCACACGAAATCGGCTTTGCCGCCACGGTTGGCCAGCAGATCAGCTTTCTCGACCAGGGAAAATTGCTGTTTACTGGCGCGCCATCGGATGTTTTTGCCAAGCCGCGCCATCCCCGATTGGAACAATTCCTTGATACCTATCTGGATCGCGGCGCATCGATGCTGGCATGATGACTGAAGAGATAGACACACGCAGCAAATCGCTGCACCAGCGTATTCTGGATGACATTGAGAGCAATATTCTCTCAAGTCGATGGCCGCCGGGCCATAAAATTCCGTCCGAGCAAGTGCTGGCCGAGACATATGCCTGCTCACGCATGACCGTCAACAAGGTGCTGACCCAGCTTGCTCGCGCTGGCCTTGTGCTGCGCAAGCGCAAGACCGGCAGCATCGTCATGCCGCAGAACTCGCAAAGCGCCATTCTGGAAATTTACGACATCCGTGATGAGGTCATCGCGTTAGAGAAGACCTACCATCACCGCATTCTGTCGCGAACCATCCACCCTCCGACCAAGACAGAGTGTGAAAACCTGTCTCTCGCACCACGCCGCAAGCTGCTGACCCTCGCCTGTCTGCATTATGCTGATGATAGTCCTTTCTGCCTTGAAGAACGTATCATCAACCTCGGCGTGGTGCCGCAGGCAGCGGATGCTGATTTTGCCGATCTGGCTCCCGGTCCGTGGCTTTTGACGCACATTCCATGGAACGCCGCAGAGCACCGCATTGCCGCCGAAGCTGCCAATGATGCAGCGGCCAAAACCTTGGATATTGCCGCCAACACCCCGGTTCTGGTGGTGGAGCGCCAAACATGGCGGCTGGATGAAACCGTCACCCAGGTGCGCCTGACCTATCCCGGTGCCAGCCATGCCGTTACCGCCCGCTTCACCCCATCCCAACGCGTTATGACCCCAGCCTGATCAGAAAAGAAGAGATCGCCATGGCCCGCACCGACACATTGAAACTTGGAACCTTCGTCTACACTTTCGGCTTCAACCCGGCAGCGTGGCGGCACCCGGATGCCGATGTGCAGGGGGCCAACAAGATTGATCACCTGCTGAACGTGGCAAAAATCTCCGAAGCGGCGAAATTCGACTTCATGTTTTTGGCCGATTCTCCCGCCGCCGCCATTGGCGATGCCGATGCGCTGGCGCGCTCACCCACCAAGATGAACCGGTTTGAGCCGCTGTCGCTGATTTCGGCGCTGTCCGTGCTCACGGAAAAGCTCGGCTTTGTCGCCACCGCCTCCACCAGCTATTACGAGCCGTTTAACATTGCCCGCATTTTCGCCTCCATCGATCATTTGAGCGGTGGCCGCGCCTGCTGGAATGTCGTGACCTCCGACCATGATGAGACCGGCTATAATTACGGCTTCGAGGGCCTGCCGCCCCATGCGGAACGCTACGAGCGCGGCTCGGAGTTCGTCGATGTCGTCTTTGGCCTGTGGGACAGTTTTGAGCAAGATGCGCTGGTGTTGGACAAGGCCAACGGGCTTTACCACGACAAAGAAAAGCTGCACACGCTGAACCATAAGGGCAAGCATTTTCAGGTGCGCGGCCCGCTCAACATTGCAGCAAGCCCCCAAGGCCGCCCGGTGATTGCGCAAGCCGGTGGCTCGGAAGCGGGCATGGAACTGGCGGCCCGCACCGCCGAAATCGTCTTCAGCCTCGCCTCCAATCTGGAGCGCAACAAGGCTTTTGCCGACAATATCAAAGGCCGCATGGCCAAATATGGCCGCTCTACCAACGATCTCAAGTTGATGCCCGGCTTGGTGGTCAACGTTGGCGAAACCAAAGCCGAGGCGCAAGCCAAGGTCGATTTCCTGATCGACAACCTGCACCCCGATGTGGGCCGCTGGATGCTGGGAGAATTTCTGGAAGCCGATCTTTCCGGCGTGGCGCTCGACCAGCCCTTCCCGCTGGAGCGCCTGCCCGCCGAGCCAAAAGGCTCGAAAGCCATGTTTGAATGGTTGCGTGACTTCATCATGGAAGGCCACACCGTTGGCGAGCTGATCCGCTTCTACGCCGAGAAAAGCACCGGCAATGGCATCACCGGCACCCCCACTGAGATCGCGGATTTTATGGAAGAATGGTTCCAGGCCGGGGCCGCCGATGGCTTTATTCTGATGCTGCCAACCCTGCCCGCCAGCTTGAATGATTTTGTGCGGCTGGTGCTGCCGGAATTGCGCAGGCGCGGATTGTTCCGGGAAGAGTATGAGGGCAATACGCTGCGGGAGAATTTGGGGCTGTCGATGCCGGTCAATCGGTATGTGGCGGCGCGAAATGGTGGGGTCGCCAAATAAACCTGAGCAAGATCGCCCCCTCATCCCCCTGCCGGGACCTTCTCCCCGCAGGCGTGAAGAAAGCAGGTCGTTAGCCTTGGATTCATACGAAAACCAGCGTCCACATACACTGTCTTTGGCTGAAACCCGCGGCATCTGCGACACGACCTCTTCTCCCCAGCGGGGAGAAGGTGGCGGCAGCCGGATGAGGGGGGCGAAGCCAAATTGTTGGACGACAAGATCAACCTCAAAACGCCGCCATCAAATCCTGCATAACACCGGCAAACCGCGCAGCAACCCTCTCCCGAGCAATATGCCGCCCGGCCTCCACCTGCTTGGCCCCACCCACCCAAACACAATCCACCGCAGCCCCATTGGCAAAGATAAAACTGTCCAAAATCTGATCTCCGCTCAAACCGAGATCATGGCGCGACTTGAGACTGACGAGATCGGCAGGCTTGCCCGCTGACAGCCCACTCTCTGCCATCAACGCCGCAGCGCCACCTGCCACGGCACCGTCAAACAGATACCGCCCGGTTGATCCACCGGGAACGGCCATGACATTGCGGGCGCGGTGAGCGAGACGTTGCGAATATTCCAGCTGGCGCAGCTCATCGGCAATGCCAATCAGAATGTTGGAATCAGAGCCGATACCAAAGCGCCCACCCTGCCCCAAGAAAACCTCAGCATTAAACGTGCCATCGCCCAGATTGGCCTCAGTGATCGGGCAAAGCCCGGCAATGGCACCGCTTTTTGCCATCCGCATGGTTTCGTCGTCCGTCATGTGGGTGGCATGGATCAGGCACCAGCGGGATGAGAGATCAGCGTTGTCCAGCAACCACGCGACGGGACGCTTTCCAGACCACGCCACGCAATCGTCCACTTCCTTGACCTGCTCGGCCACATGAATATGGATTGGTCCATCAAAGGAGAGCTGTTGCAGCGCTGATAATTCTTCCGGTGTCACCGCCCGCAGGCTGTGAGGCGCAATGCCTGTGACGTTACCGGGCAGATTTGATGCCGCTTTTTTCGCCCCCTCCAACAGCTTCGCAAAACCATCGAGATCATTAATAAACCGCCGCTGGCCCTCATTGGGGGCAAGCCCACCAAAGCCGGAATGAGCATAAAACACCGGAAGCAACGTGAGGCCAATGCCAGTTTCTTCCGCTGCTCCCACAATCCGCTCTGCCATCTCGGCACGGTTATTGTAGGGGCTGCCATCGCGGTCGTGGTGGAGATAGTGAAACTCGCCCACCCGGCCAAAACCGACCTCCAGCATTTCCACATAAAGCTGGGCGGCAATGGCCTGCATCTGCTCCGGGTTCATGGTCAGGGCAAAGCGATACATCACCGTGCGCCAGCTCCAGAAACTGTCATTGTCCGGCCCGCGGAGCTCCGCCAAACCTGCCATGCCGCGCTGAAAGGCGTGGCTGTGCAAGTTCGCCATTGTGGGCAGCAACACCTCGTGCCGCTCGTCGCCAGCTTGCGCCTCAACACCCCGCTCAATGGCGGAAATTCTACGGCCTTTCAGCATCAGCCGCACATCCTTGGCCCAGCCATCTGGCAGTAGCGCCTGTTTTGCGTGGAGTGTCGTCATGGCTTTCCCCTCTCATTTTCTATCTTGCGCCTTGGCCAATTAAGTATATACATAATAGGAAAATCGATTGGGCGCAATGCAGCCTGAACGGCAATAACAAGGGATCAGCATGACACATCGGGATCGCATTTTCACCAATGCGCGGTTAGCAACGCTCAATCCGCAACTATCCGGCCTCGGCATTATCGAAGATGCCGCGCTGATGGTGCGCGATGGGCAGCTTGTCTACGCAGGGCCTATGGCAGAGCTGCCGATTAGCCTGCTGAATGCTGCCGAGGTGACCGATTGCGAGGGCCGCTGGATCACCCCCGGTCTGGTGGATTGCCATACCCATCTGGTGCATGCTGGCAATCGCGCCCATGAATTTGAGATGCGCCTAGCGGGTGCCAGCTACGAAGAAATCGCCCGCGCCGGAGGCGGTATTGTCTCATCCGTCTCCAAGGTGCGGGCGGCGAGTGAGGCGGATTTGCTACGCGAAACACTGCCGCGTCTGGACGCGCTGCTGGCGGAGGGCGTCACCACCATCGAGGTTAAATCCGGCTATGGGCTGACGGTGGAAGACGAGCTGAAAATGCTGCGGGCCGCAAAAAAACTCGGCGATGCGCGCCCCATTGCCATCAGCACCACTTATCTCGGTGCCCATGCCACGCCTGCCGAGTATAAGGGCCGCAACGGCGATTTTATCCGCGAGGTTGTGCTTCCCGGTTTGACGGCGGCCCATGCAGAACAGCTTGTTGATGCCGTCGATGGGTTTTGCGAGGGCATTGCCTTTTCACCCGATGAAATGCGCGTGGTGTTTGATGCAGCACAGGCTCTGGGCCTGCCGGTAAAACTGCATGCGGATCAGCTTTCCAATCTATCCGGTGCAGCGCTTGCTGCGGAGTATGGCGCACTCTCTGCCGACCATCTGGAATATACCGATGCGGCGGGCGCGGATGCCATGGCCAAAGCTGGCACCGTGGCGGTGCTGCTGCCGGGTGCCTTTTACTTTATCCGTGAGACAAAAAAGCCGCCTGTCGATCTCTTCCGCCAGCATGGCACCAAAATGGCACTGGCCACCGACAACAACCCCGGCACATCGCCACTCACCTCGCTGCTGCTGACCATGAATATGGGTGCCACCCTGTTTGGCATGACGGTGGAGGAATGCATAGCGGGCGTGACCCGTGAGGCCGCCCGCGCATTGGGTCGGCTGGATGAAATCGGCACGCTGGAAGCCGGAAAATCGGCTGATCTGGCCATCTGGGATATTTCTGAACTGTCTGAGCTTGTCTACCGCATGGGCTTTAACCCGCTGCACCAGCGGGTGTGGCGCGGCAATGACGCATAACAACAAGGGGCCACTATGACCATTACCCTTCACCCCGGCTCTGTGCCGCTGGCCGATCTGGCGAAAATCTATTGGCATGGTGAGCCTGCCGTTCTGGATCGCAGTTTTGATGCGGGCATTGAGCGCGCCGCCGCCCGTATTGCCGCCATTGCTGCGGGCAATGAGCCAGTGTACGGCGTCAACACCGGCTTTGGCAAACTGGCCTCCATCAAGATTGATGCAGCCGATACGGCCACGCTTCAGCGCAATCTCATTCTCTCCCATTGCTGCGGCGTCGGTGCGCCGCTGGCTGAGAATATTGTGCGGCTGATTTTGTCGCTCAAGCTGATTTCGCTGGGCCGTGGAGCCTCCGGCGTGCGGCTGGACCTGGTGCGGTTGATTGAGGCCATGCTGGAAAAAGGCGTGATTCCGCTGATCCCGGAAAAGGGCTCTGTCGGCGCATCTGGCGATTTGGCCCCGCTGGCGCATATGGCGGCGGTGATGATGGGCGAGGCAGAAGCCTTTTATCAGGGCGAAAAACTGCCGGGCAGGATTGCGCTGGAACGCGCTGGCCTCACCCCGGTTATTTTGGCCGCCAAAGAAGGTTTGGCGCTGATCAATGGCACGCAGGCCTCCACCGCTTTGGCTTTGGCAGGCCTTTTCCGCGCCCATCGCGCCGCCCAAGCCGCATTGATAACCGGGGCGATGTCTACCGATGCGGCAATGGGTTCCTCGGCACCATTTACCGCCGATATTCACACGCTGCGCGGCCACAAGGGCCAGATCGATACGGCTGCCAGCTTGCGGGCTTTGCTGGAAGGCTCGGTGATCCGCCAAAGCCATCTGGATGGTGACGAGCGCGTGCAAGACCCCTATTGCATCCGCTGCCAGCCGCAGGTGGATGGAGCCTGCCTTGATCTGCTGCGGATGACCGCCCGCACCTTGGAAATCGAGGCCAATGCGGTGACGGATAATCCGTTGGTGCTGTCCGATGACAGTGTGGTGTCTGGCGGCAATTTTCACGCCGAGCCAGTGGCCTTTGCGGCCGATCAGATTGCCATTGCCGTGTGTGAAATTGGGGCCATTGCCCAGCGGCGCATTGCGCTTTTGGTGGACCCGACCCTGTCCTATGGCTTGCCAGCGTTTTTGGCGAAAAAACCGGGCCTCAATTCCGGCCTGATGATTGCCGAAGTCACCTCTGCCGCGCTGATGAGCGAAAACAAGCAGATGGCCCATCCGGCCTCCGTCGATTCAACGCCAACGTCTGCCAATCAGGAAGACCATGTGTCCATGGCCTGCCACGGTGCGCGGCGGCTGTTGCAAATGACTGAAAACCTGTTTGCCATCATTGGCATTGAGGCTCTCACCGCAGCTCAAGGCGTGGAGTTTCGCGCACCCCTCACCACCAGCCCGGAGCTGCAAAAGGCCATGGAGACCTTGCGCGCCGTTGTGCCGACGCTGGAAGAAGATCGGTTTATGGCCCCGGACTTGGCGGCAGCCAGCGCTCTGGTGGCCGATGGGTCTTTGGTGGGCAGTGTATCCTCTGGGATTTTGCCGGGGTTGGAGGGGTTTTAAATGTCCAACATTTTTGAGATCACCCAAGGCACCTCGCCCGTCATCCTCGCCTTCCCGCACACGGGAACGGATGTGCCACCTGCCATCTGGAACCGCCTCAACGACAACGGCAAACTGCTGGCCGATACCGATTGGCATATCCACCATCTGTACAAAGACCTGTTGCCAAACATCACCACCGTTCGCGCCACGTTCCATCGCTATGTGATTGACGCCAATCGTGATCCGGCAGGGGTGAGCCTCTATCCGGGGCAGAATACCACGGGGCTTATTCCGGACACGGATTTCGACGGAAAGGCAATCTGGATTGATGAACCGACTGAGGCGGATATTGCTGAACGTCTGGCAGCCTTTCACGCCCCCTATCACGCAGCACTTCTCTCCGAGATTGAGCGCGTTAAGGCCCTTCACGGCGTGGTCGTGCTCTATGATTGCCACTCCATCCGCGCAAACATTCCTTATCTGTTTGAAGGCCGCTTGCCGGATTTCAACATCGGCACCGACATGGGCCGCACCTGTGATGCCGCCATTGAAGCGGCAACGGTGGAGATTGCCGCAACGGCTGAAGGTTACACCTCCATCGTCAACGGCCGCTTCAAAGGCGGCTGGACCACGCGCCATTATGGCAAGCCAGACACCGGCATCCACGCCATTCAGATGGAGTTGGCGCAAGCCTCTCACCTTGCCACAGAAGCGCCGCCCTTTGCCTATGATGCGGAAAAGGCAGGTCGCTTGCGCGTGCATCTCAAAACCATTCTCGAGCGGATTGAGCAAATCGCGCTTCAACTGAAACAAAAGGGGGAATGATCATGACCAACCCACGCCACAATATCCGCGATGTGCGGGCTGCCACGGGCACGGAGCTATCGGCCAAGAGCTGGATGACCGAAGCCCCCTTGCGCATGTTGATGAACAATCTCGACCCCGACGTAGCCGAGCGTCCGCATGAGCTGGTGGTCTATGGCGGCATTGGCCGCGCCGCCCGCACATGGGAGGATTTTGACAGGATTGTTGCCACGCTGAAGACGCTGACCGAAGAAGAGACGCTGATTGTGCAATCGGGCAAGCCAGTGGGTGTGTTCAAAACCCATAAAGACGCGCCACGGGTGCTTATTGCCAATTCCAATCTCGTGCCGCATTGGGCCACATGGGACCATTTCAACGAGCTGGATAAGAAGGGACTGGCCATGTATGGCCAGATGACCGCAGGCTCGTGGATCTACATTGGCACCCAAGGCATTGTGCAGGGCACCTATGAAACCTTCGTGGAAGCGGGTCGCCAGCACTATAACGGCAACCTCAAAGGTAAGTGGATACTAACCGGCGGTCTCGGCGGAATGGGTGGCGCGCAGCCGCTGGCAGCCGTTATGGCCGGTGCCTGCTGCCTTGCGGTGGAATGCGATGAAACCCGCGTGGATTTCCGCCTGCGCACGCGCTATGTTGATGCCAAGGCCCACACGCTGGATGAAGCCCTAGCGTTGATTGACCAATGGACAAAGGCAGGCGAAGCCAAATCCGTGGGCCTGATTGGCAATGCTGCCGACATTTTCCCTGAACTGGTCAAGCGCGGTATCCGTCCCGATATTGTCACCGACCAGACCTCGGCGCACGATCCGATCAATGGTTATCTGCCCTCCGGCTGGACCGTTGCCGAATGGCGCGCCAAGCAGGAAAGCGATCCGAAAGCGGTGGAGCGTGCCGCCCGCGCCTCGATGAAAGTGCATGTCGCCGCCATGGTGGATTTCTGGAACATGGGCGTTCCCACGCTGGATTACGGCAACAATATCCGCCAGGTCGCCAAGGAAGAAGGGCTGGAAAATGCCTTTGCCTTCCCCGGCTTTGTGCCTGCCTATATCCGCCCGCTGTTTTGCCGGGGCATTGGTCCGTTCCGTTGGGCTGCTCTTTCGGGTGATCCAGAGGATATTTACAAGACCGATGCCAAGGTGAAGGAATTGTTGCCAGACAACAAGCACCTGCACAATTGGCTGGATATGGCCCGCGAGCGCATTGCCTTCCAAGGCCTGCCCGCCCGCATCTGCTGGGTGGGTCTGGGCGATCGCCACAAACTGGGTCTGGCCTTCAACGAAATGGTGCGCAGCGGCGAACTGAAAGCCCCCGTTGTCATTGGTCGTGACCATCTTGACAGCGGCTCCGTTGCCTCGCCCAACCGCGAAACCGAAGCGATGAAGGATGGCTCGGATGCCGTATCCGACTGGCCGTTGCTGAATGCGCTGCTCAATTGCGCATCCGGTGCCACATGGGTATCGCTGCACCATGGCGGCGGTGTGGGCATGGGCTTTAGCCAGCATTCGGGCATGGTGATCTGCGCCGATGGCACCGATGATGCGGCGCGGCGCCTGGAGCGGGTGTTGTGGAACGACCCGGCCACCGGCGTCATGCGCCATGCCGATGCGGGCTATGACATTGCACTGGATTGCGCCAAGGAAAAAGGCCTGCGCCTGCCCGGCATTCTGGGCAATTGAGATGCAGATTCTGCGTCGGGAAGACTATCGCCGCATGCCCTGGAAGAACGGCCAGGGCATGACAGAGGAAATCCTGATTTTTCCGCCTGAAAGTGGCCTTGGGGATTTCGATTACCGTCTGTCCATCGCCCATGTCGGCGCGGACGGCCCTTTTTCGACCTTTCCCGGTGTGGACCGCAGCATTGCACTTCTTGAGGGCGGCGGCATGGTTCTGTCGCTACCGAACAGGCAAGACGTAACTCTTGAACAAGGCGGTGCCCCCCTTGCCTTTTCCGGCGATTGGGCCATCGCCAGCCGCAATCTTGACGGCAAAACCATCGATCTCAATATCATGTCCCGGCGCGGCCGTTTTCGCCACACCATGCAACGGGACAATTTGGAAATGCGGCACGGCCAGATGACCACAACACTGTTGATTTTCAACAGTGACGCCACTGTCATTGCCAGTGGACAAACCATCTCACTGCGCCGTTTCGATACCCTGGTGTTTTCGCCAGGAGATCCACTGGACCTGACACTCACGGCGCAGTGCGATCTCCTCACCGTGACGCTAGACGCAGGGTATCAAAGCTGAAGAAGATTGTTCCTTCTGCGACACAGAACCTTAACCTGGCAAGAATTTTAGGATAGTTCTCGTGGAGAATGAACACTTGAAGCCTTGAGGCATCAGGGATAGCGATGATCCTCAATATGTGGATGCATCAGCATCTTCGATGTATTCCGACCAGAGAACCCATGCGGACAAAAAGCGAGACGAAACGACGCCAGATCCTGACGATTGCCGGGAATCTGTTCCGGGAACACGGATTTGGCGCCGTTAATATGGCGCAGATCGCGGCCTCGGTCGGCGGATCGAAATCGACCCTTTACAATCATTTCCCCTCCAAGGAAGCCTTGTTCGAAGCCTATGTGATTGAAGCAGGGCGCGAACCCTTTGCAGCTCTGGCCGATAGCAATCAGGCTGGCGACAATGTGGAAAAATCGCTGACGGCCTATGCGCGCGCCTACCTGCGGCTACTGCTGTCGCCGGAAGTTCTCGCCATCAACCGGCTGGTGATTGCCGAAGCGCCACGTTTTCAAGAGCTTGGCAGGATCTTCTATCAGAATGGACCCCGGGCCACGCTGGACCAGATCGAAAAAAAGCTGGAGCATCTGGTCGAACGCCAGGCGCTTGCCATCCCGGATATCGCAATGGCGGCCTTACAGTTCAAGGCAGTGGCCGAGGCGGGTCTTTATGAACACTGCCTCTGGGGCCTGATTGATCGCCCGAATGACGCGCAAATCGAGACCGCAGCGAAAAATGCCTCCACCACCATCCTGACGCTTTATAGCCGCTGAAACGCTGGCCGACCGCTCTTAACGACAGAATCATGCGTTTTATGAAACGTCTGATGCTGTCGTGTCCGTGCGATAAACGAAGCGCCTTCGGTCAGAAGGGATATTGCAGGGGAATGCTTTGGGTGGTGATCAGGTGATCACAGGTGAATTCCGCGATGACCCAATCGCTGTTGAAACGCCCGATACCACTATTCTTTTCACCACCAAACATGGCATTGGGGCTATCGGCAACGGAAATATCGTTGATATGGGTCATGCCGGCATGGATGCGCTTGGCAAACCGCAGGCCACGCCCTTCATCGCGTGTGAAAACCGCACTGGAAAGTCCGAATTCGGTCTGGTTGGCGAGTTTCAGCGCGTCCTCCTCACCATGAGCCTTGATGATCGGAACAACGGGGCCAAACAGTTCACTTTGGGCCAGCGTCGAGTTGTTATCGACATCAATAAACACATGCGGCGGCAGGACCTGGCCTTGCGGTTCACCACCCAACGCCAGATGAAGGCCAGAGGCCTTGGCTTCATTAATTTTTGCCAGGATACCGTCAAGCTGGCGCTTGCTGATGATCGGACCGATATTGGTGCCGATCAGACTGGGATCACCATAGGTAAGTTTGGAGGCACGCTCAATGAAGCGAGTGACAAACTCGTCATAGATCGAGGCATCAACGATGATCCGGTTGGTGCTCATGCAGATCTGGCCCTGGTGCAGGAAACGGCCAAAGAGCGCGCCACGGACGGCCAGATCGAGATCCGCATCATCAAGCACGACGCAGGGCGCATTACCGCCAAGTTCAAGCCCCACCCGTTTCAAGGTTGAGCCCTGCATGGCAAGCTGCCCGATATGACGACCGACGCGTGCCGATCCCGTGAAGGAAATGAATTTCGGCACGGGATGCAGCGTGAACATGTCGCCGATTACCCCGGCAAGGCCGACGACCACATTCAGGAGGCCGCCCGGCAGGCCAGCCTCTTCATAAATCTTGGCAATCATCAACCCGCCGCTGATCGGGGTCTCTTCCGCCGGCTTGACAACCACCGCATTGCCGAGCGCCAACGCCGGTGCGATCGACCGATGCGACAGATGCATCGGCATGTTCCAAGGGCTGATGACCCCGATGACACCGAGAGGAGCGCGATGCACCCGCACATCCTTTCCCGGCACTTCGCTGGGGATAATCCGGCCCTGGACGCGCGATGGCATGCCGGACACTTCCAGCATCATATCGCGCACCGAGGCCCATTCAATCTCGGCCTTTATGCGCGTGCTGCCGGATTCGGCGATGATCATATCGACGATTTCAGCATGCCGTTGTTCAACGATCTGCGCCGCACGCAGAAAGACATCCCTCTTTACACTGGCGGGCCTATCTGCCCAATCGCGCTGCGCCGCTTCGGCAGCCAAATAGGCCGCATCAAGATCCTCTACTGAGGCCAGTGCGATTTCAGCAATCCTCTCCCCGGAATAGGGATTGTTGACGTTAAGGATGTCACCTGCGGCGCCAGGACGCCAAATGCCGCCAATATACTGGCCGCTGTAAGCGCCATAGGATTCCGACCGAGCGATCGCGTTCATTGTTTTTCTCCACAATTGGAATTCAAAGGGATGCGTGGGGAACCAGGACCGGATCCCGTTTCAGAAGGGTCGAGAAGACCGAATGGTGGTGCTCCCAGTTTTCAGGAGCCGCTTTCAGTGCTTCGAGTGCAAAGTCGACATAGCGCCTGTCGAGCGAGGCGATGTCATCGCGCCCGCGCCGCTCCAGAAGACGGCCAAGCATGGTCACAAGGCAGAGAAGCAGATACACGTCCCGGCTGGTTTCTGAAGGCGCAACAAGCCGCAGACTTCCCATGCGCAGGATGCGCTGGATCATTCTGAAGCGGCGTTGCAGCACCTGTTCATGGCTTGCAAGCCGGGCCGTGACCTCAAGATCCTCCGTCAAACGGTTGCGCAGCACTGTCAGCACCAGCCGGTGATTGACCGGAAAAACAAACCGGAAGGCGAGTGCCGCCGCCGCCACGCCCGCCACCATCGCCAAGGTCTGTTCGACCGCAAGCCAGGGCGATACCGCCACCGGAAAAACCGGCTGGGCGGCGAGCAGAAAGGACATGTTGCCATCAATGGCCGCTTTGGCGGTTTTCGGACGCGACATGGCATAGGCGCCCACTGCCAGGAAAGGCGCCACCATCAACAGCATGTCCAGCGAATTTTCCGCATGCGGCAGCAGAAAGATCCGAGAGAACATGCCAAGCGTTGCGCCGCACAGCGTCCCCTTCAATGCCTCACCAACCGCGAGCTGAGGTGCTTCATGGCTTGAAAACAGCGTCACGAATACGGCAGCCGTCATGAGCATGACCGGACCCAGTGACCAGCCGGTAAGCTTCCAGACCAGGGCCACCGCGCTCAGCGCAAGAAAAGTCCGGCAAAAGGCAATTGCTGCCGCCCTTTTGTCCGAAATGCGCAAGGCATTGAGGTCCAGCAGGCGATTGACCGGCTGGACAGCGGAAAGCTCACCCAAATAATTGATCGCAGCGGTCACGGCTGCGGACAATTGCGGGGCATGATCGCCAATTGCCGTGACGGCAGCGTGGGCAGCCTCGATATCACCACGCCCAAGCGCCTGATCGACGAAGGCCAATGTGTCGGCGGTCTTTTCCGCCCTCACCTGCGGTTCCTCGAGTTGGCGGGCGGTCATCGCTTCAGTGACCAGAATTGTCGAGGCGGCGGCAATGTGACGGGCGAACCGGGCGCGCTGGTGCCCTGTGAGCGAGCCCGCGGCCAATGTATCGAGATCGGCGTCCATTTGGACCACCGCAGAGAAGAACTGTTGCACGGGTTCACCCACAGTCTCCTCACGGGTTTTCAGCAAGGTCGCCGAAAGCGACAGAGCTTGACGCAGAAGTGCCAGCGAGCGGGTATGAACCATGTCCTTGGTCGCCCCCGGCGCGAAAAGCACCGTGGCGACAAGCGAAGCCACCACGCCTATCAGGGTACAGGCGATCCGTGACCAGGCAAGTTCATGGCCAAGCTGGGGCTCGATCAGACCCGACATGGTAACGACGGCAGCGGTATAGCCGGCCAATAAAAGCCCATAGGAGCGGAAGTGGCGAAAGAACGACCCAGCCGCGGCACACAGCGCAACCCAGCAAATCAGCACCGACAGCTGCAGCCCGGGTGCAGCGCTCAATTGCCAAAGCATTAGAAAACCGACAAGTGCCCCGATGATAGTGCCAACCAGACGCGCCAGCCCCCGCTCGACCACCAGGCCACGGGTGGGCTGAGCGACCAGCCACACGGTCATTGCCGCCCAGTAGGGATGGTGAATTTGCAGCAAAGTGGCCAGCGCCATGGCAAGAATGGCGGCAATGGTGGTGCGCAAGGCAAAGCTGACGCTGGGGCCTTTTAAGAAAACAAATCGACGCCGCCACCGGTTTACATCACCACATGTTGTGTTTTTTGTCGCTGGGGACATGCGGTCGGTTCTCTTCAAGGGTGGCAGGGGGCCGAAGATCCACCAGGCAAGACTGGGTTCAGCTTGGACTGCCTATTCGATAATAGTGGCATGCCAGCCGGTCCTGGCGAGATTTCCTGATGACAACGCGCCCTTGCGAAGATGCAGGAAATGCGTTTGCAAATATCTCACGTTTTTTTCTGCATTTGACATATTTTCAAGGTCTTCAAGGCGCGGATACGTGAGCAACTTCGCCTTGCTATCCGTGCATCGGGCTGAAAATCGTTCCCGGCTTTCAGCCCGATACTTTCCTTCAGGCGACGTCAAACCGCCTTCAGCTGATCGCCCGGCACCCAATTGCCGTGCAACGACATGCGTAGACGCATCGGCAGCTTGATGGTCGCAATCGGACCGTCGGACAGATGTTGCGCATCCAGCACGAGGAGATCCGTGGCGCGCTCCGCCAACCGATTAACCAGACCGATCACATAGCCATCGCCTTCCGGCGCATCCGGCCGGCGTGGCACGAAGATCGGCTCCTGGAAACAGGACTGGTCATCGGCAAACCAGAGCTGGGTCTTTCCGGTTGCAATATCCAGATGCGCCAACTGGTTGAAGAACTGAAACGGACGCGGGCCGATCCGGGCTTCGTCAAAGGGCTTGGTTGGATCCATGGCGATCACAAAGCCATGGCGATATTGTCGGCCGCAATAGCGGTCGTCGCTGCGGGGGAACTCACACGCGAAACTGGTGAGCGGCTTCACTTCGATATTGTTACCGTTCGACCGCATGTCGAAGGTCCAGCGCATCATCTGCGACGACAGGGTTTCCGGCGGCGGCACCGTGCCATCCGATTGCGGGAAGAAATAGAAGATATTGCCTGATGTAACGGGCATATCGACAAAGATCCTGCCGCCGTCATCGAAGGCGTTCAGGGTGTGGCCCTGGAAGCCGTTGGGCGCCTTGAACCAACGAACATCACGTCCGTCGCCATCCCGGCGCAGAATGCCGAACAACTGATCCAGACCCGGCTGCCACTGGAAGTGCTTACCGCCCTGCTTCATCCGCTCCAGATCCGCCGTTAACGGCATCAGCGGGAAAATCACGAAATGCTCCGTGACCGCAAAATCATGGATCATTGCGGCATAAGGTGCAGTGATCCACACTTCACGCTTCATCCGGCCATGCTTGTCGATCTCGTAATAGACGATGTCGGGTGTGGCCTCGCCTTTGGCCTCGTAGCCGAAACACAGCAGATCGCCGGTTTCAGGGTCAAATTTCGGATGGGCCGTGAAGGTCGCGCTGGTCAACTGACCATCGAAATCATAAAGACCGATGGTTTCAAGCGTGATCGGGTCGAGGGCATAAGGAGGGCTATCCTCCTTCAGCGCCAGCAGCTTGCCATTGTGAACAACGACATTGGTATTGGCGGTGGAGTTGGAAATATCCTTGACGCTCGGATCATTGGTAAAGGGATTGCGATAGATCCCATGCAGGGAGGCGCGGGCGTCGCGCTGAGCCTTCAATCGCTCGGTCATCACGTAACGACGCTGAAAATCCACATGGCCGTTCTTGAACCGGAAGGCGCTGACAGCGCCATCGCCATTGAAGAAAATGTCCTCTCCAAGCATTGGGGGATATTGCGGGTCGGGAGCAACCTGAAAGAACGTGCCGTCGATCTCCTCGGGCACCTTGCCCTCCACTTCGAGATCATAAACCTGGCCTTCAAAACGGGCCGGCTTATAGAGCGATCCAGTAAATTCAGGCTTATTTGGAAATGGGACTGTCATCGGATTGACCTTTCATAACCGTACGATATTGTACATATACAGCCATGTGACAGACGTCAAGTTATAAACGTACATCCCAGTACGATTTCAGGAGGCGCCATGCGTGTCAGAACCCAGGCCAAGCGCCAGGCCATTGTCGACATCGCCGGGTCGATGTTTCTTCGCCATGGCTATGCCCAGGTATCGATGGCGGCGGTGGCGGCAGAAGTCGGCGGATCCAAGGGAACGCTCTACGGCTATTTCCCAAGCAAGGCGGATCTCTTTGCAGCTTTTGTCGTCCAGGCGGGTGAAGATGCCTTTGCCCCTTTGATGGACGCCATCGACAAGGAGCAGGACGCGGCGAATACGCTGAAAGCACTCGGAATGAACTATCTGAGGCTGCTGCTGCGCCCTAAGATCATCGCAATTACCCGTCTGGTGGTGTCGGAAGCAGGCAGGGCTACCGATCTCAGCGCGATTTACTTCGACATCGGTCCGCGCCGGGTGCTGGACCGCTTCATACAGATTTTCGAGACGATGAAGATGTCAGGGAAACTTGTCCCACCCGATAGCGCGCAGGCGGCGCGAGAATTCAAGGCGTTGTGCGAGGCCGGTCTTTATGAACCTGTGCTGCTTGGTGTAGCCGGTATTCCGAGCGAACGCGACATGGAGGCCAATGTCGCAGCCACGGTCGATATTATGTGCACGAGGTATGGACCGACAAAATCGCGGCGGCGACCGAAAGCCCCTGCAAAACAGTCATCGACCACCCGGGTGACACGCAGGAAAAAGCCGCCGGACGGCGATGTCCTGCGCCAGCAGAATGATCTGCTACCCGAAAAAGCTCACCAAGAGCAATCCTATAGAACTTGATATATATCAAGCACTTGACTTGTTTTCATGGGGCATAGCGGGGGCCATTTTCAATGGCTCCCCTTAAACTCAATCCGTCAAACTGCGAACGCCGGAGGCCGTACCAACAGGGGTTGCGATCAATTGCATGAACTTCATGAAATCGACCGTTGGATGACGCGACGCATAGATGACATCGCGGCTCTTGATCGGGAAACTCTGGCCAACAATCAGGCTATCGGGTGAACGCATGTTGAACCGGTAGACGATCGGGTATCGGCCATCCTTGCTCGCCACCATGCCCTTGGACTGCAATTCGTGGAACCGCTTGGCACCCAGAATATCCATGACGATTTCCGGCTCCTCGTAGCGGAACACGAAATAGCCTTCCGCATCCACCTGGCTGTCGGAACCGCCGCCGCCAAGCGCAATGGCTTCAAGGAGGTTCAGATCATTGGCGCCGAAGGGTACCCGGCCATTCTTCTGGACTTCACCCAGAATGGTGAAGGTGCGCGGATCGTGGGTGACATAGATCTGGTCGCGCGGCTCGACATAAATGTTTTCACGCGGATTTTCGATCAGCGACTTCAAAAGCACGCTGGCGGATTTGGTGCCGCGTACCAGGGTTACGTAGGATTCGTAGGGTTCGCTGGAAGCCCCGCCAGCCCGTGCGATCACCTCGGTGAGCTTGTCTCCGGCCAGTGTCAGCTCCACATTCGACGGCTTGCCGACGGAGCCGGAAACCGTGACGGAACGCGAGGCAGTACCTGCTGCCGTGACAAGGACATCAGGCTCAACCGCTTTATTGACCAGTTTGGCCAGAATAGCCTTGCGTGCTTCTTCCTGGGTCTTGCCGGCCAGGACGATTTGTCCGACATAAGGAATGGTGCCGGTTCCGTCCGGCTGGATCACCACATCAATGGTCGTCTGCTTGGACTGGCTCGTTGAAAATAGCCCGTCCGATCCCGCTTCGAAAATGCTGATCTTCAACTGATCGCCAATCCCGATCACCACCCGACCAGCCCGCCCGCCAATGCCGAACCGGCGGCTGAACATCGAATTGGAAAAACCGGAAACCGTGCGAGCAGTCCGCTGATCGACATCTACGACATCGAAAACCGATGCATTGGGCCTGTTTAGCTCCTGCCTTGACTTACCTGCCTGGCTCTCGATCTGCGAGGAAAGCGGCCCTGAGGCCGGTAGAGTATCGCATGCTGCAAGACCCGCAGTAACAAAAACTGCGACAACCTTTTTCAACGGGTAACTCTCCACTCGCACAACTCCTTGGCGCTTCCACAGTGCGACTGCCATCGCAGACGGTGGGCGCAACAAACTACTAGCGACCTTCTACGGTCGTTTCAAGATACCCTCTCTACGCTGACACTATTCAAACAATCTTAACGAATTCTCACCCATCGGCTTTCAACAGGAACTGCATGACAAAGATTGTGCCGTAAAGACGCAGACGGCATAGCAAGGTAAACTTTCCCCGGCCTGATCCTGGCCGCGCCGCGACCACAGCGACATCAACGCTGTTGGAGAGTGTCGGAACGGCCCGGCAGTTCCCCCTCGATCAAAGGTCGCAGCGGGATCAACTGAGCGGCAATGAAATCCATGAACACACGAATACGGGGCGAATGCCGCAGGTCCTGATGGGTCAACAGCCAAAGGCTGGCGGAATAATCAGGAATGGTCGGCGAAAGCCGAACCAGGGCGGGGCGTACGTCGCCGATGAAACAGGGAATATGGCCGATGCCGATGCCTGCCTCAACCGCGTCGGCCAATGCCAGCACAGAATTGGCGCGGTAGCGCAGCTGTTTTGGCGCCAGCTGCTGCTTGGCCGCCTTGACCACTTTCAACCCCGCCATGTCTTCGCCTAGGCAGGCCCAGTGAGCGGCATTGAGTTCTGCCGGCTTAGGGGCGGATGCGGCGGCAAAATCCTGGCCGCGACCGTAGAGTGCCCAGGCGATCAGGCCGATGCGCCGCCCGACAAGCATGTCCGGCGGATTGTCCGTGGCGCGGATGGCAATATCAGCATCCCGCCGCGAAAGGTTCAAAGCATTATTGCCGATCACCACATCCAGCTGAATGTCAGGATAGGCCTGCTGGAAGCGGGCAAACAAGGGCGTCAGCAAATAGACCAGCAGACTGTCAGCCGTCGTCACCCGGATTTCACCGGCCGGCGCAATCTCCCGGCCCTGCAGGCGGCGCTCCAGCTGGGCGACCTCCGCCTCGATCCGCTCGGCAGTGCGCACCGCTTCTTCCCCGGTCGGCGTCAGTGCATAACCGGAGCGCCTGCGCTCAAACAGCGGCACACCCAGCGCCTCTTCCAGGGCGCCCAGCCTGCGGAACACGGTGGAATGATCAATCCCCAGCGTCGCAGCCGCCCCAGCCATGCCCAATGCCTGGGCGATAGCCTTGACGAGCCGCAGATCGTCCCAGGCCAAGGATTTTGCTGCCCGCATGATAAGCCTCCGCGTTTATTTCCAGAATGCATTCTGGTTTCTTATAACGCAAAGTCAAGTTTGCATGAATGCAAGCAAAACCAGCTGCAATCCGAACGCCAAGCGCCTATCTCTTGGTCATCGAAAGCGCCGCATCATTGCCGACATCGGGAACCGAAGTCCAATCCTGCACCTGCTTTCATAGCCCGAGAACCCGATTAGCGGTAATTGAAACCGCCCGGCGTCCTCAATGCTGACCAAGCAAAGGAGAGTTCACATGGCACACGGCATTCATCACGTCACAGCTATTGCTGGCCCAGCGCGCCGCAATCTCGATTTCTACACCCGGGTTCTCGGCCAGCGCTTCGTCAAGAAGACTGTGAATTTCGACGATCCCGGCACCTATCACTTCTATTTCGGCGATGAGGCAGGCAATCCGGGCACGATCATGACCTTCTTCCCCTGGGAACACGCCGCACCGGGCCGCCTCGGCATCGGTGAAACCCAGGAAACCGGTTACCGGGTTCCCAAATCCTCCCTGGGGTTCTGGGCGCACCGTTTTATCGAACAGGGCGTCGTGCATGAAAAGCTCGAACAGCGCTTTGGCCAGACAGTCCTGCCCTTCAAGGATCCGGATGGGATGCGACTTGCCCTGGTCGGCATTGAAGACATCGAACACGAAGCCGCCTGGGCTGCACCGGGCATTCCTGCGGAGCACGCGCTGCGGGGATTTCACGGGGTGACGCTGCTGCTGGACAAGATTGACGCAACGGCTGCTGTCCTGACCGATGTGTTCGGCTTTGAACAGCAGGGCAAGGAAGGCTATGTCACCCGGTATCATGTGCCTGGCACGGAGATCGGTGGGGTTGTGGACCTGCGCGCCGCCGGTGAATTTCTGCCCGCCCGGCCAGGTGCTGGCTCGGTGCACCACGTTGCCTTCAGAGCGAAGGACGATGCAGAACAGGCGGAAATGGCCGAAAAACTGCGTAAGAATCACCGCTTGCAGACAACGGAACAGAAAGACCGGGACTATTTCCGCTCGATCTATTTCCGTTCTCCGGGTGGCGTGTTGTTCGAAATCGCCACGCTCGACCCCGGCTTTGCCGTCGATGAACCGGCAGAAAGCCTGGGTCAGGCCTTGAAGCTGCCGAAGGGCCTTGAAGGCTTCCGGGGCCGGATTGAGGGCATGTTGCCGGATATCAGCCCCCTTGGCGAGACCAAGCAGGCTTAGTCAGAATGCTACAAAATGCGGCGCGCTTGCGAAACGCGCCGCCAAAACAATGTCGCAACGCGCTGGCTTTGCTGCATAATTTCGTCGAGGCCAAAATCCTTATTTTGCAGTAGGCAGCACAGGAGAGATCCGACATGACCCATTCCCCCATCTCGTCATTCATCCATCAGTTCGTTCCGGCGACGGTGCCGAACCTTGCGCCCTTGCTTTTGCTGCATGGAACAGGCGGCAACGAAAATGATCTCTTGTCGCTTGGCGCTGCCCTTTCACCGGGTGCGGCTCTCCTATCACCCCGTGGACAAGTCCTGGAACACGGCATGCCACGCTTCTTCAGACGGTTGGCGGAAGGTGTGTTCGATGAAGATGACCTGCGGGTGCGGGCAGCGGATCTGGCCGGCTTCATAAAGGAGGCCCGTGCGGCTCATAACCTGGCAGCCCCGGTCGCCGTCGGTTTCTCCAATGGCGCCAATATTGCCGCGGCTCTGCTGTTGCTGCATCGCCAGGCCTTGGCTGGTGCGGTACTGTTGCGGGCCATGACCCCGTTTAAATCGCCGCCGGTGGTGCATGACACTGCCGATGGCGTGCCAGTTCTCATCCTATCTGGAGCGATGGATCCAATCGTTCCCGCAGACAATGCAGAACGATTGGTCGGCTCGCTTCAAGCTGTGGGCCATACGGTCAGCCACGAAATCCTGCCGTCGGGGCATAATCTCACTCAACTCGATCTATCAATCAGCAAGCAGTTCCTCGACACGAATTTCGCGCCGGCTGCTACCACCTGATATGACGGGTGTTTTGGGCCGCGGATAAAATACGGCATCTCCGTCCAAAGCCGTTTACAGCTGACCAGCGCGTTTGGTTGCGGGCTTTGCCTTGACGGCTGTCTGCATTTTTTCTGCCTCCAAGGCATGCCTTAATTCGCGCAGCCGCAAGGTCTTTTCCTTCTGCCGCTCGAGGGCAGCGAGATGTTCATCCATCGCCTGCTGCCCTTCCTGCTGCTTCACCAGTTTTTCCTGGGCACGAACAGCGCGGCGCTCAACCAGATCCTCATCTTGATCAGTCAATGTAAAATCCCTTTGCTTAGAGTTTGACGTAGCCGTGAGCAGAAGACATTGGACCCCCGTCAGGTTCAGAGAGTACGTGACAGATCCAGCTGTTCTACGGTCAATGGAAATCCGCCGCGGTCAAAAGATACATGTTGTTGCCGCCTTTTTTTCCATAGGCTTTTCTCGCAACATCCAGAATAGACCCGCGAAGATTGTCGAATGCCGCAAGGAAGTCGTGCTCTCCGACAATGACCTTGGCCATCGCCTTGGATATCGCATCAAGTTCTACGAAAAACCGGATTTCAAACATGCCGTCGTAACCAAGAAACCGGATGCGGTGTCCCTTCTCATCGAAACTGCGGCTACTATTCGGGAAGGTTAAAGCCATCGCATTATTCTCGCTCGCATGTTTCAAAGAAAAGAGGTCATTATCGGATTCCTGAAGTGAAAAAAGGCACCTAAGGTTCCACGACTGCATGCATTTCTCAAATCGAACGCCAAGAAACTTCGCGATCAAATCTCAGTAGCCATGCCCAATCGTCACAACAGTCTTTCACCGCCATCTGCCGACTTGCTACGTTTCTGCCGTTTTTCGGTTTTTGCCGGCTCGGGCTGCTGCTCAGGCGCGGTCTCATTTGAAACGGCCTTTACGGCTGGCGTTTTTGCCGGTGCGGCATCATCGGTAATGGTGGTGAAGCGAATCATGGCTTAGTCCTTCGAATGAACGGGCTTGAGCAAAGGGATACGGTCAGGAAATCGACTGTCGATTATGACTGTGGCTGCACGATTGCCTAAATCCAACGTAATTCAGGACCATTATGCAGCATCTTTAAAGCGTTACGGCGTCTTGTGTGCTTTGGCAAAACACGGGTGGCGACTTCTAAAATCCACGCCTGCAAAAGAAAGCACAGCGCAAAGACAGAATCCTGCAAGCAAGGCAGCCGATCATTCATATATGATGCAGTAGCGCTTCTTTTACAACGGCTACAGCGCCGTTGTTTTTTAGATATTGCGGGCGCTCGAGGTTCCATCACCATAATAACGCACGACACTTGAGCGTGTCACCGGAATGGCGCGGCGCTGAACAAGCTTGCCCAGCATGAAATAAAGCAGGAATGAGCCGATCTGATAGGCGAAGATAATATCGATTTCCACGAAAGCCCGCTCGACCAACAGCATGGCGAGACCGAACAGCACGCCGGCCTCTGGATCTCGGGCATTGACGAGCAGACGTTTGAGATTGCCGATCAATGCGACGACCAACATCGCAACCAGCAGAACGAGGCCGATAATCCCCGTCTCAACAGCGGTTTCGATGAAGGTATTGTGAAAATGAAACCCGGCCCGGGTTGGGATGTAGAACTCATCCCATAGCCGCTCCGCCTCGGAAAAGCCCTGGACCCAATAGGCCTGGTAACCGACGCCAAAAATCGGATTCGCCAGGGCCGCCGCTATGCCCTGCTGCCAAAGATAGGTTCGCCCCGTCAGGGTCGAATCCTTTCCGAACGCTCCCAGGATCAAATCGACGCCACCAGCATAAACGAACGCAGCCGCGCCAAGCCCGCCAAGCACGACGCCAGCCACTACCAGCACAATCCGATGGCGCGGCGACAGAAGAATAACCGCTCTCAAGACCAGGGACGCACCGACCACCGCCATGACGGTAATGACCGATGTGGCCGATTCGGATGCAAACAGACAGTAAGCTGATAGCAAAGCCAGCCCAGCGGGCGGCAGCATCCATATGCTGCGTTCTTTCAGGATAATGATCGCAGCGAACGAAAAATACACGCCGAGGGAGGCATAGAAACCCAACTGGTTCTTTGACGAGAAAGCACCCACAAAGCTGAAGGATCCGTCCAGTGGATCGAGGAAATAGGAGCCGAACAACAGCGAATAAATCAGCACGATTCCAGTGCCGATCATGGATCCCCTCAGAAAGGAACGGATTCCCACCACACGCATGGCAATCAACGCACAGACGATATGCGAGAAATATTGCAACGAGGCCCTGACTGTCACCGGTGGCGCCGCCGACCAGAAGATCGATAGAATCGTCAAAATGCTGAAGGCAAAAATCGGAAGATACAGGCCATAGTTACCGAGCACGCGCCGGTAATTCACAGCAATCAGCGGCAGCCAGACCCCGTAATAGGCCAAAATGGAAATCTGCCCGAAACGGGCAGAATAGGCAAAAACGAAATAGGAAAGCGCAATCGCCGTGACGGCATAGAGACCATTGCGTTCCGGGTCGATCAGATGCGATTTGGCGATCCGCATCGACCGTTACCGCATGGCTGGCTGAGACAGCTTTACCGTAACCTTGATCACATCGCCGGGCGTCACCGAGGTATTTTCGTCGACAGCGATTTCGGTGGGCTTCCCATCCTTTTCGCGGACGATGGAATAAGCGACATTGGCTTCGCCATCGGCAGTCTTGGCACTGGCGCTTTCCGAAGATTGCAGCAAGGATTCGGCCATCAGGCCACGGCTGGTGGAAAGCTTCAACGCAATCTGGTCCAGCTCAGCTTCGGTATCCTGCAATTCCTGGGCAAGCTGTGCATCCCAATCGTTGCGCGTCGTGGTCTCGTCCTGCTGGGCCTTGTTCAGATCCTGCTTGGCCTTCAGCGTGTTGGTATCGATATCCAGAAGTGCCGACTGCAAATCCGACACCTGCTGCTCGACCGCCAAACGACGCGAACTCAGCGCCAGGCCCTGCTCGCTCAAGCTATTGACCTTGTCGCGGTCTTCCTGAACCATCGTCAACTGGCGGGTCTGGGTTTCTGACTTCTTACCAAGAGCCTCGATTTCAGCCGCAAGCAAAGTCTTAAGGTCGGCAAGGGATGACAACTGAACCTTGAGCTTGGCGGTTTGGGAATTCATCAAGGCCGCTTCCGACTCAACCAACTGGTTGATGTCGGGAATGGATTTCAATTCCTCGGGAATTTCTATCGTCTCTTTTTCATTCATTTCCGCAAGAACGCGCACACGACGGACCAACAAACGGTTGCGTTGGGAGACCAAAACGGCGCCATCCCCCTGTGCCTGAAGGAAATCACGCGCAAAACGCTGGCCAGCATCGGCGCGCTTCAAGCCGCCTGCGACACTGAGCGCCTTCAACACAGTCATACCCGGTGCATAGGGATATTCACCCGGCGACTGAACTGCACCAGCCATGTAGACGGGGCGATACTCGGAAATTTCAACCGATGCGGACGGTCGATCACTGAGACCGAACAATTGTTGCATCTTTTTGCCGATCTCATCGGCAACGTCGGCGGTGGTCTTGCCCGAGGCCGGCAACTCGCCAATGAAGGGCAGAGACACCTGGCCCGCAGCCCCGACAGAATAGTCGCCACTGACGGCGGCCCAGTCCCGTACGGCGCCCTCGGCCGTCTGCCATTCCGCCACCCGAACGCGGATCTTGTCCATTACACCCAAACGATAGTCATCTGCCAATGCCAATCCCGGCACAGCCAAGGACAGGCAAAGCGCGAGTGCTGCAACGTTCAAGGTCGTAATGCGCGTGGATGACCGAAATCCTCCAGCAAATCCGTAAGCCTTCATGGCAAATCCTATGCGTATTCAATAAAAATGCGGCTGGTCTAAACGTCATTTCGGGCAGCAGCCTTCTGGCTCCGCCCTTATGACATTCTTTAGATTTTAGTAGCTGCCGCGAGACAGGCACACGGCCGGAACGGTACGGACCATGATGAGGACATCTCTGGCCAGCGACCATGTCTTAACATATTGCGTGTCCATAGCCACCCGCGTTTCATAGGAAACATCGTTGCGACCGCTCACCTGCCAGAGACCAGTCAGGCCAGGGCGGGTTTGCAGATAAAATGCAGCGGCACTATCGTACATTTCCAGCTCGTCCTCGACCACAGGCCGGGGTCCGACGATGCTCATCTCACCCTTGATGATGTTGAACAGCTGGGGCAGCTCGTCCAGGCTGAGCTTACGCAGCACAGAACCGATCGCCGTGACGCGGGGATCGTTTTGCAGCTTACGGGTGGCACGCCATTCTTCATAGGCTTCCGGATTGGCCCGCAGGTAATCCTGCAAAACCTTGTCGCCATTCTGCACCATGGTGCGAAACTTCATGCAATGAAATTGCTGGCCGTTATGTCCGATACGGCGATGACCGTAAAACACACTGCCGCCATCGGTAAACTTCACCATGGCTGCAATCATCAAGAACATCGGGCTGAACATAATCAGCGCCATGGTGGCGATGAAAATATCAAACCCTCTCTTGGCAAGACCACCAACCGGCTGGGTACCGGATGCGGCGGTCGTAAAAAACGGCGAACTGGCCGATCTTGTCGCGGACTTCATAGAGGTAACTCCATTTACGTGGGCGATTGGTCGGGTCCCGGCGGGACGCGTCCGTGGTCATTGATCCCTAGTGTGTGGTGATAATTTGTCCTTCGCAATACCCTTTGCAGAAAACCTTCCAGAGGATGGAATGATAGCAATTAGAATATGTGTCTTTCCTGCACTACATTTTAAGTATTTAATGTCCCGTTGTGACACTTAGGTTTCCATTTTTGGATATTTTGCAATGAAAATCCTTTAACCTTCCCGCAAATGGAATGTTTTTTACTTATAATATAAATGCGGACTCCTGGAAGTTTCATAAATTCGTCATGTGAAATGAAGGAAAGAGGGTCAGGTTGATGTCCCCCGACATGGATATTGCATTGCATCATTATGGTGCGACGCATATAGGTTTAAAACAATATCCTAATATTGTAACAATTCGTGATTGAATTGGGTAAAGATTTAATGAATTCAGAAAGG
This sequence comes from Allorhizobium ampelinum S4, assembly GCF_000016285.1. Taxonomy (NCBI): domain Bacteria; kingdom Pseudomonadati; phylum Pseudomonadota; class Alphaproteobacteria; order Hyphomicrobiales; family Rhizobiaceae; genus Gillisella; species Gillisella ampelina. The sequence continues at coordinate 954,582 of NC_011988.1, read as the reverse complement.
CGAAATATAGGTTTTCAGCCCGATCGCCGCCTCCCCTTGGACAATGCATTCCCTATTCCAACACGCAATGACCTTTATCGAAGTGCCGTCGCAAGCCAAGGAAATAGTTAGTAATTCCCTAAAGCGGCCAGAAAAATTGACTGATTTTTGTAACGGTCCTGCAAGCCATTTGCTCTATCATCATGACAAGATTGCAGCCAAAGGCCCGTACAAACATGAAGATTGAAAGAATGAGGCAAGGTGCCTATATTCAATTTGCCTCTGAGGAGAAGGCAATGGCTATGATCTCAAGATCAATGTACCGGGGGGAGGCTCTAAATTATGCATGCGCCTAAGGTCTTCTTTAGCATGATTGGTGCACTGCTGGTGTTTGCAGTTGCGACTTATTTCCTGTCAGGCTCGCTTGCTGGCACGCTCATTAAAACAGTTTTGGCCGCCGTTCTTTTGCAGGTTGGTTACTTCTGCGCTGTCGCTTATCTTGTTTTCCAGGAATCAAAGCGCCGCACGCAGGCGATGGGGACCAGCGACGCGACAGCCAGCAATGGCGCGATCCGCGCGCTTGGCGAGACGGGTCAAACCGCATTGCGCAACAACTAACGGGCCTTCTTTTCGCCTGGCCGCGTTTCAGCCAAAATCAAATGGCAAAGATTGCGCGAAAGCCGTTGACACGGCTCACTTCGCCAAGCATTTGTGTTTGAAAGCCGCGTTTGGCTTGGAAAACGGTTGATTTGGAGCAAGGCGATTAGAACCCCGGAAGACATCCACTGCCTTTCCGGTTCCTGCCGTAATGTAGGGGAAATTTTGCTTCGTCATCTGTTCTTATCAGAAACGCGCTACCTGCGCGTCAGATTAGAGTACGGGGGACCGTAATGACGATGAATTCCACCGTATGCGTTATTATTGCCGCCAAAAACGCTAGCGCCACTGTGGCACGGGCGGTGCGTTCTGCCTTGGCGGAAGCAGAAACGCATGAAGTGGTCGTTGTCGATGATGGATCTGTGGATGGAACTGGTGCAGAAGCACTATCCGCCGATGACAACAGCGGTCGCTTGAAAATTATCCGTTTCGACCATAATCGCGGCCCAGCCGCCGCGCGCAACTGCGCCATTGAAGCATCGACGGCACCTTTGCTGGCTATTCTCGATGCAGATGATTTTTTCCTGCCAGGACGCTTCACCCAGATGATGGCTGAAGACCAGTGGGATTTTATCGCCGACAATATCGTTTTTGTAAAAGAGGAATGCGTTTCCCAGGTCAGTACCGGCGTCAAACGTTTCCGGCGTCAGGCCCGCCTTTTGGTGCTTGAGGATTTCATTGCCGGAAATATTTCCCAAAGAGGCGCGCAACGCGGGGAAATCGGCTTCCTAAAGCCAGTCATGCGGCGCGATTTTCTCGATCGCCATGGCTTGCGGTATAATGAAAAGCTCCGCCTTGGTGAAGATTATGATCTTTACGCGCGCGCACTTGTCGCTGGCGCACGCTACAAAATCATTCATAGCTGCGGCTATGGCGCCGTTGTTCGCCATGATTCGCTGAGCGGCAAACATCGCACCGAAGATCTCAAGCGGCTTTACGAAGCTGACCGCTCCATTCTTGCCAATCCAAACCTGACGCAGGAACAGAGGTCATTGTTGACCCAACATGAAAAGCACATCCGCGACCGCTACGAGTTGCGCCATTTCCTCGATTTAAAGAATAATCAGGGTGCATTTTCAGCCATCGCCTATGCCGCGAGCCATCCTACGGCCATACCGGCCATCATCGGCGGAATTGCAGCCGATAAGAGAGATGCGCTGATGGGCAATGGCCAACGCCCTCAATCTGCCCAGTCTTCGGGGCCTCTGCGCTATCTGTTGCCTGTCATCGCGGATGCCGATCAAAGATAGAGTTTTCCAGGAAAAACATGCACCTACAGCGCTGTAACAAGTCATCTATGATGCGTTACGGCACCGCATAAATGAAAAATCTGCCCGGCTCAGAGTAAACCGGACAGACTTTCATACACCTGCATGATCAGGAGACCGCTGCGATCCCGTAATCACGACGGACGCCCTCAATAACCTCCAGGAACCGTGCTTTGCGCTCTTGCAAAACCGAATCCCGGCTCAGTTGCGGTTCTGCCTGGCTTGCCTTCCATAGATTAAGCATGGCTGGCCCTGCCAGGATCTGCTTTACGGCGGTGCGCAATCCAGTTTGCTTCGGACCGCGTGCTTGTTCCAGAACCGCTGCATCCACAGCCAGATCATTTGGATTTTCTGGGGCTGGCTGGTGGTTTTTAAAGCTCATCCCCCAAAAGCTTTCACCCTTTATCTGGGCTTCAGCGCGGCTGGACAGTGGGACGCGCAGGGGTTTGTAAGTCACGCCAAGAGTAGAAGCCCAATCGTTCCATTTGAAACTATTGATAGAAGCTGAGGTGCTGACCGCGACCCATGGAACGCGTAGAGCATCAGCAATGATCGCGCCATGCATCGATTCGGCGATAATCACCTCGGATTGCAGGATCTGACGAATAACCGCCTTTGCCTCGCCGCAGGGGTCGATATAGGTGAGACCCACTTTGGGTACAATTGATGCCCAAACGCCCGCTACCGCCGATTCCCAGTGAGGAACGAAACTCTTTTTGTAGAGTTTTGGCAGCTTCTGGAATTCAGGCATGTCGGCCAGCATCACAGCCGGATCGATCACACCTTTTTCCGGCGGCAGACCAAGCGCCTTGGCAGTCAAAGGACCGCGCACGGACCTTATATCCCATTCTTCCGGTCGGCTCATATCCGGCAGGCTTCCATAGCCAAAACCGCTGCCGATCACCAGCTTATGCTGACCTTCCGGCAAAAGAGCGCGATTGAGAACAGTTCCGACGCCGACAAGCAACGTTTCCGGATGCACATCCCGAAAACCTGGCATGAGAAAATCCCATAACCAAAGGTTCAGGTCGTCACCAAAATTTCCATGGGCGGATTCCCAATAGTAAGGCTGCATGAATGTTCCTTTACGGGGCGAGGCAGACGCCCGATGAGAATGCATGATCACTGCATTTCAAGATACTTTTATATCAGCGGGAAAATTTACCAACCGCAAGTGCCAAAGCACTTTGCACGATGGCAGGATCCCGTCTCATCCATCGCAATAGCACGCCGAATTGCGGTAGCTTACGGCGTTTTACCATGCCCATCTGACCCCAGAGGGCATTTTTACGAGCGGTCTGCTTATAGTGCTGAATAAAGCTCAAGGCTTCAGGCTTATTGGAAAATCGCCGTTCAAGCGTATCAAGCGCCACCCAGGTATTCAACTGCTGCTGGAGAAAGGCGGGAGAACTTGAATCAATACTGTGGAAAATATTGATTCCTTCACCGCGCTCGGCTCCGGCGGCATCGCACAAAATGACGCGCTTGGCTGCCAGCACACAATCACAGAAGAACAGCACATCTTCAGCAGCCAGCCGAAGCTCGGCTTCAAACCGGATTTTCTCAAACAGCGGGCGACCGATCACCATGCAGGACAGATGCAGGAAACTCCAGTTCTTCAGCATCACCACTGGCATTTCCGGCAGTTCGAGCACCAGTGGCGTCTCCTGAAGCTCCACGGTTTTTTCGGTCTTCTTCAGCTCGGCAACGCTGAAATGATAGTAGAAATCATCTCCGCCGTGGATCGATGCCCAATAGCAATCCGCATTGAAGCGAGTCATGGCCTCATAGGCATTTTTCAGGTGGTCCGGCGCCCATTCATCGTCGGAATCCAGGAAGGCGGCGAAATCGCAATCGGCGGCAATTGCGTCGAGCCCGGTATTGCGGGCACCGCCCGGACCACCATTCTCCTGCTTGATCACCCGAATACGGGCACGTTGTGCCGGCTCCAGCGGCTGCAATTCCAAATCGATGGAATAGGGTGACTGGTCATCGACCACAATAATGTCGAAGTCCTGGAATGTCTGGGAAAAAATCGAGCCCAGCGCCCGTCTTAAAATTCCGGCTTCCTTCTGATAGAAGGGAATAATCACCGTCAGCTTCGCCATCTTTTTGCCCTGTCGTTTCTCAAGAAAGAGGTTCAGTTGCCTGTTATGTACCCTTGCGCTATCAGACTATGGTGCCTTGCACCATATTCCATGATGCAATCAGGTTCGCCATAGCGCTTGTGTTGTTTGCCACCCTGAAAGCAAAAACTCTCCATAACCATACAATTTTGGCGCTTTCCCACAAGCTTTTCGACCTGTAACCGCTCTTTCGCCCCCAGACCCAAGGATGTTTGCCCATGCCGCCAACCGTCAATGCGAAATCCGTAACCCGGAATGTCGGCTGGAGCGTCCTTTCCAAGACAGGCACTTTCGGGCTTAAATTTGTCACGGTCCCGATCCTGGCGCGCATTCTCACTCCCGATCAATTCGGTGCTGTCGCCGTTGCGCTAACCGTGGTGCAATTCCTGGCGATGATCGGCGGTGCGGGTTTCGGTGCAGCTTTGGTCATCCAGGAAAAGGAAGAGCCGGAGACGATCCATTCTGTTTTCTGGGCGAATTTGATCATTTCCTGCCTGATGGCAACCCTCCTTTACGTGTTTGCCGAACCGATTTCGGCCATGCTGGGGGCGGTCGAGGCCGCGCCGCTGGTGCGCATCATGGCGGTGCTCATTCCGCTGCAACTCACCGGAGACGTTGCCTATGCTCTCCTGGCCCGGCGCATGCAGTTCAGCCAGGACGCGCTGTGGAGCATGATTTCCGAATCAGCCGGCGCACTGATTGCGGTCGGCATGGCCTTGATGGGTTATGGGGTGATGGCGCTGGTGGCGCAATTGTTTTCCTCCTCCATCATCCGGCTTTGCGGGCTCTATTATGTATCCGGTTATGTCCCGGGCTTTGCCTTCAAGCCGCGTCGTATCCTGGCGCTCGGTCGCTTCAGCCTCGGCATGATGGGGTCGGAAATCGCCAATTTCATCACCTTCCAGTCTCCTATGGTGGTGATTTCCCGCTATCTCGGCCTGTCGGACGCTGGCGCTTATTCCGCCGCCAACCGGTTTTCCAGCATTCCCAACCAGGTCGTCCTGTCCGCTGTCATGGGCGTGCTGTTTCCCGCCTTCAGCACCATGATGCATGACCGGGATCGCCGCTCACAGGCGCTGATGTTGAGCACCCAGGTGACGACCGTGCTGCTGGCGCCGATGATGTTCGGCATGTGGGCATTGGCCGAGCCGGCCATGTTGGTGCTGTTTGGACCGCAATGGGCCTGGGCCTGGCCGGTTCTCGGTCTGCTTGCTCTGTCGAAGGGCATCCTCACGCCTTGCAGCACGTTTATTCCCTATCTAAAGGGCGTGGGGCACGGCGGTACGCTGTTCTGGTGGGCCGTCATCCGGGCAATCGTCACCACCGTTGCCGTGGCGGTTGCCGCAGCTTTCGGAAACCTGGTCGATGCCATGGTGGCGCTGTGCATCGTCAATGTCGTCGTGCTCTTCGGCTATTCCTGGGTGGTGTTCCGCGCCGACCAGATGCCCTTCCTCAAGGGAATGTTTATTTCCACACGGCCGATGGTCACCGCTCTGATCATGGCTGGCATGGTTCGCGCCCTTCTGCATTTTTATGGGTATCTGGTCCCCAATCCCGTACTGCAAGTATTGATTGGCGGATTGATAGGCGGCACAATCTACGGTGTATTCGTTGTTCTGACGGAGGCCGAATTGTTGAGAAAACTGAAAACCATGGTGCGCAACCGCAGATCCACTGCCCCCGCACCTGCGGAATGATGGCAATCCCTGCAAACTGCTCTGCGCCGCCTCATTATCGAGCCATTCTGCGCTAATCCGGGAAAACCGATGGTGGAGGCGGCGCAATTCCTTAGCTTTTTTCGAGCTATGGACAAAAAAATAGTCGCAGACGCGAATAGATACATAGCTTTACGTGCATAAATTTAAACCATTGAATTTACAATATTTTATCAAAAAAATCCAGTTATCGCCCCACTAACCCCAACTATGTTCACCAAGCGAGCCGCAAAAAATTGAGTAACTAAAGGTAAATTTTTGCTGCACTGCCACATTTTTACAGGCACATTCCCATAATGTGAAGGTGCTGGCCCATACTGTGAAGGGCTGCGGGGTGATGGGGACGATAGAGGATATTGAAGACAGGAGTACCGAATATCGTGAAGATCGACCAGGAACTTTCCGCGCGGATTCATATGGCGCGGTTGATGCTGATCGTCGGCATTGTCTTCGTACATGTCCCCTTCGATCCGCAGTCGAACGCCTATCTGGGCCAATACGGCGCCTTTGATTGGCTGCGCGCCTTTCTCGGTGACATGCTGTTTCGCATTGGCGTTCCCTGCCTGAGTGCGATTTCCGGCTTGCTGATGTTTCGCAAAGGGCTGGACGGTTTCGATTACAGGAAAGTGCTGCGCTCAAAAAGTGTGAGCGTATTGCTGCCGTTCCTGCTCTGGAACAGCATCGTTTTCCTGTATGTGCTGACGACGCAATCTCTGGGCTATGGCGAAGGATATTTCCCAAGCGTACTGACCGCGTCTTATCGGGAACTCGTTACCCTGGTGCTGGCGACGGAAGATTGGCCAATCAATCTGCCGCTCTATTTCCTGCGTGATCTGCTGCTCTGCTTCCTCCTATCGCCGCTGATTGGCTTCCTGGTGAAACGCCAACCCGCACTGACGCTTGGAGTTCTGTTGCTTTATGTCGTCCTACCGGTGCCCAATATGATCTTCCTGAAAAAATCGATCATTCTCGGGTTTTCGGCTGGTGCGGCGATTGCGATACACAATGTCGATATCCGCAAGCTCGACCGTTATGCCTTGCCGATTGTGGCAGCCGTGCTGGTCTCGGCCATGGCGGTCTTCGTCTGCATGTATCAAGCTGGCTTTAACGAGCACCCACTCTGGCTTGATGTGATATATGGTCTGATCACGGTGATTGGCGGCCTGGGAGCCTGGGAAATGACCCGGCTGCTCAAGAATACGCGCCTTGGCAAAACACTGGTCGCCGCACCCGGCGGACTTAGTTTCTGGATTTTCTGTGCGCATTATCCGATCTTGATGACCGCATGGATGATCTGGCAAAAATTCGATATAGGGCCTTACCCCCTCTTTTACGTCCTTGCGCTACCCGTCACCTTCTGCCTGCTGCTTGCCTCCCATTTCCTGGCGATCCGGCTGACGCCGGGATTTTACGGGGTCATGACCGGCCAGCGCAATGCAAGCGGTAGAGACAAGAACAAGAACGTGGCAGCCGGGCGGGCGCTTGCCTTCAGCAAAGGAGACTGACATGAACCACCCCTCGCTTTTCCGAGGTCTGTTTTCTCGCCTACTCTGCGCCTCTGCTTTCGGTGCGACGGTTTTGATGACCCTGTCCACGGCACATGCCCAGCAACCAGTGGAAGGACAATCCTTTGTCGATACATTTGACAAACTGGATTTAAAACGCTGGTATATTTCCGACGGCTGGAATAACGGACCGCATCAGAACTGCACGTGGACCAAGAAGAACGTGAAAATCAAGGATGGCCATCTGGAATTGACATTTGACGACAAGCCCCTGGGCGAGCGTCAGTATTCCTGCGCCGAAATCCAGACCAAACAGCGCTTCAGCTATGGCACCTATGAGGCGCGCCTGAAAACCGCCGATGCGTCCGGGCTGAATTCGGCTTTTTTCACCTTTATCGGCCCGCGCGACAAAACTCCCCATGACGAGATCGACTTCGAGATCCTTGGCAAGAACCTCAACGAGGTTCAGGTCAACCAGTATATCTCGGCCAAGGGTGGCAATGAAAAAATGGCTGCCGTCGATAACGGCGCCAACAAGGGCTTCAACGATTATGCCTTTGTCTGGGAAAAGGACAGGCTGCGCTACTATGTCAACGGCAAGCTGGTTCAGGACGTGACCGATCCGGCCAAGTTGCCCAGCCACAGCCAGAAGATCTTCTTCAGTCTTTGGGGTACGGATACATTGAAGGACTGGATGGGGTCGTTTTCCTATTCCGGACCGCAGACCATGACCGTAGAGCGACTGGCATTCACGGCGCTGGGCGATAAGTGCCAGTTCCCGGAATCGGTAGCCTGCACGCTGAATTGAGACCAAACAATGTGAGAGCGGCCTTACGTTGAGAGGGACGCCACATTGCCAGACTACTGCATCATGGCTTGATCCGGGTAAGGTTCAAGAAAAGCATGCCGCACAACTGAAACACGACAGGGGGCGAGGTAAGCCATGGGTGGCTTACCTTTCCATGAAGACGCAATTTAGCGCGGGAAACCGGATCCTCACTGGCGAGGGTTTCCCCGCAATTGCACAAAGGGGGCCAATGACCATACGTGTGCTATACCTTGCGCATGACCTTGCCGATCCTGCCATTCGCCGCAGGGTGATGATGTTGCGTGCCGGTGGCGCGGACGTGATGCTGGCTGGCTTTCGCCGCGATGAAAACAAATTGGCCGCAGTGGAAGGTGTTCAGCCGATTGAGCTTGGAATAACCGCCGATGGCCGCTTTGCTCACCGCGCAGCAACGGTGTTGAAAGCCAGCTTGTCAGCCGCCGCAAAACTTGGCCATCTGCCCCGCCCGGACGTGATCATTGCCCGTAATCTCGAAATGCTGGCCATAGGCCGTCGCGCTCGCCATATTTTCGGTGCAGCCGTGCCGATGGTCTATGAATGTCTCGACATTCATCGGCTGATGCTGCGCAATGATCCGCTCGGCAAATCGCTGCGCGGTCTGGAAGCGCGGCTCGGTCGCCAGGCAAGCCTGTTGATCACCAGCTCTCCGGCCTTTGTCGAACAGTATTTTCAGCCGCTTTCGGGTCTCGATCTGCCGACCATGCTGCTCGAAAACCAGGTGCTCGACTTGTCCGGGCAAGACGCACCGCTGGCGCTGACACCGCGGGTTCCGGCTCCCGGCCAGCCTTGGCGCATTGGTTGGTTCGGCGCCCTACGCTGTTCGAAATCCCTTAAACTGCTCGGTGAATTCACCCGGTCGATGCAGGGTTCGGCAGTTGTTGAGATGCGTGGACGTCCAGCTCATATCGAGTTTGAGAATTTCGATGCTCAGGTCGCACGTGAACCGCATGTCAATTTTCATGGACCCTACAAAAATCCCGAGGACCTGGCAGGCATCTACCAGCAGGTTCAATTTGTCTGGGCCATCGATTTCTACGAGGAAGGCCAGAATTCAAGCTGGCTTTTGCCGAACCGGCTCTATGAAGGATGTCGCTATGGCACCGTTCCCATTGCCCTGAAGGGAACTGAGACAGCACGCTACCTGGCCCGCAAGGGTATTGGCTTTGAATTGCCTGATGCAAGTGTCTCGTCCCTCGTTTCACTGTTTGAAAACATGAATGCCGAGCGCTACCAGTCCGCCTTCGATGCGGTTGCCGCTCAGGATCCTCACAGCTTCACGCTCACCAGAGCCGATTGCGAGACATTGGTGCGACGACTTGCGGCACTTCCTGCAGATCCCGTGGCCTCCCGTTCTCTGCATTCAAACGCCCTGAAGGCGCCGATCCTTTCAACCAAGCCAACCCTTTCGAACAAGGTAGACGTTCATGATGGCTGACAAGCTGAAATCCGTAAGATGCCTGATCGTCATCCCCTGCCTCAACGAAGAAAAGCACATCGCGGGCGTTATCGCCAATCTGGCCAAGGCGCTTGAAGATCTGAACGCTGAAATCGTCGTGGCCGATGGCGGTAGCCGCGATCAGACCCAGGCGATCGTCTCGCGCATTTCCGCTGAGAATTCCAAGGTCAGGCTGATCGACAATCCCAAGAAGATCCAGAGCGCCGCCGTCAACTTGACCGTTGCGCAATTCGGCGGCGATTACGATTATATCATTCGCATCGATGCCCATGGCACCTATCCAGACGATTATTGCCAGACACTGGTGACAGAGGCCCTGGAAACCGGGGCCGATTCCGTCGTGGTCGGCATGTTGACGGTTGGCTTCGGAACGTTCCAGAAGGCAACGGCGCTCGCACAGAATTCCAAGCTCGGCAACGGTGGCTCCAAGCATCGCACTGGCGCCCAAAGTCACTGGACGGATCATGGCCATCACGCCCTGATCCGCATTGCCGCCTATAAAGCGATTGGCGGCTATGACGAATCGTTCCGCCATAACGAAGATGCGGAATTCGACTACCGACTGAATAAATCCGGCTTTCGTGTCTGGATGACCGCCAATACCAGCATGGTCTATTATCCACGCTCTAGCCCCTTGCCGCTCTACCGGCAATATTTTGGCTATGGCCGCGGTCGCGCCCAGAATTTCCTGAAACATCGCTCCCGTCCAAGCCTGCGTCAGCTCATTCCGCTGGCCGTGGCACCGGTTGCCGTTTTCGCATTGCTGTGCGTGTTCAGCTGGCTCGCACTCATCCCTCTTCTCGTCTGGGCGCTGGCCTGCCTTGGCTACGGCGTCTGGCTCGCCATCGGCGAGCGCCAACCACTTGGGCCGCTGGCCGCCCTCTCGGCAATGATCATGCATTTTGCCTGGTCAGCCGGTTTCTGGCGGGAAATACTGGATTTTCGCAATCGTAAAACCTATCCGCTGCCGCCCAGCCAAGAGGTTGCGTCATGAATGCCGCCCATCCCATCCGCATCGATATCGGCATCTGCACGTTCCGCCGGCCGGAGCTTGAGACAGCTCTGTTGTCGCTCGCCATGATCGACGTTCCCACCGGTGTGTCACTGCGCATCATCGTTGCCGACAATGACCAGACGCCCAGCGCCGCATCCTTGGTCGATAGCCTGCGCCCGCGTCTTCCCTGCGGGCTGATTTACGTCCATTGCCCGGCTGGCAATATATCCATCGCCCGCAATGCCTGCCTGGATGCCAGCGATGCCGATTACCTCGCCTTTATCGACGATGACGAAACCGCAACGGAAAGCTGGCTGACCGAACTTCTGGGGGTCGCCCGCCAAACCGGTGCCGATGCCGTTCTTGGTCCTGTCAGGGCGAGCTACAGTGACAACGCACCGGAATGGATGCGCAAAGGTGACTTTCACTCGACATTCCCGGTCTTCGTCGGCGGTGAAATCCGTACCGGCTATACCTGCAACGTGCTTCTCGATCTGCGTTCACCACGCCTTGCAGAGCGCCGCTTCAACTTGGCGCTGGGCAAAACCGGCGGCGAGGATACCGAGTATTTCACCTATATATACCGCAATGGCGGCAGGATCGCCTATGCTGAGAACGCCCTTCTCCATGAGCCCGTGACCCCATCGCGCAGCCGGTTCGACTGGTTGGCCAAGCGCCGCTACCGCATGGGCCAGACCCATGGCCGGCTGGTGGCTGAAGGCAAGGGAACCCTGACGAAACTCAAGGCAATCCTGATGGCTGGAGCAAAGGCCGTTTTCTGCTTTCTCGCCGCACTGGTTTTCGTCTTCATGCCGATCCATCGTCATCGCTATGTCCTGCGCGGCATCCTGCATCTCGGCGCCGTCTCCGGCATTCTCGGTTTTCGTGAAATCCACCAATACGGATCGCTGGAGACTGCCAAGCCATGATCGCCTGGACCCCCGACGTCACGGTGGTGATTGCCGCCTATAATACCGGTGAAACCATCGAGCGCGCCATTGAAAGCGCGCTGTCGCAGGTTAATGTCACAGTCGAAGTTGTTGTTGTCGACGATTGCTCATCCGACGATACCCGTGAACGGGTCGCAGCCCTCACCGATCCCCGCGTTCGCTTGATCGCATTGGAGCGTAATAAGGGCCCGGGCGGTGCCAGGAATGCGGCAATAGATGCCGCCCGTGGTCGCTGGGTCGCCGTACTGGATTCAGACGATACATTCAAACCGATGCGGCTGTTTCGAATGATCGAGCGCGCCGAGGACGAAAAGGCCCAGGTCGTCGTCGATAATCTCGACGTGATCGACATGAATGGCACCTGCCGGACGATGTTTCTGGAAGACGCGCTGGCGCATATCGGCCAAATCGACCTGGCGCGGTTTATCGGCTCCAACATCCTGTTCCGATCCGAGCATAATTTCGGCTATATGAAGCCTGTGTTCCTGCGCAGTTTCCTGAATGACAAAGGCCTGCGTTTCGACGAGAGCCTCAGGATCGGCGAGGATTATCTGCTGCTGGCTTCGGCCTTGGCCGAGAATGCCATCTGTACGATAGAGCCGACTGCGGGTTACCTCTATTATATCAGGGAGGGATCGATCTCGCGGGTGCTTCGTCTCCATCATGTCGATGCAATGATGGCCGCCGATGCCGGTTTCATCTCACGCTATCCGCTGAAAGGAGCAGCCCTTGCGGCCCAGACGGCTCGAACCCGCAGCCTGAAGGAAGCACGCGCTTTCATAAATCTGATCGATAGTCTCAAGGCACGATCGGTGTCGGGTGTTTTCAAGACCGCCCTTGCCAATCCCTTGGCGCTGCGCCATCTGAAAATGCCAATCTCCGTTCGTCTCCGGCGACTGATAAAGAGCCTGCAGAAAGACCGGACATCAACAGCCGCTACCTCTTCTGCCGATCCGCCAATCAAGGGCTAACCCGCTGCTTTAAAGAGAAGTGACATGGATCTTTGCACGCCAAGACCAAAATTAATGACGCCCTTGTCCCAACCCGGAGCGATCTTGACCTGCGCTGTTTACTCTTTTTTAAAGGAATCGGTTCCGTCGCATGAATGCCGTATTCAGGCGGACCAAGACGTCCTATAGTGCAAAGTCCTTAAGTCCGAAATCGATTTAAGGCGACAACGATGCTTGAATATAAAATGCCTGAGCCTGGTTTGTTCGTCATGAATGACATGAGGCACCGGAATATCAACATTGTTCTACAATTTGCTTGATCAGGGTCGGATCATTCCGATCCTAACGAAGCTGGGAAACGGGCATCTGTCGAGATCAAGGGTTTGGAGTGCTGTATGAGTGTGAGTTTTTCCAATGTGCATGAGCAGTCGCGGCGGTCCAGCTGTCCGTTGACAGACCATGCCCTGACGAAGAGTTCCCGCCCGGACAGCATTGGCGGGAGACGAACCCTAAATGAATCCCGGCAGGTCAGCGGAGGTGTTTTCCTGACAGCCATCCATGCCTCAACCACGTTTGAAGCCGGTTTCCGGCTCAGGCCTGGTGCCGCCGAGACATCCTTGGACCAAACTATGTTCCGCAACGAATTATGAAGAGCCGCCCCATGAACGAGAGAAGTTATCCCTATAAAGCCGTTCTGCAACGGGAGCAGCCTGAAGCCGATTCCTTTATCGATCTTGATAGACTGCTGACCATTGCCGTGCGCAGGGCCAGGATCGTCGGTCTGTCGATCGCCCTCTTCGTGATGCTCGGCGTCACCTATCTGCTCTTCACGACACCCTATTATACGTCGATGACGCAGATCCTGCTGGATGATAGCCTGTCGCGCTACACGCAAGACGACAAGGCAGCACCCGGTGACCGTTCCCAGGCCGATACCGAACTGGCCAGCGCCGTGGAAATCCTTAAATCCAACAGCATGGCCCTGCGGGTTGTCGATGAGGCCAAGCTCAGCGATAACGAGCTGGTCACCAATCCTCCTGCCTCGCCAGTCTCCTTCGTCAAGGACATGTTGCGATCCGTAAAGAGACTGGTCAGCCCCGGACCGAAATTAACCGATGCGGAAATTGCAGCAGGCAAGCGCGGCAAGGCCGCTGCCATGCTACAGCAGAACATCACCGTGGAGCGGGTGATGCGCAGTGCGGTCATTGCCGTATCCTACCGCTCTCCTGACCCTCTGCTGTCGGCGAAAGTCACCAAAGCCTACGCAGATGCCTTCCTCACTGATCAGTTGAATGCCAATTTCGACGCCAGTGAGCGGGCGACACTGTGGCTGCAAGGTCGCTTGGACGACCTGGCAAAGCGTGCCCAACTAGCCTCGTTGGACGTTGAGAAATACAAGGCAGAAAACGGCCTGACCCAAACGGGCGGCGAACTGATGTCCGAACAACAGTTGACCGACCTCAACAAGCAGTTGATCGTTGCCCAGGCCGATGCGGCAAGCGCGCAGGCCCGCTACGAGCAATATAAAAGCATCGTCACGCAAGGCCCGCAAAATGCGGTCAAGAATGCCATCGTTTCCGGACAGGCTGGCGCCAATCAGGTGCTCCAGGATCTGCGAAGCCGGTATTTGTCGATCGAAAAGCGTGAACAGGATATCGTTGCCAATTTTGGCCCGACCCATCCCCAGGCCAAAGCGCTGAAGGCTGAAAAAGACAATGTCGGCGGCCAGATTTTCCAGGAACTGCAACAACTGACGTCAAGCTATGGCAATGAATTCGACGTTGCCAGATCGCGTGAGCAATCACTGCGCGGGAGCCTGGAGAAGTTGACCGGCACCAATTCCGACGCCAATCGATCGCTTGTGCATCTGAGAGAGCTTGAGCAGAAATCGTCAGCGCTCAAGACCCTCTACGAAGCCTTCCTGAATCGCTACGAAGTGGCCAGCCAAAGCCAATCACTGCCGGCTGCCAAAGCACGGGTTATCTCGGAGGCTGGCATACCCGCCTCACCATCCAGCCCGAAAAAGACAATGGTGATCGCCCTTTCCATGGTTCTCGGCCTGATGGCCGGTGCCGGGCTAGCCTTTCTTCAGGAAATGCAGGAGCGGTATTTCCGGCTGGAAAGCGACGTACGCACCACACTTGGCCAAAAATCTCTGGGTTATCTGCCGCGTCTCGGTCCCAAGTTGAAAAAGCCGATCAATCCCAAACTTGCCCGTTGGCGTCAAAAAGCGCCTAAGGGAGCGACAGTCGTTCCTGGCGCGGAAAATGTATCGCTCGACAGAATGATGCGAACCGTGATCGAAGCGCCCCGATCCGCCTTCACAGAAACCCTGCGCAATACCAAGCTGGCCACCGATATTATTCTACAGGGCAAGACAAGCCGCGTTATCGGTGTCCTGTCGGCACTTCCTGGCGAAGGTAAGTCTACGGTTGCAGCAAATTTCGCCGTTCTGCTTGCCTCCAGCGGCAAGCGGACATTGCTGATCGACGCCGACTTACGCAATCCGAGCCTCAGCCGGCTTCTGCAGCCCGCCCCGAAAACCGGCCTCGTGCAGGCCGTGCTTGGTGAGGTCTCCTGGCAGGATTGCATCAAGGTCGACCAGGAAACGAAACTTGCCGTCCTACCCATCGTTCCCGGCGCGGCAGCCCGATCTCTGGCTCATACCAACGAGCTCATCGCATCGCCTGGAATGAATGCCTTGCTCGAAAATGTCCGCCAATCGTTCGATTACATCATCGTTGATCTTGCGCCGCTTGGCCCAGTCGTCGATGCCAAGGCCTTCGCCCCCTTGGCAGATGGTTTCGTCTTCGTTGTCGAATGGGGTAAGACGCCTAAGAAGCTGGTGTCCGATCTACTCGAAGCAGAACCCCATATCAGCAATAAGGTCCTCGGCGTTCTCTTGAACAAGACAGACATGCAGACGCTGACTCGCTATAGCGACTTCGGCGGCTCAGAGAAATTCCGCAAGCAATACAATAAATACTACGTGGAATGATTGCTGTAACGGCGACCCGCAATTCGTAAATTGGAATACACTTGCCCCTCTTCGCTATTGCTGGGAGGGGCAAGTCCCCAAGATGATGGCTACGAGCAATTGCCCGCTACCATGATTTCAGGGCGCGAAGCGTTGGGGTCTTCTTGAACACATGTCCGTCCATACGGGCAAGGAGACTATCGAGAAGGCTCACTGCCTCACCCACCGCAGGCCCCTTGTTCAACATCACACACTCGGCGCGGGCGGCCATGGCGGCATCGGTCATCTCTCCCCGGGACGGCAGACCGGTTTTGACAAGATCCTCGAGAACCTGGGTCGCCCAGATGGTGGGTACAGCGGCTGCCTCGCAGAGCCACAGCAACTCCTCCTGCATTTCCGCTACCCGCTCAAAGCCGATTTCAGCCGCCAGATCACCCCTGGCGATCATCACAGCAAACGGGCGATTACGGCATCGAGCTCGCACGATCAATTCCGGCAGGTTGGTCACAGCTTGCGGCTGCTCGATCTTGGCAATCAAGCCAAGCGGCTGCAAACGGGCCGGAAATTTTGCCAGTGCATCCTCCAAAAGGTCGATATCATCAGCATGGCTGACAAAGGAATAGCCCAGCATATCCGCGTGTGTCATAACTGTTGCCAAATCGGAATAGTCTTTCGTCGTTAGCGGCGAAAGACCAAGCGCTGTATCGGGCAGGTTTAAACCCTTTTCGGGTTTGAGTTTCACACCTCCGGTTTTGGTGTGGGTTACACGAATGACCGCTTCGTTTGGCCCCGTTTCTTCAACGACACCTTCAAGCTTACCGTCGTCATATCGAACCCGATGGCCCACGGCGACACGGGTGACGATTTCCGCAACCGATACGGTCGCCGCAAACTCAACCTCCTGCGTTGGCCGCGGCTTTCCTTGCGCAACCAATCTGAGGCGGTCCCCGACCTGAAGTTTGCGCTTTTCTCCCGCGACGGTCTCCGTGCGAATTTTTGGTCCGGCGATATCCATCAACACGGTCAGCTTATGGCCAATGATCTCTGACGCCGCGCGGACGTGGCCGGAGATCATTGTCCATGCCTTCTCGTCATCATGCGCACAATTGATCCGGGCAATGTCCATCCCGCGTTTGGCGAGATCAAGTACAAAATCCGGCTGATCAGCAGCCTCGCTTGGCATGGTCACCATGATCCGCCCGCGGCGAGAGGAGCGGGCCGGTCCAAACAATTCCTCTGTTGCCACTCGCAACGATCGCTCTCCGGCAAAGAATTTACTCTCTGACAGTTCCTCCAGGTGTGACGCAACACCTTGTAGACCCGATAGCGCTGCGGAGACCGCATCCAAGGTTGGAAGCACGCGGCTTTCCAGCCGGCCCAAAGACGACAATCCTCTCCACATCAGCTCGCGCTGCAAAACACGAAGGTCACGGTGGCGCAGTGAAAGATAATGACAGAGGTTCTCAATCGCTGGCCTATGTTGCGCGGGAACCACCGCCGAGCCGCACAGACCTTGCAACAAATCTTGCGCATGAGCAGCAATGTCAGCGCGAAGGTCATTTATCTGGCGATGCAAAGCCTCCAGTGCGATTGAATTCTCACTCGAAACAAAATTAGACTGTGCCATGGCCATCATCCTTAATTATGTCCAGAAGACATAAGCCTTCTAGACACAGATGACTGATGGTCGCTTATATCGCTTTGCGCTACGTCAACCGTCTAGAAAGTTTCACAAAGCAATTTCGAAAATCGGTATCATCTCAACCGTGAGTACTTGCGGAGTAAGCCGCGGGTTCGAAACTGTGCGCACCCTTCCTTGTAACATATAAACAGCGCTGAAAGCCCGGAGGATCTCATTCCCCAAACGCAAAAATCCCGCAGCGTTTAAGGCTGCGGGATTGATGTAAGTTATTGGTTGCGGGGGCAGGATTTGAACCTGCGGCCTTCAGGTTATGAGCCTGACGAGCTACCGGGCTGCTCCACCCCGCGTTATATATTTTTATTCGTTAACGGAATAAGGGTCGCTTGAGCGACCCTTTATGTTTTCGGCGGGGCCGATGTTTATGAGAGAAGATGATTGATTTGAGTATGAACATTGCGCTTAGCAGACCTGGCAGCGACCTACTCTCCCGCGTCTTAAGACGAAGTACCATTGGCGCAGGGGCGTTTCACGGCCGTGTTCGGAATGGGAACGGGTGCGGCCGCCCCGCCATGACCACCAGGTCAGCTAAGGGCAATGTTGATGAGAAGCTGGCGGGCATTGCCCGTTTTCTTATTGTGTGAACACGTCATTCCGCGACGTTTTGCTTGGCACTTTCGGACGAAGTCCGCAAGCGCAAGGCGCGTCGCCGATCGTTCGGCGCCCTCGCGGAGCATAGGCTCGTATACGAGCCGCTCATGCGTGAGCGCTAAACAGATGGCTCATCGACGAAGTCGATGAGCATGGTCAATGAGAACGATTAAGCCAATCGAGCTATTAGTAACGGTAAGCTTCGCAGGTTACCCTGCTTCCACACCCGTCCTATCAACGTGGTCGTCTTCCACGGCTCTGATAGGGAATACTCGTTTTCAGGTTGGTTTCCCGCTTAGATGCCTTCAGCGGTTATCCATTCCATATATAGCTACCCTGCTATGCCGTTGGCACGACAACAGGTCCACCAGAGATATGTCCATCCCGGTCCTCTCGTACTAGGGACAGATCCTGTCAATATTCCTACACCCACGGCAGATAGGGACCGAACTGTCTCACGACGTTCTGAACCCAGCTCACGTACCGCTTTAATTGGCGAACAGCCAAACCCTTGGGACCTGCTCCAGCCCCAGGATGCGATGAGCCGACATCGAGGTGCCAAACAACCCCGTCGATATGGACTCTTGGGGGTCATCAGCCTGTTATCCCCGGCGTACCTTTTATCCGTTGAGCGATGGCCCTTCCACGCGGGACCACCGGATCACTATGACCGACTTTCGTCTCTGCTCGACTTGTCAGTCTCGCAGTCAGGCGGGCTTATGCCATTGCACTCGACGACCGATTTCCGACCGGTCTGAGCCCACCATCGCGCGCCTCCGTTACTCTTTCGGAGGCGACCGCCCCAGTCAAACTACCCACCATACACTGTCCCGGATCCGGATAACGGACCGCGGTTAGACATCCATGACGATAAGGGTGGTATTTCAAGGATGGCTCCACTCGAACTGGCGTCCAAGCTTCAAAGCCTACCACCTATCCTACACATGCCGACACGAATGCCAGTGTAAAGCTATAGTAAAGGTGCACGGGGTCTTTCCGTCTGACCGCAGGAACCCCGCATCTTCACGGGGAATTCAATTTCACTGAGTCTATGTTGGAGACAGCGGGGAAGTCGTTACGCCATTCGTGCAGGTCGGAACTTACCCGACAAGGAATTTCGCTACCTTAGGACCGTTATAGTTACGGCCGCCGTTTACTGGGGCTTCAATTCAAAGCTTGCACCTCTCCTTTTAACCTTCCAGCACCGGGCAGGCGTCAGACCCTATACGTCGTCTTGCGACTTCGCAGAGCCCTGTGTTTTTGATAAACAGTCGCTACCCCCTGGTCTGTGCCACCCCTCTCCACTTGCGTAAAAAGGGGTCACGCTTCTTCCGAAGTTACGCGTGCAATTTGCCGAGTTCCTTCAACATAGTTCTCTCAAGCGCCTTGGTATACTCTACCTGACCACCTGTGTCGGTTTCGGGTACGGTCTATACGGTGGAGCTATTTCCTGGAACCACTCCACTGCACAATCAATCCAGTAAGACTGTACAATTTGTGTGATCCGTCACTACCACCAGGCCCACGAATATTAACGTGGTTCCCATCGACTACGCATTTCTGCCTCGCCTTAGGGGCCGGCTAACCCTGCTCAGATTAACTTTAAGCAGGAACCCTTGGTCTTTCGGCGAGGGGGTCTCTCACCCCCTTTATCGTTACTCATGTCAACATTCGCACTTCCGATACCTCCAGGATGTCTCACGACTGTCCCTTCACAGGCTTACGGAACGCTCCGCTACCACGTACACTTACGTGCACATCCTCAGCTTCGGTGCATGGCTTTAGCCCCGTTACATTTTCGGCGCAAAGACCCTTATTTAGACCAGTGAGCTGTTACGCTTTCTTTAAATGATGGCTGCTTCTAAGCC